>JAZRVZ010000050.1:0-15278 GCA_045599425.1 Bacteroidaceae bacterium | reverse complement strand
TTGTTCAACTGTTTGCAAAATGGCGAGCTCGGAGATTTTGATGAAATAAAATACTCGTACCCCCATACGGAAATACAGAATGGAAGCACTCTTGGAGATGCTATGCGTACGACAAGAAAGAGGTTCGCTGAGTAGTTACCTTGTTTAATTAGATTTATGATGTATTGTCTAATTCTCCTATCAACTATTGTGTCTATGTTTTCGGCAGCTTTATTTATTTTAACCTTCTCTTTCATCTGAAGGTTGACGTGGGCAAATACATATTGGTCGTGTAGAGATTGCCTTATTGCCCACTGGCCCTCACTCTTCTGTGCCACGGTCTTCTTCTGTCCCTTCTCGTCGTAGTGCTCGTAATAGTTGCTGGCCTTGTTGATGATGCGTACATAGTGCTTGAAGCTCACCACGATGTCTTCCAGGGCCGACATGGCATCCTGGGTGAAGGTATCCCAAGGTTTGTTGATAACTTGTCCCTTGCCACAGAGCAACTGCTTGAGGTCCTGGCGGCGCTGGGTGTCGCGGGCCGACTCATTGTTGAGATACGACACGATGTTTCGCGAGGCAAGGGCTATGACGAGTGCGTCCATGGCGTGATGACGATGGTCGATGCGCTTCTTGCTGAAGCCACGCTGCAGTTCGAGAGGCATGCTGGTCTGGAACACACGCTTGCCTTCCTTGTCTTCCCAGTGACCGAAGGCATCGGAGCCGGTAAGCTCGTTCATGCGCTGGAAGCGTGGGCTGACGATGTTGTTCCACACATCGTTGAGTCCCCAGTCCTTCTTCAGCTTGTCGGTGATGCCACCCGTGCAGGGTATGACATTCTTGGAGATGGCCTCCACTTCATCCTCCTCCCTCACGAGGCAGGAGAGCAAGCCCTTGATGACCTTGCTGATGTAGCGGCTGTCGTTCATCTGTCGCTGTATGAACTCCTCAGGTATGTCGTCCATCATAAGCTTGCGGGCCTTGGCACGATTGTGCGCATAGTGCTCGCTGACAAACTTCTCGTAGTCTTCCTTGGTGAACACGGTCACCTCTCCGAGTGTGGGGCAGGTAACTATCTGGCCACCATGGTTCTTGATGAACTCATAGCCCAGCTGACTCGACTTCAGCTGATTAACCTCTGCCTCGCAGATTACCTTGTTGGTGAAGGAGTCGTCGAAGAAGCGAGCCTTCGGTATGACATGCTCTATCTGGTAGGCCGGGGTGAAGAGCTTGGTGAGCGAAATGGGCCTGCCAGTATAGGGTGAGAGATATTTCTGCTCCAGCCATAGCTTGTAGCGTAAGAGTTCTGCGGTTGTGGGCGAGGCAAGAGAGGAGATGCGTGATATGTCATCGTAGTCGGGATCGTCGTTACGAAGCTCCTGCAAGGCACCTTCCTCGTAGATGCGCAGTATGTCTTGCTGCATGGGCGAATGGGGACGTACATCGGCTATGGCGGGGTCGCTCTTCAACTCCATTAGGAGCTGCTTGATACGGAGGTTGGTATTCTCGTTGGACTGGATGGTCTGCGACATGCGCTTGCGCTGGTCGGCCGTGCTCTTCATGCTGCGTCCCAGCTCCACATGTACCTCATCGATCTGTCCGTACTGCTCCCATATGTCGTGCACCGTGCGCAGGGTCTCCAGCACGCACTGCTCCACGATGGGATTGCGCAGGGAGTACTGCTTGAAGTCGTGCAGGAAGGCCTTGATGTCTTCGGGCTTCTTCCAGCGGGTGGTGTCTTGGGCCTCGCTGTGACGGCCATACACTACATAGCAAGCCAGCCATACGGGTAGCCCACGGAACTGCTCCAAAGAGTGGAAGTCGGCACAGTGCTTGGCTACGCGCAGACGAAGCGCCTCGTCCTTCTCTTCTGCCATGCGCTGGCCCAGTTGCTCCATCAAGTCGGCAGGCAGGGCTTCTTCGCTCCACAGCCGGCCCATGCGCATCACAGAGAGCAATTTCTTCACGGCCTTCTCGCTGTAGGCGCCATACTCTTTTTTGAAGCTTGGTATCTTCTTGAAAGCGTCCACAAATGTCTCCGGCAACTGGTAGGCATCCGCCCACTTAGTGAGCGCCTTGATGAGCTCGCCACGGTCCTCCACGGAGTAGAGCAGATGCCACAGGCGATGCTCCATACCGTCATCAAGGAAAGTGGCGGACACCTCGGCTTTCTTCAGAGCAGAGAGCAGGAGGTGGCGGGTCTCATTGCAGGGATATGTCTTGTCTTCCACATAGTTCCATCGCACGGGATATTTGCTCTCCTTTCCCTTGGGTTTCTTCAGGCCGAGGAAGTCCTTGAGCAACTGATCCTGACTGATGTCCTTGCGATCGTTAAGGTAGAGGAAGAGACGCACATAGTCATCCTCCGTAGGGAGATACCGGGCAGTGACATCCTTCTCTTCCAGTGTGGTGCGATCAAAGAGTCGGAGGTTTTGCACGAACTGCCACAGGCGAAACTCCTGGTAGCAGGGATTGCTCTTGGCAATGCACTTGATATGCTGCATCTTCACCTCGCCTGTCTCCTTGTCCACATAGTCATAGCTCTCATAGGGGCAGTTGCTGATGAGCGACTTCTTGCTCTTCAGGGGACGCTGATAAAAGATGAGGTCCTCGATGAGCAGATAGGTCATGTCCTTGCGACGGAGACTCTCTTGATGGGCCTCGTTGCGTGCATAAAGTTCGAGGATGCACTTTTCGAGCCATGCAGCATCCTTCAGTTCGGGTATGTACTCACTCTGCTTTTGCAGTATGGCAAGGAGTTCTTCCTTGTAGAACTTACGCTCGATGGTGCGTACCAGTTTGCCTTGCACCCTCTCCTCTGGTGCTGTGAGCAGATGGTGGTAGATGTAAGAGCCTACGGTCTCTCCCGATGTGGCGATATCAGCCTCGGTTCGCTTCTTCTGCAGGGTCCAGTCGTTCTCTTGCGGTGCACGGAAGGAACGACGCTCTTTGCCTTCTTTGTCGAGCTTCACGGTACCGTCTTCGTTGAGCTGTGTGGTCACGATGAACTCACGCGTCTTGCCCACCCAGTCGGTGAGAGGCACACGGCTCGAGCGACGATACACCCATCCGTTCTCCAGCGTGATATTGTACCAAGAATCCTTGCCACGCTTCTCTTCTGTCTCTTCTACATCGACCACCTTCAGCACATAGTATTCCTCCAGCTTGGTATTGTCCTCAGTTTCCTCCTCCTCGCCACGAAGCTGGTAGTAGCCACGCTTCTGGTTGAAGTTGAGCAGTATCCAGGCCAGCTCCTGTCGGCTGATAGGGGCACGCAGGGCCTTGTCACGCAGATAGTAAAGCGTCCAGTCCATGGGAATGGACTTGCCACCGGCGAGAAGTTCGGGCTGATGTTTCTGGAAGTCGCGCACCATCTCCGTGAAGCTGTCCATGAAGATGAAACGGCTCTTGCCTTGCAGGTCCTTGGTCCAAGCCAGTTTGGGCTCGGCATTGTCGAGAAACTTGCCATAGGTCTTGCCCTGGGTCTTGTCCCAACCCAGCGACACGTCGTAGTGCATGGGGAGGAAACCCAGCACATGAAGCACGCGGTGCAGACGCTCACGACGGAGCAGGTAGCGTTCACGGATACGGCGCATACTGCGATAGCCGGTACGCACCGCCGTTTGCGATTCCGTCACTCCGCTGTCAAACTTGCCGAGCACATCCTGACTCATCGGTATGATGCGGCTGCCAAGCTTTACAATAGACTGAGGATTTCCCTCGTTATCAGTTTGAATGAGTGCCCAACCAATACTATTGGTTCCCAAATCAAGGCCTAAAATATTTTTCATTTTATATCGATTTATTTGGTTGTTTCAAATATATTGTCTAACTTTGTGGCCAGATACATTTTATCAGCTATTCACAATAAGGATTATTCCGTTGTGAAAACATCCAGGGCGGGGCGACTCGCCCTTGTTTTTTTATCTCCATCCTCAACCCCTTTTCGAGCATGGGCATGCGGTCTGCCATCTCCATTTTACAAACAAGGCGCAAAGGGGAGAGAGGCTGCGATGCTCTCTGCCATAGCGTTAAGCTCAAGACACTGAGCGCGGGTGATTGTCTTCTTTTCCATGTGATACTCCCAAGGGCTTATCTGCAGGAGCATGCCTTCAGAGCAAGCATCAAAGGCCTCACCAGAAGGTTTGTAGAGCTTAGGGAAGCCGTTCTCGCGCAACAGGATGATGCGGTAACCGCGGTTCATGGCCTCACGCAGCACCTCCTTCTCCTTTTGTGCAATGGCCGCACTTACCAGTCGCCCCACACCTCAAAGCAATATTCCTTGTCCGTGTATTCCATAGTTAATCCTTGTTTTCTTCATCATGATTATCAATTCCTTTTGCCTTTTGATTCTCAAAGAAGCGCTTCGCACTGAGAGAAGAGACGACTGGACGCCCTGTCCTTGCTTCAAGTTCTTCACGGGCAACACGGGCAACACCGCCACCTTCTGATGCACACTGCATGTTTTCCTCCAGTGTTTGTGGGTCTTTGGATTTTGTAATGCTTGTGGTGGAAAGTTCTGCCAACATATTGAGCACCAATTCCTCGTTGGTCATGTTGTCTCGTAGGTTTTCCTTTTTTAGCCCCTTCAGTTGCTTGTATTCCTTTGCCGTACGTCCTGCCCAAGCCTGATAGATGATATCGGTCAGGGTAGCATATTGTATGCCTTCTTCCACGTTGTGCAGCTTCCATTGGTCAGTGAGGTCTTTGCGGATCTCTATGCTTTTTAATCGCTGGTTTATCCAGTTGTCGCTATATCCTAAACGCTTGTAATCCATCAACGCCAGATTGATGCTCAACTCAGGGTCGGCCATCTGGTCAAGACGCTGTGCTGCAACCTGAGCCATCCACTGTTTGAATGGTTCAGCCTTGGGTGAAGGGATGCTCTGGATTAATCGGAAAAGCTGCTCAGAATTTGCTACATCTGTTAGACGCATCTTTCCATCAGTTGCAAGCATTTTCAAAGCGTGACAATTTGTCACGGTTTCATTACCTTCTTTCTTCAGCCTTTGTTTTAGCTTTCGCCAATACGCCTGAGGGTCTATACTATCTGTAAGGATTGAAACTACATCCACAATGGAAAAATACCATTGCTCCTGAACATCATCCCAAAGAGATCGCACTTGTCTGTCCTGAAACAACTTGATTTCTGTTTTCTTTGCCATATCTTGCTTTATTATATTATGTACGTTTCTTCATGCCATTGATTGTCTGTCAACAGCCCTACTTTCTTATAGTATTGATTTCTCCAAAATGTTACACATAAGCACGCATTTTTTAAGAAATAACCTTCCCCATCTCCACCCTCAGTCTCTCTTCGAGCATTTCCTGGCGGTCGGCGGTCTCCATGATGGGATATGGTGCACCGAGTTTCTCTTCCTTGCGATCATCGCCTATGACGGTATCGTAGAGGTGGCTGTAGAGGGCATCGTCGATGATGCGGAGATCGTGGAGACGATGGATCTGGGCTGCCACGCTGTTGCCATAGATACGGCGGGTGGCGATGAACTCCTGACGGCCAACATCGGTACGCACCTGGCCGAACCGACGAAGGACGCAGGGCTGGGGCATGAGCATGGCACTGGCAAAGAGGTCGCAGAGGCGCTCCTCGTCGGGCTGCTTCAGGGTGACGGTGTGTGAGATTGGGGGGAGGGTGGCGAGGTAAGCCTGATGGCGAGCCTCATCATCGGGACGCAGGCGGAAGAGGAGGTGGCAGAGCTCATGGAGGGCTGTGAAACGCTTGCGCTCGGTGGTGGTGTTCGCGTGCGTGTTGATTATTATAATAGGTGTATCGGCATTTACGAAGGTGGAGAGACCGAGGATGTTTTCACAGCCCAGATCGAGTTCGAGGACATGGATGCCATAGCAGGCCAGGAGCTCATAGACGCTGTGGATGGGCTGCAAGCCTATCTCCCACCGGCGGCGCAGCCTGAGGGCAGCGGTCTCTGCATCGGCATAGTTGCGCAGGGTGGTGCCCTTCATGGGATGGGCGAAGGGGAAGGCATTGCCTTCCTGCGTCTGAACCTCGAAGTAGCGTTGCAGGAGGTCGTCGGCCATGGCCTTGATCTCCTGACGCTGGCGTTCCGTGACATTCTCACGGAAACGATACTCCAGCGCCCCCAGATTGAGCTGGGGCTGGCAAAAGAAACCGATGGGCTGGTGACAGGCCTGGGCAATGGCTTGCAATGTGTCGGCAGAGGGCCTCATCAAGCCTCGTTCCATCTTCGAGATGGCCATCTTGCTGACGGCATGCTCGCCCATCTCCCGGACCAGATCATCCATGGAGAAGCGGCACAGCCGTCTGGCCATCCTTATCCTTTCTGGTATGACATTCATTGTGTTGCGATTATTTACGTTTACAAATATACAAGTATAATTTTAATTCGTAAACAACCAAAAACAGATTTTATGCACGCAACTTGCTGGTTTGCCATCTCCAGTTTACAAACAAGGCGCAAAGGGGAGAGAGGCTGCGATGCTCTCTGCCATAGCGTTAAGCTCAAGACACTGAGCGCGGGTGATGGTCTTCTTTTCCATGTGATACTCCCAAGGGCTGATCTGCAGGAGCATGCCTTCAGAGCAAGCATCAAAGGCCTCACCAGAAGGTTTGTAGAGCTTAGGGAAGCCGTTCTCGCGCAACAGGATGATGCGGTAACCACGATTCATGGCCTCACGCAGCACCTCCTTCTCCTTTTGTGCAATGGCCGCACTTACCAGCACCCCACCCCGCTCTCCACAAGCCAGCCATTCCTCGCGCAGGCGGGCGTTCTCCGCGTCCGTGTAGCGGCGATGCACAATGACCGCCATCTTGTCGGGAATGCCAAGCAGGAAGCGATTGCCAACAATCTGGCACCGATGGTCAGCCACCTCCATGCCATAGCGCACAGTGAAGAGCTGCGGGTTCCGGCGCTTCAGGAGTAGGCGGCGGGGGTTGTCATCGAGGTAAGCCTTCCAGTTGTCAAGCTGTCCTTCATGGAGAAGGATCTTGTCGTTGTAGCCCTCTTCGAAGAGCACAGGACGAAAGCCCTCGGGAAAAGCCGAGGGAACCGGGGCTCCACCGCCGCTTGCCATCCTTGCCACCGGTCCTTCAGTCCTTGCCGCCGTTCCTTCGGCCATTGCCACCGTTCCTTCGGCTTTTCCCGAAGGCAGAGGATTCAGTCGCCACCAAGCCCGGCTGCACCCTGTCTTGAAGCCTCTGACCACCATCCCCAGATGCGTCTTCTCTGGCAGGTCATCCTTTACTCGGACAATCATGTGGATGTGGTCGGGCATTATGCAAACCTTCCATACCTCCACCTGCGGGTAGAACCTATTGATCTTGCAGATTTCCTCTCTCAGAATGGCATTGCCCAACTCCGAATACTCAACGCGAGGAGCATCGGAAGAGCCAAGAGATGCCTCTGCATTTCCTTTCAGCTCACCCAACAACGGCACACGTCCTTCAACCACAAGCGTCAGCATATACGTACCTTTACGGTGGTAGTCATGCCAGGGGCTTCTACGTTTCATGGAGTGCTTTGTCTCATGTACCTCCACGCCATGTGCCATGGCTTCTTTGCGATTCATATCGATTTATCCTGTTTATTCTTTTGAGGAACTCTTGCCCATCCTCCAATCCTCCCCAAAGGAAGGTTTGTGAGTATGCAGACACAGCCAGAAGCAAAGCCGACCTCATTCATGTCTTATCAATCCAAATGGTTAACGAGCGCAAAAATACAAATTTATCACGAATGTCACAAGGTTGTGTTACACAAGGTTGCTACAATATTGCATTTTGCTGCAAATGATCTTACTGACCGTCCCATAGCTACGTCAAAAACGACCCCCAAAAAGGCCCCTCCCCTTTACTGACGAAAAAAGGCCGCGCCCTTACGCAGGGAGCGGCCTTCATGCTTATATGGTACATATGTACTTGCAAGGGATCAGGGGCAGGCATTGGCCTTGCCCAGATCCGGAACTTCGGGGATACCCGATGATTGTTTATCGCAGCACCTTCTTGCCATTCTGGATATAGATACCCTTGCCGGCATTCTGTACGCGGCGACCCAGGATGTCGTAGATTGAACCGTCTGCGTCGCCATCGGCCTCAACGGTGCTGATGGTGGTCTCCTCTACAGTTCCATCCTCATCGATTGCACGGATCTTGATGGTCCTGGGCAGAGGAGCGTCCATGTACTGGGCACCACGGCTCTCAACGTTCAGGAACCAACGCTCTGCACCAAGGCTTGCGGTGCTGGTTGCACTGAGCTGAGACAGGGCACCGCCAGAGATGATGTAGTATCCGTTGCCCTTGAGTTCGGCATTAGGAGTCTTCTGATAGCGACCCGTAACGGTGTACTTGTACGTTGTGGAAGAGCAGTCGATGCTTCCGTTTTCAACGGTCTCAACCAATACGTTGCTGGCCTCGATAGACTTGTTGCCGGTGGAAGTGGCACGGATCATGTAGGGATTGTTGGCAAAGAGCACACCCTTGTTGATGTAGAAGATCTCCATGGTCAGCTGATCGGGCACATTGTCACCATCGGTATCATACTGATGGAAGGCGTTGATGTAGGCTGCACGCAGGCCCTGCTCATCCAGACTGCTGACGGGAATGGGTGCGGGCACATACAGAGACTGCCAGTTGGTGGTACCGAACTTACGGGTATAGGTAAACTTGTTGGCATAGAGTGAAACACCGTCAAGTTCGGTTCCGTCAGCCAGAACGTAATTGTCAGCATATCCCGTGTTATAGCTGTCCAGAGCTGCACGGAAGGCGTCAATATCCGACTGTGTGGCTACGGTTACATCCTTCATATTTCCATACAGGGCACACAGTTCACGGTATGCCACCTGACGCTTCAGATAATCCGAAGCGGCACTCTCCAGGCAGGTCAGCTGTACGTTATCAATAGCTGCCCAAACAGCATTAGTGCCTTCCATCTTCATACCGACAGTGACATCGGTACGGTTCTGGTCAACGGTGAACTCCAGGACAAAATGCTCGGGGAGGTCATACTTTGTTGACACATTCTGCCCGAACGACTTGGCACCCACACTGGCGAAAAGTGATACGCCATGAATCTCTTCATTGTCCTCGTTGGCAGCAATCATATCTGCTTCCAGGCGGTAGGTTCCACTGGGCAGTCCCTTGAGAGTCTGTGAAATGCAACCGTCATACAAAGCACCCGAACGCCAATACTCCGCAAAACCATGGAGGGTTACATCACCATTGGTGTAAGTAGCATCTCCATTACGACCTTCAGTAGAATTCCCTGTACGGTGGCGGATGCTCCAATCCTGCAGCAAGGACTTACCGTCCCGAGCGAGGAATGGCGTATCCGAGAAATCACCATTCTTGATATGGATGCCTTCCACGATGCTTGATGCCTCATTCAAGAGGTCCTTGTAGGTGGGCTGCAGGAGTGCGAGGTCAAGCTCCCTCTGGCTGACACCAACCAGCTGCCATGATGCCTCCCTATAATTATCTATCAACGACTCCATCACCGTGCCCCAATCCATACTGCCAGGCTGCAAATAATAGGAAACACCAGGATAGGACTGATGGGGAATACCCAGAGAGAAGAGATTGCCCTCACCACCCTGTTCAGCATGACGGATGGCCAGCTGGTCAACAGCACCCGGCAAAATCATGTGATTATAAGTGATGCTTTTGCCTGTCAATGCATTCACCACATTGTAATATCCGGTATTCGAGTCATAGCTGACCTGCCAGATCTGGCTGGGATCGAAGGCATTATCCGACTTCCAGTACAGCACATCGTCACGCGAAGCAATCGAAACATGAGAAGAAGTCATAGGATTTACTTCGTCTGAAACAAAACGATACAGACCGTCAGCGAGGGGATTCTGTCCATTCATCACCATATCGAGATAGCTGCTGTTGATCTCTGAGGTAATCTTGAAGATGTTGGCCGCACTGATATCTGCATCCAGGTCGTTCAGTATTTCCTCAGCCTCATCCAGAGTCTGCCTGAAGGCATTGACATACGCGGCCTTGAAGGTTCCAGGAGCGGTTCCTGCTTCTACACTCTTTGCGCTGTAGTAGGCATGCACCTTTCTGAAGTCCTCAAGCAAGGAAGACTCGCTCTCTGTGATCGTAAGCAGGTTGTTTGCACCAAAGTAATAGTTGGAAAAACCGGGAATGGGAAGATTGCAGCATTCAACGAATCCATAATCCAGCGTACCAAATTCATTGGAACAAAAATTATTGGGCTGTCTGCCGGGAGCATCCGTTACCAGGCAGTAGGTGTCATCCCACCATCCATCCTGGATTTTTTCACCAGCAGTCTCTCCGAAATAGGATACGAGGTTCCTGGAGGGAACAATCCAGAACTCAGCGGCGTCAGCATAGCTGAACCCGGACTTGGCTGTATAGGAGCACTGCTCACCCCAACCGGTATGATACTCGAAAGTCTTCTCGGGCTCGCTCAGGAACAAAGCAGAATTGGCATTCCAGATGCGGTAGCCCTCATAGCTGGAGCCATTTATCTCCTTCTTCTTGCCAGTGGGAATCAGCACCCAGTCAGCATAGTCGGGTGCATCGGTCTGTGACCTCTGACGGATCGTACCCAGAGACGAACTGGTAAACCAGGTAGTACCACGGTTTACGTGGTCAAAACGGATCTGGATGTGCTTGACGTTGTCGTTAATGCCCACGGGTATTTCCTCTCCAGCCTGGGCAAAGGCTGCGCTGCAACCCACCACCGACAGGAGGAGGCTCAGCATAAGCTTCATCATTTTCATAACTGCAGTTTTTAGTCGAGTTCCCAGATGTTTTCCTTAACCTCTTCGATATCGTCGGTTGGACCGGTTACAGGAATCTCCTCTCCCTGAGGGCTACCTGCAACGATATGGGTGTTAACCAACACATCGATGATCTCAACTTCGGGTGTGTAATAATTCTTTGTCATTGTTCTTTGTGTGTTAAATTGTTATTGATTGTTGTTTATGAATATCATTGTAATTTACAGATTATCTGCATGCAATGCGGCCGACACCCGCCCAGGGGACATAGCATCACGGGGGCAAGCGCGCGACAATGCGCGTATCATATTTAATACATTGCAAAATAACAACTTTTTCCACAAAAACAAACAATAAATATCAGTGCTATTTTAGTGCTATTTTAGTGCTATCGCTGAGAAAGGCAGTAAATATCAGCAAGAATTCGTAACTTTGCAGTGCTTAGAAAAGAATATGGACACAGAGATCACGGCAGAGGAATCTGAAGTACTGCTCCGCAAGGAAGCGGAGCAGGCACTGGGCATGCCGGTGCGCACACCCAAGGACTTCGATTTGCTGAGCAGCAAGATATACGAGAAGACGCACGAGCAGATCAACAGCTTCACACTCAAGCGGTTCTACGGCTACATAGACCGTGGCCGGTGCAGCCGTGCCACGCTGGACATCCTCTGCCGGTTTGTGGGATATGGTGACTGGCTGGATTTTGTGCAGAAGAAGAAGGAAGAGAACGCCTCGGAAAGCTCGTCGGAGGAAATGACGAACATGCTGACTGCCGAACAGCTGCATGTGGGCGACCTGATAAAGCTGACCTGGCAGCCCAACCGCGAGGTGCTGGTACGCTACATCGGGGACGACAACCTGACCATCCTGGATTCACAGAACAGCAAGCTCAGGGCCGGCGAGGTATATCAGTGCCATGCCATCGTGAACAAACTTCCGCTGGTACTGAAGGGGGTGAAGGACAGCCAGGGCAACAGTCTCACTGCCGCAAGGGTCTACGTCTGCGGCAAGAAGCACGGCATCACGTTCAAGCTGCTGTAGGACTCCCTCCCGTCCCCCTGAAGGGGGACGGCTACAAAGCCACGACGTGGCAGTCGCGCCAGCACTCCGCCTTGCGATAGAGTTCCACGGATGAAGCGGGGACATGGAGCGTGATGCGCCCGGGATGGTCAAACACGTCAATCACACGCTGGGGAACGGGCGAGAGGTTGTAGACGTCCGTCAGCATTTTACATTCGTAGAAGGCATACAGTCCTATCATTTCGACCGCCGCAGGAATGGTGATCTCACGAAGCCTGGGACACAGATAGAAGACGCCGCGCTCCAGCACGCGCAGCGTGGCGGGCAGCTGAACTTCAGTCAGTTCGGGACTGTCGCAGAAGGCATCGCGACAGATGCGCCTCACACCTTCCGGAATGGTGATGCGCTGAAGTCCCGTATTGTTGAAGCAACAGCTGGGGATGGTCCGCAGAGAGGAGGGAAGGCGGATGGCCGAGAGTTTGTGACAGGAGGTGAAGGCGGCACTGCCCAGACTGTCCAGGCTCTCGGGCAAGGCAATGGAAACCAGGTTGGTATCCCCACGGAATGCACTCTCACGCAGATAGCGCACCCCTTCATCTATATGGACGGTCGCAACAAAGGGGAAATCGCGGAAGCAGCTGTCTGCCAGCCCTTCCACCTTGTATTTCCTGCCATCGAAGTTGGCCGTACTACTGATGCCCACATTGGAAAATCCCGGTTCCCCGATCCGGTCCAGGTTTGGTCCGGTGACCTCGCACGTGCCCTCCTGGCCGGACAGTACGCGATAGCAGAGCCTGTCATCTATGAATTTGCGGTTCTGTTCCACATCATCAATCGATTTATGCCCCAATCCCACAATGAGGAAGAGTGCTGCAACAATGGTGCATGCCACACCTCCCAGCCAATAATAAAAGCGCCGAGGACGTTTGTGCTCCAACTCTGCTTCCAGGAACTGCATGATCTCACCTGCCGTCTGCCAGCGATCCGCCTTGGCTGGCTGCAGGCACCGTTCCATCACCCTGCGCAGGACAGGGTGAAGTCGCCGGCTGCCACCATCCACGGCTTCAAGCAGCCGTCCCAGGGCATAGATGTCAGTACGGGCATCCACGTCGCCACTGCCATCAAGCTGCTCAGGTGCAGCAAAGCGGGCATTGCGTCCCATGGAATGGGCAAAGGAGTCGGAATAGCAGTAGCCCAGGTCGACTATCTTCACATCGTTGTTTACCTTGGTGAGCAGGATGTTGCTGGGTTTCAGGTCAAGATGCACCACCTGACGGGAGTGCAGATAGTCAAGGGCTTCGAGAAACTGACGGACAAAACGCAACTGGTTGTCATAGCTGTCAAAACAGGCCTCATCATCGGCCAGCACATCCTTCAGCAGACGACCGCTGACATACTCCATCACGAGGTAGCAGTCCGTGGGCTCGTCGTGGAAGTCCCTGTAATGTACAAGATAGGGGCAGTCCATCTGTCTGCCCAACGTATATTCCTTATAAAACAGCTGATGATAGTGGGCCTTGCCGACGAACTCGGGTCGCAGACGCTTCAGGAACATCGACTCGCCATCCCGAATGAGCATAAAGGCAAGGCAGGTGGCACCCGAACAGGGAAGGGGAATGAGACTGCCGCCCACCCGCTCGTCAACCTGCGTCATGTCTGCGCCAAGGCTCATCGAGCCCGACTCGGAGATGCAACTATCCTCTATCGTGTCTTCTTTCATGTTCCTAGTCTGCAAGACAATCCTCAACATCGGCAAGGTATATCTGCGATATATTTGCTCCTTACATCATACTCTCCCGAAACCACACTTTGAACAGCGGGTCGGGAATATCGTAAGTACCATCATCCTGAAGTTCAACCAACTCGCGTGAAACGACCGCAGAAATGACGCGAGTAAGATTATTGCGTGTGCCCATAGGATAAAGGCTGGTCACCTCTTCGCTACCGAAGTCACGATGATAGCCATGGCAGATGGCACGCAGGAAGTTCATCTGATAAGTTGTAAGTCCGGCGGTCTGCTCCACAAAAAGCGGTATCATCTGCGTCATCGTTGCCTCCAAACCAGCCTCGAAGCTTTGTTCATCCACCTGAGTCTGAGCACTTGCCAATACATTCCAGGCTAACTGTTGCACATAGGATGAATAGTTCTCTACTGTATTACATATCCTTGCAGCATAGTCTGCCGTTATTTCCACACCACGGCTCCGGAAACGCTCTTGCAGGAATGGAACCCATTCTTCTGTAGGTATGCGGTGGACAAAAAACATATCCCCGAACTGATAGAAGGGCATCTTTTTGTTCTGGAAGAGATTGAGCATCATGTGACGCTTGCTGCCAAAGAAACAATAGGATGTGTTCTGCTGATGCTGCCACACCGTCCGCAAGCGTTTCTGGACATCCAGAGAATCCGGCATCTCGCCAATCTGTTGGAATTCATCTAAGCACACCACAATGCGCTTACCTATCTTCTGCGAAATACGTTCCGGCAGAGAGAGAATCTCTTCCGGTGTGTTTGTACGCTTGCTAAGCCCCAGGGAGAGCGTCAAAGTCCTGTCACCGCCCCACCCGAGCGTTATCTTGGGATTGATGCTCATTATCATCTCCTTGGCAAGCGCCACGGCCTGCTCCATCTTAGTGGTGCATTGACTTACTATCTCCGAAGCAAAAAGTTCATAGAAATCATACTCTGTACGGCATCGGTAGATATCCATGAAAACAACCTTCACGCTGTCATCTACCTGTTCCATCACATGTTTCACCAACGAAGTCTTTCCTATACGACGAGGAGAAATGATGATACTGTTCATTCCTGACTCGAAGTTCATCTTCAAACGGGCGGTCTCCTTCACTCTGTCTGTGAAATTCTGACCGCCCACGGCCTTTCCATAGATAAATGCACTTACGTCGCTCATGTCTTGTCAATCCGAATGGTTTACGGGCACAAAATTACAAATTTATCCCGTATGTCACAAGGTTGTGACACACAAAGTTGTGACAATATTGCATTTTGTTGCAAATGAGCTTACTGGGCACCCCTTTGCAATGCAAAAAAACAACGCAAAAAAGGCCGTTCCCATCGCGGGGAGCGGCCTTCACATGTTTATATATTTAATGTTCGTGCGGGATTAGAGGTTGGCATTGTCCTTGCCCCAGTCCTCAACAGCGGGGATGATGCCCAGGCTGATGATCTCGTCGCGCATCTTCTGCAGGTGCTCGTAGGAAGCCTGGAGAGCTGCCATCTCCTCCTCGGTACCCTCGGGAGCGGTGAAGTGTACGCCGTCCTTGTCGATAACGGTAGGCATAGCCATCATCACGTTCTTGTAACCGCACTTGTCGCAGTTTACATAGCAACCTGCAGGCCAGGTGAAGGGCTCGCCGCCCATGGCACCCTCGATCATCTTGACAGCCTGGTAAGCGGGGCTCTGGAATGAAGAACGGCCACGCAGCTTGATGATCTTTGAACCACCCTGGATAGTGTCGTGCTTGATCTCTGCCCAACGCTCCTCTGAGATGTTGTACTCAGCAAGTGGCTT
>JAZRVZ010000049.1:0-10807 GCA_045599425.1 Bacteroidaceae bacterium | reverse complement strand
GCGATGCTTCTGGTTCAGCCATTCCACGACACTCTTGATGGCCGTCTGCTGATAAGGTCGGTTCGTGATAGCCTCGTTGATGCGCAGGTCGCGTATCTCAGCTCTTCCACGCTTCTGAATCAGTCGCTCCAGGTCGTCCATGGAGTGGAAGCCATACACCGGTCTGTCCATGTACCCCATGCCGTCAATGACCATCGTCTCGAACCCGTTGGTGTAGTAGATGACGGGGCGAAGGCCGTACTTCTGCTCCAGCAGGTCGGCATAGAGGATAGACTGACGCCTGCCCTCTCCCACTTCGTGAGTCGTTGCCTTTGCCTCGATGACAGCCAATGGCTTACCACCACGGCTGAAGAGCACATAGTCGGCATATCCCTTGCCTGACTGGTTAGGCATACCATCCACCTCCACCTCTATGCAGGCCTTGCCGCCCTGTACGTCGCCCTTCACATCAAGGATGTCCCAACCAGCCTCAAGCAGCATATAGTCAATGAGGTACTTGCGCGTGATGGCCTCACTGGCCAGTGATTCCTGTGGCAGTTCCGGTGTCTGCGGATGCTCTACATTCTCTCGTGGCACACTGTCAACAACATCCGGTTCAACCTGAGGTGCCGGTGTGGTTGTAACGACAGGACCACCGAGAGTCTGAGGGATGAGTGTTGCATCAAAAGGTGCTATGGTATTGATGGCTTTCCATCTGAACATGAATCCGGCGACCACATTGTAGAGGGCACGCAGACAGCGGAAAGCCTTTACACGTTTCACGGGTTCTGCTCCGTCATGGCTGGCAGAGTTACCAATCTTATGAACCAAACGTATATCGTCATCCAGACGATAATCATGATTGATGAAGGCGTATGTCTCAGGTTTATGCAGGAGGTCATTGAGTTGTTCGTGCTCTCCTATATTTACGTCCTTCATCCTCAGCATATTCTTCACGAGCCATTCCAGTGCCTTGCGTGCACTGTTGGCCGATGCCTCTGGGAAAGTCGTCTGGAGCGACTCTGCCATGTCGCAGTATTCATGCAGACGTTTGAAACCTGCAATTCCTTTTTCTTCTACAAGTCGAAGGATGTAGTCAAAATTCTTAGCCATGTCTCTTATTCTTGTTTCTTGTTATTCGCATCTTTCGTGCGCTAAGAGACATACTGAAAACAAAAAAGGATTACTTGAATCTACGTCTCTGCTTAGACGGATCCTGACGAGTATCCCATATAGCATCAATCAGACATACTTCTTCAGATTCTTTATGAAAAACCAGCTCCAAATGTTTGAATAAGTTTACGCGACGAAACACTCTGTCTTTCCGAACGAGCAAGGACTGCTCCAAGGGACAGGCATCAGGGTATAACTGGATACGCGTCTCTGCGTATGCAATTTTATCAGCCAGCCGATTTACCTGGATGGGACCGAAATTATCTGCAGCGTATTGAAAAGCCTTATCCGCATCCTGAAGTGCGTTTGCCGTCCAAACAATTTTCATGCCCTTTTCTTCCATTGGTCAAAAAGAGTATGAGCATCTTCCTGCGAATAGAACACACCTCTCTGGTATTGCTCTATTCCCGCCGTAATTCTGTCATTCAATTCTTCCAAAGAATACTGAAGCGAAGGGACATCCATACCGTCCGCGTCACCTCCTATGACACTTTCGTCAAACTGATTCATTCGAAGCGTCGAAGTAGCAGTAGTTTCCAAGCCTAAACTTTCGTTCAGCATCAGACTCTCTTCTTCCGCCTGTTCGTATTTCTTTGGACTGTTCATTGGATGTTCGTCAGATTTTCAATACTTTTTGCAAAAGTATGTATATTTACTGGCATCACCAAATTTTCACGTGATTATTTGTTTTCAGTATGTCAAAGAACGCTTTCTTATACCTTATATTATATTGTTGTTCTGTCGAACCACTTGTACTGATCGTTAGTCGAAGTACCTGTGGTGAGTTCAGTCGAACCAGTATTGCATTCGTGCAGCGAGTAGGGTTTCCAATTTCTCTATGGCTGTCTTGACATTCGCCTTCTGCTCCTCAATGGCTTCAATGCGCTGGGCAAAGAGTTGTTGGAGGGAGAGAGGAGGAAGAGGGATTTGAAATTTAGAGAATGTAGTCTTATTGATAATTGGAACAACTGGAGCATTTGCTATATGAACCATATAATCCTTCATCCCATAAATCGCATATGCTAAATATACAGAATCCACTAAACCAAACGGCGTTATAGCATTAATCTGTTGATTACTTGCAGCTTTAACTTTAAGTATGCTAATTTTACCTATACTACCTATACATGAGACAAGAACACTTCCCGGCTCGAGACTTCTTGAATTTGAAAAACCTTTTTCTGACATAAAAGATTCTGAACTTGTTAAATATTCAATTCCTTTGTCAGGTAGGTCGCTAGGTTTCACAAAACAGTAGTCGTTAGATGAATAGTTCGATTCATCCTTCATGGAAGGAGTTGATCCTGTTATTATTTCACCTATTTCTCCCAACTTCCTCACTTCCCATCCCTTTTCATTCTGTACAGGATCTCCGAACATTTCATAGAAGAGGGATTGAGCAAGTTTATCGTAAGTCTCTAACTCCTTACGCTTCAAACTCAGCAGATTGTTTATCTCGTCCAACTCAGAGACAATGGATTGCTGCTCTTCAATTGTTGGAACAGGAATTAACTCTTTTCCATAATCTTTGAAGTAGATATGAGGAATTGTGGCTCCTGATACACAATGAGATAGATCAAGTTTAACAAGAAAGTATTTGACGTAGTTCAACAAGCACTGTTCTTTTGGAAAGATGTATTGCATAGTTCCGACCAAAGAAGAATAAGCTGGATATGTATTCACTCGTCCAACTCCAGCTCCATCTTTCACTATGCCAATATATTCTTTATCTTGATGGAAAAAATCTACATTCTTCACAAGGCCGGAAGCACCGAACAAAGGATAATCTCCATTGTTATCAACAAGTTTGTTGATGACAACATTTGAAGAGCCTTTATCACATACTTCATTCAACTTCTTATATTCCCATCCTTCTCTCATTCCTCCAACATTTTAGCAAGTCTACCATACCCTTTAACATACTCAGCCTCAATATTATCAAGTTGAGTGAGAAGGCTTTCCACTGATTCATACTCCACCTTCACGCGCTCAATCTCCTTGTACTTATTGATGGAGAGGTCGTAGTCATTCTGGCGAATCTCTTCTACCGGCACAAGGAAACTCTGCTCCTTGCGGCTACGCGACGTCTCACTTACCATATCGTGATAACGCTTTACGATGTCGGGAATGTCATTGTCATTGATTGCAGCGCGCTTGTCATCCAGTGAGAAGCCATCGGCCTTCATGTCGTAGAACCAAACCTTATCTGTACCACCGCTGTTGGTCTTGGTGAAAACAAGCACCGCCGTCGATACTCCTGCGTAGGGTTTGAACACGCCACTGGGCATGGAGATGACCGCCTTCAGCTGTTGATTATCCACAATCTCCTTGCGGATGGCAACGTGCGCCTTGCTGGTTCCAAAGAGCACACCGTCGGGAACGATGCTTGCACAACGACCGCCCAGTTCCAATGAGCGGACGAACTGAGCCAGGAAGAGGAGTTCGGTCTTCGTGGTATTGGCGTATGCCAGAATCTTCTTGTTGATATTGCCCTTGTCCAGGCTGCCGGCAAAGGGCGGATTGGCCATGATGAGGGAGTAGCACGACTGGTCCTCGTTCTGCTCGGACAGGGAGTCGCGCCATGCCAGTTCGGGAGCGGTGACATCATGCAGCATCAGGTTCATGGCTCCGATGCGCAGCATGGTCTGGTCGGTATCATAACCATTGATCATCCTGGTCCTCATGTGCTGCACATCTTCGCTGATGTAGAGCGACGTACCATATTTTTCCTTGATGTACTTCACTGCCTCGACAAGGAATCCTGCACTACCCATTGCCGGGTCGCAGATGTAGTCCTTCGGCGTGGGTTCCATCAGCTCCACAATCATGCGGATGATGTGCCGGGGCGTGCGGAACTGCCCGTTGGTGCCGCTGGCAGCCATCTTGCCCAGGATGTACTCATAGACATCGCCCATGGCATCGCGGTTGTTCATGTCGAGGCTGTCCACCCCATCCACCACCTTCGTCAGTGTGCGGGCATTGGGGATGAGGAAGATGGCGTTCTTCATATAGCGGCTGTAGGCACTCTCCTCACCCGTACCGATGTGCTTGATGAACTCGAACACATTCTGTCGCACCATATTGAACATGTTCTCCGGCCCTGTATGGCGGAACACCGACCAGCGCATCTGCTCGTAGGGTACTTCCTGATTCGTCTCGGGGTTCAGCCAGTTCTGCCCTGCAGGGAAGGTGGGGTTCTTCACCTCCATTTCCCAGTCACGGGCATTGTCCTCTTCCTGCAGTTGCTTGTCATCCAGCATCTTCATAAAGAAGACGTAGGTCATCTGTTCCAGTACGGTTATGGGATTGGTGACACCAGCCACAAAGAAGGTGTCCCAGATCTGGTCAATCTTGTTCTTGATTTCGCCTGTAATCATGGTATGCAATAGCTGTTTTTTGTGGGACGTATCTGTCTTATCTATTGCATGTGGGCAGATTTCATCCATCATCAGGACGGATACACAAAAGGCCTCGGCGTGAAGATAAAAGAAGCGCGGACGCCACCTTATCTTCACCTTGAGGCCCTGAGAATTGCCCACACTATACAGATAAGTTCGCCCACGCTATTGCGCAGACGTTCCTATTATTCTGTATAGTGTTATGTTTGAATCAGTTTAGAGTTTCTCAGGTTCCAAGGTGATTCGATAACACAGAACGTTGTTATTTTCTAATATGTCTATTTCGTCATACTCTCACCAGCTCCATCTCCACCCCTCTCCAGGGGCATCACGGACAGGCCGGTCAGCATTGACAATGGCAAAGATAGGAAGAAAACATCAAATGGCAAAGGATTTCACATAATTTATTTCACGTACGTGTACGAAAAAGCCACCCCGGTGTGGGATGGCTATCTAATTGGAAGAATGCAAGGATTGATGAGATGATACAATTCTAAATTTCAAAAGAGAACTCCCTTTTTCCATTGCAGAAGTCTATGTCAAGGTGACCCTGGTTTATAACATTCATTCCAACAAGCAAATCCATCGTAACAAGTGGAGCTTCTACAACTTTGACAAAGGGAACCCTAATGTCATTTGGAAACACCAGATCCACTCTGTATTCGTTTGTTACCTTGGGACGACCATTATAGCCACTAATCTTCGTACGACCAATGGGAATCAGTCCGAGTTCGGCCACCAATCTCTCGGAAATGACAGTAACCGTAGCTCCAGTATCCCAATCTGCTTTGTCGCACTGCCACGTCATGGGACGAGATAAAGACTTCTCATAACCGTTTGCATCTATAGTACACATCGTACTAACTCGCAAACAATCATATTCCAGTTCTTCTGTAAACTTCGACATCAAATGTAGCAATTAATTTGGTGAACGACATTCAACACTCCGGGTTTACACTCTTGCAATAAGAAATGGCCGCCTCCAAAGTTCTGAGCACCATAACGATAGGCATCGCGTGCTTCCTTGAAAGAATAGACATGCAACGAATCATCAATGACCAGATGAGTGCCATTATATTGCTCAAGCAGCTCTGCTTCATGAGCAACGTAAAATTCGTATTGCTTACGTAGTAATGACGTCTTCATCTTTCTTAAATTTAATAGTTAATGCAAAAATAGGAAGAAAAAGCGAAACGGCAAAGTATTTTAGAAAAATTTAATTCATATACGCGTATTCAACCTACAAACTTCTTGGCGCCACAGGACTTGACAACCAGAGATGCTTACCCGGGGAAAAACGACTACAGGTATATGGTAATAGTTGCTTCACATTCTTCACAGCATGTTATGTAATTGTAATTCTGTCAGGTACGACACCCCAGTTTGCCACGGAAGGCTGTAAAACCGGCAAATGTGACATGGCTTCTTCCGGAATGTAACATGGTTCTGATGGAATGCAACATGGGGTGGACGGCAGGTTGCATTTGATTGTCATCATGTTACCTGTCATAAATAGGGTTGCATGGGACCGGCATGCGGCAACTGTGGATGCAGGATGCAGGAGAGCAGGTGTCAGGATGCTGTTGCGCAGGTTAATTGACCCGGGTTGCTTGATTAAGCAACCAGGGTCAATTGATCAAGCAACCAAGGTCAATTGATCAAGCAACCAAGGTTGCTTAATCTGGTCTCCATGCTGATGCAGCCTGTGAAGCGGGGAGCGGCAGACTGTATGGCAGGGAGTTGGGAAATAGGCATCGGCAGGGTGATATGCGGTAATTTCCGACCTGCCCGGTGAAGGATGGTGAAGGATGGGTGAAGGACGGGATGTTTCACCGTAAGTACCTGAAGTGTAGTGCTATAACACCTATGGTGAAGGATTGAAGGATGTTTTTCGCATTTAGCAGTGTAGTGACTTCATGGCTGTTTATGGTATGGTGCGGTAACTTAGTCTTCACTTGATCTGATGTTGATCTTTGACTCTGCAACTAAAAATCACCAATGGTGTAGAGGATACCGCAGAGGTAGCTGACGGCATTGCAGAGGATGGCATAGGACAGGGCCTGGCGGGCATTGTGCAACACCACGAAGTAGAGGGCCGTTTCCAGTACAACGACGACGAACTCGGCACCGAACTGCAGGGGCAAGGAGGTCTGGAGGTCAGGCAAGGACAGGGCCAGGAGGTTAAGTGGGACGTTGGTCAGGATGTTCATGACCAACGACATGGCCAGCACCGTCCAGCGTCGCTCACGAATGAACAGCAGCACCAGGGCCTCAATGAGTATGGTTGCCGTGAGGGGATAGGTCAGTTGCCAGGCCACGACGGACCGTACGCAGTAGCTGCCCAGGGCAAAACCGGGAATCAGACTGGCGGCCAGCAGACCGAAGGCCAGTCCCTCGCGCCCCGGCAGGCTGCGGTTGGCCAGGTGAAGGGTGAGAGGCATGGTGAGGTTGACTGCCAGAACCAGGCCCAGACAGGAAACCACGTGCCAGCCACTGGACAGAAAGAAGACGCAGGCCATGAGAAGGGTACCGCAGAGGGTGCGCCAGATGCCCAGCCGGCAAGCGACCAGTCCACCCGTAGACTTGCCCAGGAAGGTGAGTTCGACCATCAGCACGGCAACAAGGGGCAGAGCCGTGTCGGGTGCAGCCATCTGTCCCATGAAGGAACGGATGAAGACGAGCAGCATCATGAAGAGCATGAGGGAGGCCGATATGCCGGGACGCACCAGGGATGAAGGCGTCACGGATTCCGTACGAAGGGCAAAGCATGTCCGGAAAGCCAGACAGAGTGTTGCCATGAAGGCCATGAGCATAAGCAGCATGCCGTGCGAGCCGGCAAATTCCTGTCCAAGGAGCAGTCCCAGGGCACCGGTGGAGACGAAGACACCAAGATGGCGCACGTCATTGTGGGTACTGACGGCCACCGTCTTGCCGCCAAAGACATGGAACAGGGAATTACCCAGTCCGACCATCAGGATGGCCAGGCATGCGAGCCAGGGAGTGACAAAGGAGAAGACGGAACTGACGAAAGTCAGCAGTCCGCCCAGTTCAAGCAGGCAGACACCGATGCACAGGAAGCGCCACCCATGCCTTCCGGCATCAAGCAGATGGCCCGTGATGGGCTGGGTAAGGAACGCCAGCGCATTGTAGGCCAGGAACATGCCAAACGCAAGCTCCGTTCCGATGGAAGCGGTCAGCATGTACACACAACAGGCACACAGACCATCCACAACAAGATGTAGCAGGGAAAGGATAAGGGTGGACTTCATAAACGTATGATAACCAACAAAAAAAAGACAGGAAGTCATGGGTACACCCACAACTTCCTGCCAATGCAATGCCATCTTACAGGACGGGCTTCACGATATAGGTGAAGTCGTAGTCCTGGTAAGGCATCTGATACTCGCTGCGAGGCCATGCGCCCCAGCTGTTGACACAGCCCACGCCAAGCTGACGCTGCTGTACCTGTACGACGGTGAACTTGCGGGGCGTGAGGTCGCCGGAATGGAACTGGGTGGCACCCTTGTCGGTACCGCTGTCCAGATCCTCGGGCAGATAGTTCAGGGCAGAGCACTCCATCTTGCCGGTGGCCTGGAACTCGAGTCCCTTGCCGGCAGCGTTCAGCACGCGCCAGTAGCGGATGTCGGTCTTGTTACCACTTTCCTGGGGACGTACGTAGCCCCAGTACTGGCTCTCCACGCTGGCACGGTAGAGGCCGATGCGGTCACCGTTGTTGCGATCGATGTAATTCTCACCGGGACCACGGCCGTAGAACTCAACCTGCTGGTACTCAGCGGGCAGTACCCACTGCATACCGTAACGGAAGAGCTGGGGCTTGTCCTTGCTGTCCTCATCCACATCCAGTTTCTCGTTGACAAGAAGCACACCGTCGGCGGTAAGGGTATAGGTCATAATAAGGTTCGCGTGTACGCGAGGCATCTCATACTCCACAACGATGGCCTTGGCCTTGTCGCTGACCTGCTGGATGGCCACGCTCTTCACCTTGCGGTCGGCATCCTTCCAGGCACGGAAACGGTTCTGGAAGCCGGCACCGAAGTCATTGTCGGTGGGTGCACGCCAGAAGTTGGGAGTCACGCTGTAGCCGTCCTGCAGCATGGGCTGACCGTTGACATCCAGATAATCCAGGTTACCATTCCAGCGGTTCACGGTGATGCTGGTGCCGCCGGCGGTGAGGGTGTAGCAGGCCAGCATACCGTCTTCCTCGACGGCCTCGGTGGCCTTCACGCCAGAGAGCACGCCCTCGGCGGTGGGGAACTTGTAGCCCTGCAGCATGATCTGGTCGTAGGCCACCACAGCGCCACGCTCCAGAAGGCCGTCCCTCTGCTTCAGGCGGAAGTCCACGTTGGCATATACCTCCTTGCCCTCATACTGTGAGAGCAGCTGACGCAGCATGGGCAGAGCCTGTGCCATGGGCAGCTTGACGGTCTGCTGGGGGCCGCACTGGATGTCGTCCCAGTCGTATGCACCGATCTCCTGTCCCTCGCATACGAGGGCGATGTGGGCAGTGACGTTGCTGAGGTCCATGAAGAAGTTTTCGTTGTAGAGCTCGGCATTGCCAGCCTTCAGGTCCACGTTCTTCACCCAGATGCTCTGGTAGTAGTAGCGTACCTCATTGGCATGGGGATTCAGGCTGCGGTCGGGGGCGATGATACCGTTGCAGTTGAAGTTATGGTCGCTGGCAGGATAGCGACCCTCGTCGCCACCATACATCCAGATCTGCTTGCCGGTTACCTTGCTCACGCCGCGCATACCCTGGTCCACGAAGTCCCAGATGAAGCCACCCTGGTACTTGGGATACTTGCGCACCAGATCCCAGTACTCCTTGAATCCGCCCATGGAGTTACCCATGGCGTGGGCATACTCGCACTGGATGAGGGGACGGGGCTTGTCGCTCTTGCAGTAGTTCTCGCAGTTGTTGTAGTCAGCGTACATGGGACAGTAGAGGTCGCTCTTCTTGCTCATGTCCTGGTAGGCCTGCTCGTACTGCACGGGGCGCTTGCCGCCCAGGTCGGTCTCCAGCTTCTTCACGGCATCGTAGGCTGCCTCGAAGTTGTCACCGTAGCCCGACTCGTTGCCGAGGCTCCAGAAGATGACCGAGGGATGGTTCTTCTGAACCTGCCAGTTGCCGATGTTGCGCTCCACGATGGTCTTTTTATAGAGGGGATCCTGGGCCAGACGGCGGTCGCCATAGCCCATACCGTGGCTCTCGAAGTTGGCCTCGGCGCAGACGTAGATACCATACTCGTCACAAAGGTCGTACCAGCGGGGATCGTCGGGATAGTGACAGGTGCGTACGGCGTTGATATTGAGCTGCTTCATGATCTTGATATCCTGGATCATGCGCTCCACACTGACGATGTAGCCGCCATCGGGATCAAGCTCGTGGCGGTCGGCACCCTTGAAGAGGACAGGCTGACCGTTGACCAGTACCTGGGCATTCTTGATCTCCACGCTGCGGAAACCTACCTTGTTGCTGACGCTCTCGATGACCTTCCTGCCATCGGTCAGGGTGAGGGTGAGGGTGTAGCGGTTGGGGGTCTCGGCACTCCACTTGCGGGGATTGCTGACCTCGATGACCTGCTTCTGCTCGCCGGCAGCCACGGTCACCTCTTCATTATATACCTCGCGACCGGCTGCGTCCTTCAGGCTGTACTGCAGCTTCTTGCCCTTGCCGCCGGGCACGCTGGTGCACACGGTGAGCTGACCGTCACGGTAGTCGTTGATGAGATCCTGGTTGATGGCCACGTCCTGCAGGTGCACGGTGGGACGGCTGTACAGGTAGACCTCGCGGGCAATACCGGTAAAGCGCCAGAAGTCCTGGTCCTCGCCATAGCTGCCGTCGCACCAGCGCATCACCTGCATGGCAATGAGGTTCTTCTGGCCGGGCTTGAGGTACTTGGTCAGGTTGAATTCGGCTGCGAGCTTGCTGTCTTCGCTGTAGCCCACGAACTTGCCGTTGACCCAGACCTGAAGGTTGCTGGTGGCAGAGCCGACGTGCAGGTAGACCTGCTCACCCTTCCAGGAGGCGGGAATCTCGACTTCCTTGCGGTAGGAACCGGTGTAGTTGTTCTTCTCCTCCACGAAGCCGGGCTTGTTCTCGAACTGGGTGTTCCAGGCGTAGCCGGTGTTCTTGTAGATGCGGTCTCCGTGGCCGTTGAGCTCGAAGAGTCCGGGTACGGGGAAGTCCTCCCACTTGGAGTCATCGTAGCCGGGAGCCTCGAAACCCTTGGGGGCCT
>JAZRVZ010000048.1:0-5175 GCA_045599425.1 Bacteroidaceae bacterium | reverse complement strand
ACACATCAATTATAATATATAAGAATATATCACCACGATAAAACATACCATTTGCAACACACTCCCACCGCAAAGGGTATGTTTTTTTGACTTTTTGCTATCTTAGCATTACATTATATGTTAACACAGAGTTAAAAACGTAAAATCTTTACCTTTTTCGCCCTCTCCACCCACATCGTCAACACTTTTCTACCGTATTGCTTGCAATGTGTTGATTATCAATTAGTGCCACAAACTGTTATTGTTCTGCACTGGCTTCGGTAACCATACCCAATTCCGTGACAAGCATCGGAAGTATAGCATTCACAGATTGTACAAACCTTAAGGAAATAATATGCGAAAGCCTGACTCCCCCAAGCATGGGATCATCCGTATTTTACAACTCACCTGTAAATGAAGGCATCCTCTACGTTCCGGCCTCATCTGTCAATGCTTACAAGGCAGCTGACCAATGGAAGGACTGGGGACAGATACTGCCCATACCAGGCACGGAGGTTTATTATCCAACAAGTGGAACCTGTGGCAAAAACCTGACATGGAAGTATGATCTGGAGACGGGCAAACTGACGATTGAGGGTAGCGGCGCGATGACATCTTACAACAATGATGTGGACTATCCCTGGCATGTATATCGCGAAGACATAACAGAGGTATCACTGCCCGAAGGACTGACAAGCATTGAGGACTATGCTCTGTATCGCTGCCTCAACCTGACCTCGCTGTACATTCCCAATACGGTCACGTCAATCGGCAGATATGCAATTTCCAACTGCATAAACCTTACATCGGTGAACATTCCCAATGGGATAAGGGGAATAGCAGAAGGGACATTCTATTTTCTCCCAAAGCTACAATCGATAACCATACCCAGTTCCGTGGAAGTAATATCTGATTATGGATTATATGATTGCGCATATAGCTCAGTTACGTGCCTGGCAAAGAATCCACCGAGTATTAGGAATGATAAAAGTATTTCCTACGGTGGCACGCTGCACGTCCTGCCAGGATGCAAGGCAGCATACGAGGCAGACGAGCCCTGGAACAAGTTCAGGAAAATTGTGGAGGATGCCTTTGATACCACAACCATGGTAATGAACGGATGGTGCGGCGAAAACCTGACCTGGACGCTGTACAAGGATGGCGAGCTGAGGATTGAGGGTAGCGGAGATATGATCGACTATGACTCAGATTCATCAGTACCCTGGTATTCATATCGATCAATGATAACAAAGCTGACGTTGCCTGAGGGATTGACCAGCATAGGAAATAATGCTTTCTATGAATGTACGGAACTGACCAGCGTAACCATACCTGGCAATGTGACAATCATTATGGATGATGCATTCTGCCGGTGTTATTCTCTTGCATCTGTCTATATTCCAAACTCGGTAACGTGTATAGGTGCACGTGCATTCCGGGAAACAGCTATTTCATCACTGAACATCCCTGGTAGCGTAGAAGTGATTGGTGGCGGAGCCTTCCAATTCTGCCAACACCTCACGGAGCTTGTTGTTCCAAACAGTGTGATCGTCATTGGCGACTGGGCTTTCCATTGGTGCATAAACATACACTCCGTCACCTTGCCCAGTTCGCTGTCAAGCATCGGAAGCTCCGCATTCCAGGATTGCGGCAACCTTAGGACGGTAACCTGCGCAGCCGAGACGACACCGAGAATGGGATCATCCGTATTCCTCAATGTACCTGTAAACGAAGGTACGCTCTATGTCCCTGCATCTTCAGTCAATGCCTACAAGTCTGCTGACCAATGGAAGAGTTGGGGACAGATACTGCCCATAGCCGGAACAGATCCCATTCTGGCCAGCGGCAACTGCGGTGCTAACCTTACATGGGCGTTTTATAAGAGTGGCGAGCTGAGGATTGAAGGCAGCGGAGCGATGGACACGTATAAGGATGCGCAATCCGTTCCCTGGTATGAGTATTGCAAAAGCATTACCCAATTGTCACTGCCTGAGGGGCTGAGCAGCATAGGAGATTTCGCCTTCAATGGCTGTAGCAGTCTGACCAGCGTAATCCTGCCCAACTCCGTCACGAGCGTCGGCTTCTATGCCTTCGCGGGATGCGACGGTTTGACCACACCCGTCAAGAACAGCAAACTGTTTGTCTATATGCCCGCTTCATACAAGGGAGCCTATGACATCCCCAATGGCATTGAGACGATAGGCAAACTGGCCTTCAAAGGTTGCGGGGAACTGACCAACGTGAATATCCCGGCCACCGTGACAAGCATCGGCTCTTCGGCCTTCGAGGGATGTTCGGGTCTGTCATCCATCTCCATTCCCGCTACGGTGACAGAGATTGAAATGTGGGCCTTCCAGGGTTGCACCGGACTGGAGTCCGTAACGATCGGCAATGGCGTGGCCGTCATCGGCGAGTTTGCCTTCTACGGTTGCACAAGAATCACGTCCATCACCTTACCACAGTCTGTGACGCGCATCAATTCGTACGCGTTCAATGAATGCAATGAGCTGCGGGAAATGGTCTGCAAGGCTTCCACACCGCCCACTGTCAAGTCAAGTGCCTTCGGTGAAACAACGCTGGAGAAAGGCCAGCTCTATGTCCTCGGTCCGTGCGTCAATGCCTACAAGGCGGCAGATGGATGGAAGGAATGGAGACAGATACGGCCCATTCCCGGAACAGAGGTGCTGTTCACCATCACGGCCGAGTCGGCAGACAAGTCTCTGGGCACGGTGAGGGGCGGCGGCATGTTCGTGGAAGGTGAGACGGTTACCCTGACGGCCACGGCAAGCGAGGATTACCGCTTCACGGCCTGGAGCGACGGCAGCACAAGCAATCCCTATACCTTCACGGCCACAAGGAACGTCACGCTGACGGCAAGCTTTGAGCAACTGCCGCCATCGGAAAGGAAGATGCTGGAGCTGACAGACGAGATGGACTATGCCACCATTCCGGCGAAGAAGTATGAGTCGCTGGAGTACATCCGTCAGTCTGGCAACGCCGGACAGTGGGAGGCCCTGAGCGTCCCGATGCGCGTGGATGTGATGCAGAACAGCCAGCAGGCGGAATTTGGCGAGGTATATGCCATTGCCCCCTGCCGGGACACAAACGGTGACGGCAAGGTGGACGAGCAGGATGAGTACTGCGTGATTGTGAGGAAGATGGACAAGGGCGAACTGCAGCCCAACATGCCCTACTTCATCCGTCCGCTGAACGACGGCGGACTGAAGCTGCAGTCCGTGGATAATCAGTTCCATGCCGCAAGGACCAGGCCATTGAGCATCTCCGTGGTGACGCGAATCTACAGTTTCATACCCCAGAAGCAGGCACGCAACCTGAACGGCAAGGATGAGTACGTGCTGGAGGACGCATGGCTGAGCGGTGGACCGAAAGCCAAGGGCATGGGCAGGCCCAGTCGCTGGGTGATGAGCATCACGCCGGAGAATCCCGACAAGGACAGCCTGCCCGGGGAGGTCGGCCTGTTCACCCTGGACGAGGATGTCATCGAGACGGTGGTCAACGGCAAGCGCCAGTTCATCCTGCTGGATGATGACACGGAGACGGCCATAGACCTGGCACGCCAGCAAGACAGCCGTGGCATCCATGGCGTGTACACGCTGGACGGCAGAAAAATGCCTGACGTGCAGCATCTGCAGCCAGGCATATACATTGTAAACGGAAAGAAAGTTTCAAGTCAGCACATCCTGTCACGATAATCCTCGTAGCGGAACTCGCGAAGCATCTCCCGGGTGCCATCTTCACGGAGGAGGACGATGGAGGGATGGTGGATTCCGTTGAACATGTTGGTCTTGACGGTGGTGTAGTGGATCATGTCCTCGAAGATGATCTCTTCGCCAACCTGCAGGACGTGGTCGAATTTCCATGAGCCCATATAGTCGCCGCTCAGGCAACTGTTTCCGCCCAGCCGATAGACGGTTGAGGCAAGCGGGTCGCCGGCCATGTCCCTGGCAGCATCGGGGGGAAGGGTCTCCGCTCCCCGCACAGCGGGCTGGTAGGGCATCTCCAGGCAGTCGGGCATGTGGCAGGTGAAACTGACATCAAGTATGGCGGTCTTGATGCCTTTGTTTTCCACGATGTCAACCACGCTGGCAACAAGTGGACCGGTCTGCCAGGCAAAGGCACTGCCGGGCTCGAGGATGATGCGGAGGTTGGGGTGACGCTGACGGAAGTCGCGCAGGATCTGCACAAGCAGTTCCACATCATAGTCCTTGCGCGTCATGAGGTGTCCGCCTCCCAGGTTAAGCCACTTGATCCGGGGAAGCCACCGGCCGAACTTCTCCTCAATATAATATAAGGTATGCTGCAGGGCCTCGGAGGTACTCTCGCAATGGCAATGGCAATGGAAGCCCTCTATGCCGGCGGGAAGGGTTTCCGGAAGCTGATCGGCAAGTATGCCAAACCTGGAACCGGGTGCACAGGGGTCATAGAGCTCAGTCTCTATCTCGCTATGCTCGGGGTTGATGCGTATGCCAACCGACACAGGGTGGTCACCGTATGCCTGTACCAAGGGCCAGAATCGCGAGTACTGGGTAAGGCTGTTGAAGGTGATGTGGGAGGAACATTCCAGGATCACGGGAAAGGTGTCCTCCGTATAGGCCGGGGAATAGGTATGGGCCAGCGAACCGAATTCGCGATGGGCCAGCAAGGCCTCGTAGGGTGAGCTGGCCGTGGTGTGACTGATGTACTGGCGGAAGATGGGAAAGGTCTTCCAGAGGGCAAAGGCCTTGAAAGCCAGGATGATCTCCACCTCACTGCGCCGGGCTACGTCCTGAATGAGAGAAAGGTTGCGACGCAGCAACCTCTCCTCTAACATATAGTATGGTGTCTTCAAAGCAAACTGAAAGTTGAAAATTGAAAGTTGAAAGAGTTCTTCTGCCGGAAAGCCAGGCAGCAGCTGGCGAAGCGGGACGTACCGGCTTCCGGATTATCAGTCAAAGACAAACTTCACATTGTCGACCCAAAGGGTATTGCCGATGGAACCGACGTAGGCACCACCGTGGCTGGAGTCAAACTTCACGATGACGTGGGTCGGGGTCTCGTCGGCAGCGGCCCAGCCCTCTTCCAGGATAGGCACATTCTTGCCCTTGCTGTTCTCGGCATAGTAGGTCTGCTCGCCGGAGATGAGTCCCATGAAGGGCTTGAAGTCGGCGTGCTTGGTGATATCACCATAGAGGATGG
>JAZRVZ010000047.1:0-10715 GCA_045599425.1 Bacteroidaceae bacterium | reverse complement strand
CACGCAGATGAACCTGTACTCGGCACCCTCGCAGGCCTCGATGTCGTTCTGCGCAGGCAGGTTGCACTTGGTGTTCACCTCGTCGTACATGGTCAGGGGTGCGTTCTGCGAGTAGCGCAGGTTATCCTCGGTATAGGTGTTGTACACACCGCGTGAGAGAGCCTCCTCGTCCTCGAAGCCCGTCCATACCTGCTGACCCTTCTCAGCGTGGATGATGGCCGTACCGGTATCCTGGCAGAAAGGCAGCACGCCCTTGGCGGCAGTCTCGGCATTGCGCAGGAACTGCAGGGCTACATACTTGTCATTCTCACTTGCCTCGGGATCGGTAAGGATCTTGGCCACCTGCAGGTTGTGCTCGCGGCGCAGCATGAATTCCACGTCGTGGAAGCACTGCTGAGACAGCTTGGTCAGTGCCTCCGGCGTAACCTTCAGGATCTTGTGACCCTCGAACTCGCTGACGGAGACACCCTCCTTGGTCAGCAGATAATACTCAGTCTTGTCCTCGCCCAACTGGAACATAGGAGCATACTTAAACTCAACGTTTGCCATGGTTATATTTGTTTTTAAGTTTTTTGCATACAGTTTTCGGTACAAAAATAGGTAATTCTAATGAAAATGCCAAGAAAATGATATGAAATGTGACCTGTCTATAACATTTTTTTACTACCTTTGCCGGACAAAACCAAAAGAAAACATCAATGGAACATGCAATTCCTACATGGATGCTGATACCCTTTGCCGTACAGCTCCTCTGCATCGCCGTGCTTCCCCTCACCAGACTTGAGGAATGGTGGGAGCACAACAGCCACAAACTCATTGTCTCCCTGCTGCTGGGCGTACCCGTGGGTGCCTGGCTCTGCATGAACGGCATGAGCCACGAGCTGGAGCACCAGATGATCTACGACTACGTGCCCTTCATCCTGCTGCTCATGGCCCTCTTTGTGACGACCGGCGGCATCTGCATCCGCGGTGACCTCAAGGCCACGCCCCTGACCAACACCACCATCCTGGTCATCGGTTTCCTGCTGGCCTCGTTCATGGGTACCACCGGTGCGGCCATGCTGCTCATCCGACTGGTTCTCCAGACCAACAGCCAGCGCAAGTACACCACCCACACCGTACTTTTCTTCATTGCCATCATCGCCAACTGCGGCGGTCTGCTGACCCCCCTCGGCGATCCCCCACTCTTCCTGCTCTTCCAGAAGGGCGCCGAGTTTACCTGGTTCTTCAGCCTCATCCCGCAGTGGCTCCTGGCCGGTGCGGCCCTGCTGGCCATTTACTACTGCCTGGACAGCTACTGGTACAAGAAGGAGAGCAAGGAGGCCCTGGCTGCCGACCACTCCGAGCAGGTCAGGATGACCATCACGGGCCTCATCAACATCTTCTGGCTGCTCTGCGTCATCGCCTCCACGATGTTCATCAACGCCAAGTACATCCCCGCCATGGGCGAGCACGATGCCCCCTTCTACGTGAAGCTGCTGCGTGAGTGGGTATTCATCCTGATCATCATCCTCTCCATGGTTACGACCAGGAAGAAGGTACGCACGGACAACAACTTCTCCTGGACGCCCATCCTCGAGGTGGCCTGTGTCTTCGTAGGCATCTTTGCCACCATGACTCCCGCCCTGATGTACCTGGGTGCCATGAAGACCGACATCCAGCAGGTACTGGCCGAACCCTGGCAGTATCTCTATTGCACCGGCTTGCTCTCCGCCTTCCTGGACAACGCCCCCACCGCCATGGTATTCAACAGCATGGCGCCCGAGGGTGCCGTCTCCGGCCTGGCCAGCGATGCCTTCCTGGGTGCCATCTCGGTCGGTGCCGTATTCTTCGGTGCCCTGACCTACATCGGCAACGGACCCAACTTCATGGTGAAGAGCATTGCCGAGCAGAGCGGCATCAAGATGCCCAGCTTCTTCGGCTACATGTTCAGGTTCTCCCTTGTTGTCTGCCTGCCCGTGTACATCCTCGTTCAGCTGCTGTTCTTCTAAGGGCCGCACATTGGTGTTTTCGAGCCTTACAAATTGAAATCACACAAAAAGGAGATCGCGTTTTCCGTGGTCTCCTTTTTGATATTTCTGCCTTGTGCCATCGCATCCGAACGGCGGCATTTTTACAATCTTCGCGAAAGGACATCTACACAACACACAGGGACACAATGCCCTTTCTCCACGACATCCGATTCTGCATCTCCGAAAAAAGTTTGATTTTGTAGTTTCACAGTTTCACAAAAATGCACCAAATCGGGAATGGCTCAGTGTATCTTTTTGCCAGTACGGTCGTCCGAATGGCCAGTGCAGTTTGTCTGATTTGTCTGCCCGGTTGTCCGAATTGCCAGTGCGGTAGTCTGAATATTGCCGATCTATTGACTGCAACAGGGACATTTGTTGTTAATACACGTGTGTGTTTGAATGGAACTCATGTGAGTTCATATCCACCCCCCAGCCGTATTCCATTCCATCCTCACCCGTATCATATAGAAAAAATGCACCAGACCTATGTCTCGGCTGTAGGACACAGCCAAGGCAACAGAAGGACATGAAGGACACGGTGTGAAAGCGTGAAACTGTGAAACTACAAAATCAAACTTTTTTCGGAGATGCAGATTCGGATGTCTGGAGAGAGGAAGTTCCCGCAAAATGTGAAGGCGTGAAGACAGCGATTAAGCGAGGGCAGAGACAGACTTGTCAGGGCTATGCTGAACAAAAGCAGACAAGACCGACAGGTCAGGGCACTCTTGCCAGAAATGTTTTGGCAAGAGTGCCTTCACTGGCCAGATTACTTTGTGCTGACGGGACGGATGCAGCGACCGACGCAGCGATCGTTGAGAATTGTCTCGACAATGCCTTTCTGGATACAGAGGTAGAAGGCCTGGGCAGAGTTGTCAGGGTTGCGGGTGGAGGTCCAGTAATACCCCTTCTCACCGGTACCATAGAGGCCTTGATGGTTCTTGCAGCCAGCCTCGGGCATGAAGATCGTGTTGCCGTTGGGGCCGGTGATATAATAACCCAGATTGGCACCTAGCTGTCCCCACATCCAGGTACACTTGGTTGCCAGCTCCTCCATCTCTTCCTTGGTAGGCATTCGCCAGTCCTTGCCCCATTCGGCCAGGGCGGCATCATCCTCGGCCTCCAGCTGCCCCTTATTATCTACCGTGCCATGGCCGGCCTGACCGTTGTACTTCGTCAGGCTGTTTTGGCTGCCCCAGCGATAGGTACTCCAGTTCTGCCAGGCAAGGGCCACGGGATGGACATCGCCCCAGGTATAATAGTTGCCATAGTCCTCTATCGTGATGGCACCCAGGTTCATGTCGGCCCATTTCACGGACAGGCCCAGATCCACGGCCTTGCCCACCTGCTGCTGTGAGCGCCCGGCCACAGGCTTCCTGGCACCGGGACGGGACATGACGGGACGGATGGGTCGGCCGGCTGTACGATCCATGCTGCCGATGTCCACCTTGTCGGGATGGATTCCCATATAATAGGCATAGGAAGGATTCTTGTCATCCAGACTAGAGGTCCAGAGATAGCCATGCTCTTTCACACCATAGAGTCCGTTGTGGTTCATGCAACCGGAGTTGGGCACGAAGATGCTCTTGCCGTTAGGTCCGGTCACCTTATAGCCGCTCATGCCGTCACGCTCAGCCTTCTCCCAGGTACATTTGATGCGCAGCTCGATGAGTTCATCCATGGTGGGCATGCGCCAGTTGCTGCCCCAGAGCTGACTGGCAGCATCATCCCGGGCATCCAGCATCAGCTTGTGATCCAGGGCACCGGAAGCAGCATCATAATTGTACTTCGTCAGACTCTTCGCATCTCCCTGGCTCCACTTATAGGACATCCACGTATGCGGCCCATCGGGCAGGGATTCGATGTCACCCCAGGTATAATAATTGCCGCTTTCACCGGCCTTTTTGGCACCCACGTTCATATCTGCCCACATCACGGACAGGCCCAGGTCAACGGCCTTGCCGACAGTCATATCCTTTCGCAATGCCTTCACATCGGGCTGATAGCCAGGCTTGCGACGTTCAGCAACAATCTTCTGATGCTCCAAGCTCGGGAAGGATGCCCGATGCTCATCAACAAACTTATCCAAAGCTCTCTGCGAGGCAGCCTGATCCAGAATCCTCACCGGAGGCTCTACCTCATCTATCGTGATGGCCTGAGACTGGATAGTCCGGGACTTCTTCAGCTCTGCCTCACGCTGACGGTCCGACCTGGCACTCTTGGCTCCTGCGGCTATGAGCTGGCCGAAGGGTGTAGCCAGGATGGAGTCGGAGAGGAACTGCTCCAGCTCCTCAACATCCAGCACACCATTCCTATAATAATGGTAGAGGCAGCCGGGCTCGTTGGCATGGTTGACGAGGTAGCGTCGGATAAGGGGCATGTACTCCTCCTCAGTACGGTAACGCTTGGCATTGTCTATGTAGACGTCGGCATTGTCCAGATCCTTGTAGAACCCTGTACCGGTCCAGTCGAAGACGCCGTTCTTCACGGTAATCTCGGCATGGTTTCCCGGTACGGCAGGAATCTGCATATAGTAGTCGCAGATGCTGCCGTCACCAAAGGTAGCTACGACATCCAGCAGGCGGGGCCTGTCCAGATAGAACTCGCAGGTAACCTGACGGTTGCCGTCGGCGGTGAGGTCGGCAATCTGATGGCTGGCACTGTACTTCTGCAGGTTCTCGTGCAGTCTCAGCAGCCAACCCGTATCCGCAATGCCGGGCGTGGCGGTGATGGTGATGCTGAAGTTGGGCTTACCGGACTTGGCAGCAGGACGCACGGTGACAGGATCGTGATGACGGGCATTCAGGGTAAAGCACTTGCAGTCCTTGGGCAGGGGCTCGAAGGCATAGTAGGCGCCAAACACGCCAACCTCCATGTCGTGACCGTCACCGAAGCTGCCCATGATGGGACGCAGCACCTTGTATTTGTTGCCGGCATCGTCGGTCAGGTAGTCATCGGCTTCGAGCAGATCAATGAGTCCCATGCTACTTTCCTGGTACAGGCGAAGGACGGTCTCCTCCTTGCCTAGATATACCTCACGCACGAACATCATCGGGAAGTCCCCGTATTCACAGTCCGGCATGTTCCACAGCTGCCCCTTGACCTTGGGCAGATAAGGCGACTGCCAGTTCGTGGCCTCACGAAAGGCAGAGAGGGCACGGGAGTTCTTTTGCCCAATTCCCTCGTTGGCACCATCAATGCTGTAGAAACCGGTGAAGTCGGCTGACGTAAACAGGCTGTAGGTCTGGCCGGGGACGACGGGAACGGAATGCATGTTACCGTCCTCCTTGCCACCGGCATCCACGCAGCGGAATCGGAAGGCGGTGTACTGGTCCAGCATCACCTCATAGTGGATGCTGTCGCCCTTGACGGGTACCTGTGCCACAGGTTCCGCATCGCCGGCAAAATGGAAATACCTGTCCGCCATGTACACATTGACATGGGTGACGGGAACATCGCTGTCCACCTTGACATTCAGGGTGGTCAGTCCCTTGTACTGTGCCTGAAGGCTGATGCTCAGCAGGGCAAGGAGAGATAAAAGGATTTTTCTCATGGCATTTGATGTTTATTGGGATAGGATTTGGTTGGGTTCTATAAATCCCCACGTTATCGTCTGCCGTAGGCTCTCAGCCTGAAGGCGAAGATCATGCAGACCGTCAGCAGAAGGGCAACGGTGATAACGTCGGATGAGGAGAAGGCTGCAACGGATGCCGCCTCGGGCGAAGGTGCATTCACCTCTGTATAGGTGGAATGCAACGAGCTTGCAGCTGTGGCCTTCGCACTCTTGACCTGTTTCTTTTCCTGCTTCTTCTTCGCCTTCTTCTCTGCCTGTACCTTCTTTTTGGCCTCCTTCTGCAATTGCTTTACCTCTTTCTTGGTCAACTGCTTCCTGACCTGTTCGGGCTTTTCCTGTCTGGGACGAATGCGATAAACGGCTTCAGGATCCATGATAATGTCAAGGAAATGAATCATAGGTATGTAGTATTAGTTTGCTTTTCCATCATAGCCATACGCTTTGTGCGCAAGAGACTCACGCCACATTGCATTTTCTTCCGGCAAAATTACTACTTCCGGCCGAAAAGACCAAAAAATCTTGTTGACAAGTTGTTCACATTTTGTTCACAGAAAATTCACATCATCCATTTTTGCACGGATTCATCGGTGAAAACCGGCACAATCAAAACATACAAAAGACAGTTGAACCCAAATAGTCCATTAGACGACATTGGCGTGATTTGCTTCTCTATGGCATCCTTTGCAGCTCATTTCAATCACAAAGGACCCCCTATGCTCATTCAATGTACTACAAATGCTGACACAAAGATAATTCAAAATCACATCCATGGTCTGTATGTTTTAAATTTGATGAGCAGCTTGCCTGCAGAAGAACTTCTCTTTAACTCCCTCAAGTTGAGCTTACCTGAATTATCTTTCCTCCCTGCCGGTCAGAATTTCGCCCCTCCCATTCATTCCCTCAGCCGTGACGTTGAGGCGGGTGGTGCGGCCGCAGTTGTAGAGCGTGACCCGGGCATGGCCGGTCTCGTCCAGCATGAGGGAGGGATTCCAGTAGAGCGTGCGGCGGTAGTCCCGGCGCAGGTCCTCGGGCGGCGACTGGCGGCTGTAGTCGGGATGGTAGAAGTCCTCGCAGACGGAGAAGCCCTGGATGACGTAGCGACGGTCGCGGTAGAAGGGACGCCGGCCACCGTCGGCATAGGGATAGGCTGCCACCTTCGTGTCGGGCAGGTTGCTGGCCTCATAGCGGCCGTCGCCGATGAGTCGGGGACAGTAGTCCGTGTAGATGATGAACTTCTCCAGCTTGAAGATGTCCAGGGTGGTGGAAGGCTGTCCATGGTCGTCCGTCTTCATGTAGTAACGCAGTTCACCAGGCTGCACATTCTCCAACATTCGCTCCATGGACCACAACTGGTCGCGATGGTAGAGTGTGTCGAGGTCTTCCTGTGAGGCAGCCTCGAAGTCGGCACTGGCAAGACCCTGAACATCAAAACGCCTTTCCAGATTGAGACCTAAACGTAATTTTATACGGCTTGTGCGCCTTGGTTCCGAGCCTCCACCCGGAAAGAACACCACATCCCATGCGTACGGGTCGTCCAGGCCCAGGTCGCCGATGTAGCTGCGGGCAATGCCTTCGTGGTCGGTGGCCAGCCCGGCATCCATGGCGTTGTTGAAGGCCTCGTAGGCATCCACCATGAAGGCTGGTTCGGAGTCCTTGAAGCGTCGCTGACCGTTGCGCCTGGCCGTGACGGAGAGTTCGTTGAGTTCGATGCTGCCGTCGCTGAACCGCCGGCCTCGCGTCCCCTCGTAGCGAGGTGCGGGCGCCAGGTGATTCTGGTGCCAGGTGTAGCGCTTGGCATAGCGCGGCCAGGGTTGGGTGATGTAGGGCATGAAGGCGGGCTGGAAGGTGAGCATCTGCATCCGGTACAGCAGGGACTGGTCCGCAGGCATGTCCTCGGCCGCCCAGGCCATCTGTATCCAGGTATAGGGCACGTCCTTGCCCTTCCTGCCCGTCTGCTTGCCCAGGTCGGCCGCACTCAGGAAGAAGTAGGCCTTGTCCTGGAAGTCGGGCATCTTCAGCCGGAAGCGCGGACTGGCGGGGTTCACCTCCATCTCGTTGACCACGGCCTCGTTGGTCACGGGATCCACCACCTCACCGTGCAGGGTCAGTGCCTTGGCCTTCTTCATCTTGTCCGACCGCAGTATCTCCATCACTTCCTCGTACTTCAGGTTCGGCCCACCGACATTCATCATGTAATCCTGGATCTCCTCACTCGTCACGTAGGGTTCCACCACTCCCTCCACCACGATGCTCTTCTCGTCGGGATGGGTCAGTTCCCAGGCTCCCCTCACGGCCATGTCGTGCCATACGAAGCGTCGCCAGCCCTGCGTCAGCATCAGCAGGTCCAGTGCCTGCCGGTGTTCCTCGTCGTCCTGTTCGAAGTACCATTCCGCCTTGGGAATGAATCCCTTCACCTCGCTGCCCAGCAGCATCTCGGTCAGCAGGTTGCCCGTGTCGTAGAGGTAGTCCTGGTTCATGGCATCACGCACAGAGAGGGAGAGCGGTTCGCTGGCACCGGCCAGCGGGGAGGAGGACTGGATGTCGAGGGTGATCTGTTCAAATGGACGGTACTCGTCCTTCATGCCCCCGATGCGCAGCGTGGACTGTCCCATCCCGGCCCGGCTGACGAAGAACAGTCGGTCGGCCCACACGCGGCCCTGGGTATCAAAGACTGTCAGCTGGTTGACGCCGACAGGCAGATCTTTCTCCTGCAGGACGAACGCATCACTGCGTTGACGGATATCGTACACCTGCCCCAGCACGCCTTCGTGCATCACGGTCAGCGCCAGGCTGTCGGGCGAGAGGTCGCTGGTCATGGCTATGTGAATCTCCCACGCCCCCTGTTCCAGTCGCTGGGCAGAGAGTGCGACACCGCTTTCCTGCACCTCTGGCCACTTGCCCTTGATGCGCTCTCCGCCTCGTGTCACAAAATCCAGCTGTCCGTTTCCCTTCCTGCGTGGCACCACCGTGAAGACCCCACGGCCACGATGCCGGGGACTCACCCGCAGGCTGTCCGTCCGCAGCTCGCCCTCCACCCATTCGCCGTCGTTGTAACCGGCCTCGAAGGCCACGCGGCAGGGCAGGCCCTCGACCAGGTTACCGCCTTCGGGATAGAGCGTGAGCTGCAGTTCGCGCTTGTCGGGATCCTTCTTGAAATAGCGACGCATGGGTCGCAAGGTCATGTCGTGATGGAAGCCGGCAGCGTCCAGCGGCTGGTCGTAGACAGGCACGACACGGCTGTACAGCTTGTCGTAGTCCTGATAGAATTCCCGCTCCTTCTCCTGGTTCATGAACCAGCCATGCGACTCGTGTTCCCGTTCGTACCCTCCCCAGTTCAGCTGCCAGCGCGTATAGGCCCGCAGTTCATAGAATCCGCTGTAGTACTGCGGATCCAGGTAGAAGTTGCCGTGTCCGCGTCCGTCCTTCATCTGCAACACCTTGCGTTCCATGACGTAGCCGTCGTTGTTGAGCAGCTCCACGTAGAGGACGTTGCTGATGTCGCTGGGCAGGCCGTCGTTCGTCCGGCGCAGGTAGGCGGCGTACCAGATCGTGTCGCCCAGGAAGTAGCACGAGTTGTCGAGGTGCAGGTAGACCTTCTCCTGCGGCAGACGCTGGCCGAAGACGCGGAGGCGGTCTATCATCTCGTCCAGCCTGGCGTTGCCCGTGTGCTGGGTCACGGCCGTGCTGTCCATCTGCATCTGCTGCCGGGCCAGCTTCTCCTCGTAGGCCGTACGTAGGACGATGCCGGCATGTTTCCACAGCGTCGAGTCGAAGCCCGCTGCATCGATGGCCGTGAGCATGTTCTCCTGTACCTCTCCCTTCTTCTTGCGCCTGAACTTGATTTTCAGGTCGGTCACGTTGTGCAGGATGGTCTGGGTATGCAGTTCGCCCCTGCCAATCTCACAGCTGATGTCCTCCACCTCCGTGAAGCCGTTGCGCTGGGTGTAGCTGATGTGTACCTTCATGTCCACCGGTTGCGAGACCTTCTTGCCGCGCTTGATGACGTCGATGAACATGTCCGTCACCTCTCCCTCAAAGCGCAGGGGCTGGTAGGTCTGGGCATCCACGTAGAGCTGACCGAGCAGCATGCCTTTCTCGTCGTTGCCCTCCTTGCGCTGCAGGCCGATGCAGTAGACGCGGTCCCTGAGACCGTCGCCTATCACCTCGCAACTGAGTCGGTAGTGCTGGTTGATGTACTCGCGTGTGGCATTCACCGGCAGGGGCAGGACGTGCCAGCGCCAGAAGTTCTTCTCCGCCGTCATGGGACCCAGTTCCAGGGCGTGCTGCAGGTTCACGTCGCTCAGCTGGGGGCGCAGCATGCCATAGCGCGTCATCTGTCCGCGACGGCCGCTCAGCATCACCAGCTCGCGCAGGTTCACGGCCGACTTGGCCTCCAGGAAGGCTTCCGTCAGTTCGTCCCGGTCGGCAATGCTGGAGGTCAGTCGGCAAAAGTACTGCGCCTTGCGGCCCTGCCTGCGGCCGTATTCCTTGTTCAGCCGGTCCTTCACCTTGATCAGTATGCCGTCGACGGGCATCACCGTCAGCTGGTGCAGCGTGCGTGACAGGACCTTCATCCTCACCACCTCAGGCAGCTCCCCTACCCTCAGCTGCAGCGGTTCGTAGCCCACATACGACAACCTGACACCGGCCAGCGAATCGGCCACCAGCAGGAAGTCGCCGTCGTGATTGGCGATGGTGCTGTTCGTGGGCGAGACATACACGCTGACGTAGGGCAGCGCCTCGCCCGACGCGTCATCCACGATGTGGCATTGGCGCGAGACCTGCTGCGCCAGGCCTCGTGGCGCCAGGCACAGCAACAGCAGGATGGTCAGGATGGTACGACAGGCTTTCATCAGCATGCTTTTGCTGCAAAGTTAAAGCTTTTTCCGTTATCCGGCAAGCTTTCCGCCCTATTTGACTGAAAAAACAGTTCATATTCCGTCAGCGTCACTGACTACCAGGATAAACAATTCAAAAAAAACCGACTGACACAATCGAGTAGGAGGAAAATAACGTAGGTTGTTTTCTTCCTACTATTATTTTCCGACCTCTCACACCACCGTACGTGCCGTTCGGCATACGGCGGTTCCCTAATTACGATGCAATTTGGTATAGATACCCATAAGCGAGGG
>JAZRVZ010000046.1:0-2599 GCA_045599425.1 Bacteroidaceae bacterium | reverse complement strand
GTCGGCAACAACGCGCATGAGGCTGTCGGTGGTGAAGTCTACGTATGCCTTGTTCTGTGCCTTGGCGGTGAGCAGGTGGTAGCGCATCTGCTGGCTCCGGGGCAGCCGGCCGATGGTGTCTGCCTTGGCCTGGAGCAGGAGAAAGGCAGAGTCGGGTCGCCTCTCCATCAGGCTATCCACCCCATCCAGCAGTGCATTGAACGACCGGTCCTCCCAGCATCCCGTCAGGAGCATGGCCAGCAGCAGGGCTGAGAATATGTTGCTGATACGTTTCATCATAATACATAGCAAAGTTAAGACTATTTCCTGAACCGGCAAAACATAATCCCGGAATTCTTCATGAGGTCGCTTGTTTTTAGTGGTTTACTTTTGCACGTCTACAAAAGTATGTGTGGATGGTTCTCTGGAAAATCATTCGCCGTTCCTTTCCCCCTCATGGCACAAAAAAAGCATCCCGGTGGGGGATGCTGTATGGGAGGGATATGGTTGTTTTCTGCTTTTACAAGAGGGATATTCCTTGAAGCTCTTTGGTCAGCGCTTGCACTCCACGCTGTATCTTCTCCAGCTGTGTGCGGCGAGGTTTATGCACACCGGCTGCATAGTGCCACAATTGACGCTCGTTGATGCCTGTAATGCGACTGAGGGCCGCCTTGGTGAAAATGTTACTGTAATAATTGATGAAGGTGGCAGCATCAATTTTGTAGGTGAGGTTGATATCGCCCGTCAGCAGCTCCACAGGTTCTATCTGCAATTCTGCACATGATTCCAAATATGCAGCCACCGCCTCCTGAGTGTTCTTCTCCACCTCTGCCAGATTCTTACCAACCGTCACAATAGGAGCCCCCTCAATATAGGCGCTCAGATTGCTGCCTGCAAATTCTACTTTTACATCTACTTCTTTCATACTACTCAGATTATTTGATTCCAGCCTGGCGCAAGATATTGTGATAGGTCCCCTTCTCTATTCCCTTATTGCCATGATCCGGCACAACGGCAACATGTGTGCCGTCAGTATAGACCATGTGGCTTCCCTTCTGTCGTACGAAATGGAAACCATGAGAGAGGAGCTCATCTACTACGTCCTTGACCTTCTTGTAGCTCATCTTGTTTTTAGTTTGGATGCAAATATAGTAAAAGTGTGCATACTGTGCAAATATTTATTCGTGAATTTACTATCATTCACATAAAATAGCATCCCGGAAGGAGGGAATTTTATGAAATAATTATCGATCTTGGCTGATTTTCTATCAGTCAAAACTGTCAGTTCTGATCTTAATAACTATACGCTGACGCCGTACTGGTGCTTGACCTCCTCCATGACGAAGGTACTCTCAAGGGAGGAGATGTTGTCATGCCGGCCAAGGACGTTGAGGAGGAACTGCTGGTAGGAGCGCATGTCGGGGGCATGGACGCGGAGAAGGTAGTCGAAGCTGCCGGAGATGTTGTAGCACTCGGTGACTTCGCTCAGGCCGCTGACCATCTGGGTGAAGGCATTGGCACGGTCGGAATTGAGCTGACGGAGCTTGACGCTGCAGAAGACGGTGAAGCCAAGGTTGACCTTGTCGGCATCGATGATGGTGGCATACTGGCGGATGAAGCCAAGGCGTTCAAGACGTTTCACGCGCTCGTACGTGGGCGTGGTGGAAAGATGTACCTTGGCGGCCAGTTCCTTGTTGGTGAGCCTGGCATTCTGCTGAAGAACGCGCAGGATGTCAATGTCCTTGTCGTCCAGTTTGTATGATTCTGATTCGTGGGCCATTTTATGGGATATTTAGAAGATTATTCTGTTAGCACCATGCAAATATAGCAATATTTTCTTTAATTCCATTTCTTTTTGGAAAATATTTGCAGTCATCGTAACTTTGCATCGTCAAAACAAGACATCGGGACCACATCTTGTCGAAGAACAGAATACCCGAAAGCTAGAAGCCTCGGCCCCTCGAAAAAAGAATAATAATCAATAACAAATAAAAAACATACAACTATGTCACAGCAGAAATTTCATCTTGAGACCCTCGCACTTCATGTAGGTCAGGAACAGCCCGATCCCGCAACCGATTCACGTGCAGTACCCATCTATCAGACTACATCCTATGTATTCCGCAACAGTCAACACGCAGCCGACCGCTTCGGCCTCCGCGACGCAGGTAACATCTACGGCCGTCTCACCAACAGCACCCAGGGTGTCCTTGAGGAGCGTCTGGCCGCACTCGAAGGTGGTGTGGCTGCCCTTGCCGTCGCAAGTGGTGCAGCAGCCATCACCTACGCCCTGCAGAACGTGTGCCAGGCTGGCGACCACATCGTAGCTGCCGACAACCTCTACGGCGGTTCGTTTAACCTCGTCACGCATACCCTGACCACTCAGGGCGTGAGCAACACCATCGTGAACGTAAACGACCTTAAGGCCCTAGAGGCTGCCATCCAGCCCAACACGAAGGTGATCTACGCCGAGTCCTTCGGCAACCCCAACTCGGACGTGACCGACCTGGACGCCATCGCAGAGGTTGCCCACCGTCATGGCATCCTGTTCATCGTGGACAACACCTTCGGCACGCCCATCCTGGTGCGTCCCATCGAACATGGTGCTGACATCGTGGTT
>JAZRVZ010000045.1:0-5371 GCA_045599425.1 Bacteroidaceae bacterium | reverse complement strand
TCCGCCGCCAGTTCCTGGACGTCATGTGTCTGGTGGAGGGCAGCGTGCTCGAACCCACACGCAGCCTGGAGATTGCAAGTCGCATCTACGACACCACCGGCACGGCCCTCGGTTTCGAGGGACTGAATCCTCACGACGAATGGCTGCTGAACCAGCTGAAGACCTGCTACAAGGGCGTCGTAGTGGACAAGATGGCCTCACACAGACTCTACAACCTCACCCAGCCCTATTGGCTGAAACTATCCAGCAGTACCGAGGCGGGCCAGCTGCTGCTGAACGGCCTGAAGGTACCCACGGGCCGGTTCAACGGACGCGTCTACGACTATGCCGGACAGGGCATCCATCTCACGGCCCAGGCACCTGCCGGCTACCGTTTCCAGTCATGGACGAACCTTGGTGGAAGGCGGGAGAACATGAAGACGCTTGTGGCCAGCGCCTCACAATGGGACTATTATGACCAGGGCAGCATGGACGGGAAGGACTGGACAAGTCCGGACTTCGACGCGGCCCGGAACGGCTGGAAGACCAACCGCCAGGCCCCTTTCGGCTACGGCAACAGCGGATCCTATCCGCAGAACAACTCCAGCACCAAACTGGACTACGGCGGCAATTCCGGCAACAAGCGACCCACCTATTACTTCCGCACACGCTTCTACGTGGAGCATCAGCCCCAGGCCGACGACACCTACCGGCTTGACTATCAGATTGACGATGGCTTTGCCTTCTACGTCAACGGCAAGTACGCGGGTGGCTTCCGCATGACGGAGGCCGATGCCGGGTATGACTTCGTGACCACCGACTATGCCGGTGGCGAACCGGATCAGGGCACGATAGAGTTCACATCCGAAAACATTCACCAAGGCTGGAACACGCTGGCCGTGGAGGTCCATAATAATTCATACACGAGCAGCGACATATTCTGGGATGCCCGTCTGCGGTGCGCCACGCACACAGACGTGGAATCCTCCGTTGTGAGCACCTCCCCCACCCTCTGCCTGTCCGACCTGGAAGTCGGCAACTATGACCTGCAGGCCGTCTACGAACCGATCACCAGCCAACGGAAGCGGTACGAGTCCGGTGGTACCCCGGTACGCATCAACGAGGTCAGCGCCGGCAACGACATCTACATCAACGACCACCGGAAGAAGAACGACTGGCTGGAACTGTACAACACCACAGACAAGGACATCGACCTGACCGGACTCTACCTGAGTGACAACGCCAAGAAGCCCCAGAAGTGGCAGATCAGCAGCACGGTGGCCAGCACGATCATTCCGGCACACGGCACACGCATTGTGTGGTGCGACGAACTGGAACCCATCTCGCAGCTCCATGCCCCCTTCAAGCTGGACAATGCCGACGGAGCCATGGTCAGCATACAGGCTGCGGACGGGACATGGGAAGACCGGATGACGTATCTCTCCCAGCCACGCTGGCAGACCTACGGCCGCTATCCCGACGGCGGCAACTTCACCTCCCTGCTCAGTCTTCCCACCATTGACAAGAGCAACCACTACGGCACGATGGACTACACCAGCTACGACCCGACGGCGGACGAGGAGAGTGCCATCACCCTGGCCCTGGCCGAGGGATGGAACTGGACAAGCCACAACCTGACAGGGGACGTCAGTCTGTCACGATTCAGCTATTTTGCACAACAGATACAATCACAGGCCCAGCAGAGCACCTATGACGGTCAGCAGGGATGGCAGGGCGACCTGAAAGCCCTCGCCCAGGCACAGGGATACAAAATGCAGATGAGACAGGAGGCCGACATCACCCTGCGTGGCCGCCTCTATGATGCCTCCCAGCCCGTTTCCCTGAACACTGGCTGGAACTGGATAGGCATGCCCCTGAGAAACGCCACGGCACTCACCGCGGCCCTGAAGAACTGCAAGGCCGCCACGGGCGACCAGATTGTCGGCCTGGAAGGATTTGCCATCTATGAGGACGGCGACTGGAAAGGTTCGCTGACCCGGTTGGAACCCGGCCAGGCCTACCTGTTCAAGGTGGCCCGGGCACAGAGTTTCAAGTGGAACGACCTTGGCCAGAACACCAAGGTAAGGGAGCGCCGCTACCTGGCAGCCCAGCGTGAGGACTCAGCACCCTGGGACTTCAACCTCCATGCCTACCCCAATGTGATGACCCTGGTGGCCAGGCTCAGCGCCCCTGCCCTCTCCCTTACGTCAGGCTACTACCTGGGTGCCTTCTGCGGGGAGGAATGTCGCGGCGTTGCCAAGGCGGAGGACGGCCTGCTCTACCTGAACATCCACGGCGAGGGTGGCGAGAGCATCCAGTTCTGCCTGCTCGATGCCGATGGCAACCTGTACACGGCAAGCGAGAAGGAGGACATGGTCAGCCTGCAAAGCCTCGGCACACCCACCGCCCCCTATCTCCTGCACTTCGGACCGGACGATATCGATGACATCATCCGCGACACCATGGCCGCCTCGCCCCGCATTGTCAGCATACAGTACTACAATCTCAGCGGCCAGCGCATCAGCCAGCCCGAAGGCATCTGCATCCAGCGCATCCGGATGAGCGACGGCACGGTACGGGTGAAGAAAATTAAAGCGTAACCGGCGTGACGGCTGAGGGGTTGGACGATTTTTCGACGGTTCGATTACTCGATTACTCGATTATTCGATTATTCGGTAAATAGTTGAAAAAAAAGGAAAAAGAGGAGCAGGACAGGCTTAGTCTTGCTCCTCATCTATTTCGCTGACTTCTTCGTCATTGTCATCAAAGTCAAACTGGAAATCGGCATAGAATTCGGGCACATCTTCCTGGGCAAAGGCGTCCAGCGAACGACGGTCCTTCTTGGTTGGGCGACCTGTGCCACGGGCACGGTCGATGAAGCCGCTGATCTTTGACATCTCCAGTATCTCATACTGCTTCGGGGTGGTGACGTTCTCCAGAATCTCAGGTATGAGTTTGGCACCTACGCGCTTCTCTATGGGTTGCAGAACCTTGAAACTGTAGGTGATGGGCGGCTTACGAACATCAATCACATCGCCAGCCTTTATCATTCGGCTGGCCTTCAGCAGGGCACCCTTCATGCTGACCTGCCCTTTCTTGCAGGCTGCTGCGGCCATGGTGCGCGTCTTGAAGATGCGGGCGGCCCATAGCCACTTATCTACTCTTGCCTCACTATTCATGCCTTATAACCTTATAACCTAATAACCTTACAACCTTACTTCCCATTGTAGTTGCACATTGCAAATTGTATTCCACTCAGCGCGAAGGCTTTGACGGCCTCGACGGCCTTGCCTATGCGCTCTTCCATCTTTGCCTGTTCCTCGGTGCCGAACTTGCCGAGTACAAAATCCACCTGCTGGCCCTTGGCAAAGTCGTTGCCGATGCCGAACTTCAGCCGGGCATACTGTTCGGTGGAGATCATCTGTGCGATGTTCTTCAGTCCGTTGTGTCCGCCGGCAGAGCCGTTGCCCTTCATGCGCAGCGTGCCGAAGGGAAGGGAGAGATCGTCGCAGACGACAAGCAGGTTCTGGACGGGAATCTTCTCCTGCTGCAGCCAGTAACGCACGGCATTGCCGGAGAGGTTCATGTAGGTGGAGGGTTTCAGGATGACCAGTTCGGCGCTCTTGGCACGGCACTTGCAGACGAAGCCATAGCGCTTGTCCTGAAAACTCCCGTTGCACGACCTGGCCAGCGCATCGGCTACCATGAAACCGATGTTGTGGCGGGTGCCTTCATACTCGGGGCCAATGTTTCCCAATCCTGCTATCAAATATTTCATCTCGGGCGAAGTACTGTTTTCCGAGGGCTCTCCGGCCTGGCCATCACCACCTCCAAACAGTTTCTTTAATAGTTTAAACATTTCAAGACAAAAAAGAGGGTTGACGCATGTATTGGTACACCCGTCAACCCCATTTTATCGGTTTGTCCGCAGAAATTACTTCTTGGCGGCCTGGGCAGCGGCAGCGGCAGCGGCACGGGTCATCTTAACCTGGCATACTACAACGCTGGGGCTGGTTACCATCTCAAGACCCACGTAGTGGAGCTCACCACACTTGATTACCTTACCCAGACCCAGGTTGGTAACGTCGATGTCGAGAACCTCAGGAATTGAGGTGTAGGGGGCACGTACCTTCAGCTTGCGCACACCGGCAGCCAGCTTACCACCGGCCTTCACACCCTCGGCCAGACCGTTCATCTTGATGGGTACCTCCATCACGATGGGCTTGGTCTCGTTGATCTCATAGAAGTCCACATGCAGCACCTTGTCGGTTACGGGGTGGAACTGGATCTCCTTCATGATGGCCTTGCGCTCCTTGCCGTCAATGTTCAGGTTTACGCTGTAGATGTGGGGAGTGTAGATGAGGTTACGCAGCTCAGCAGTGCTGCAGGTAAAGCTCTCTGCCACGGGCAGACCGTTCTCACCCTTTACCTCACCATACAGGTTGCAGGGAATCAGATCCTGCTTGCGCAGCTCGCGGGCTGCCTTCTTACCGCCGGCTACGCGTGCGGTACCCTTTACGTCAATGCTCTTCATTTCTGTAAGTTTTTTTGTGTTACTCTAAATTAAGTTATCTTTTGCTTAATTCGCCATCACACGGGGATGTGCTCCGAAAGCGGGTGCAAAGGTACTACTTTTTTTCGGATTGGCAAAGAAATAACACACGAATTATGCATCCTGCATGAAGAATTGCCCTAAAATTCCAGGTCAATCCTGATGTCATCGTTGTATTCGGGCCGCGGTTCGGCCTTTCCCTGGTGCTCCTCGATGAAGTCCACGGCCTCATGCAGGCCGTCGATGAATTTCCCGAAGTCTTCCCGGTAGAGGAACAGCTTGTGTTTCTCGAAACTGAACTGCGGAGCGTCCTCGCTCCCGGTCACCACCTTCTTGCTCTCTGTCAGGGCCAGGTACATCTCACCGTGACGGTTTTCCTTCACATCCACATAGTAAATGCGCTTGCCCGCCTTGATCACCCTGGAGAAGACAATCTCCTTCTCCCTTCCTCCATCACGTCTGTTTTCGCCTTCCATTTCTTGATTGGTTTGATAAAACTGCCCTCAAAATTGCCTATATTTTATGAAACAACCAAAAAAAAAGGGATAAAAGTGCAATTCTTTCCCGTAAAATGCTTAATTTTGTCATCCTTTTAAGAAGATTTTGACATTATGATAAACCGCGAACTCATTCGTCTGAAGACGGTACAGATTGTCTACGCCTACTACCAGAACGGCCGTGACAATGGTTCAGGCAGCGCCCTGACAGCCGAGAAGGAACTGCTGTTCAGCCTTGAGAAATCCTATGAGCTGTACCAGGCACTGCTGCTCCTGATGCAGGAAATCCACCGCGTAGCCGTGGAGGATACCGACCAGCGCAAGCTGCGTGCCCGGCAGCTGG
>JAZRVZ010000044.1:0-6599 GCA_045599425.1 Bacteroidaceae bacterium | reverse complement strand
GGACTCGCAGATGGGGCCTACCACGTCGTACTTCTCGGGGGTACGCTGGGGGGAGGTGATGTTCTGGATGAGGTGGAAGGCGTCGTAGAGGGCGGGACGGATGAGGTCCGTCATGCCGGCGTCAACGATGGCAAACTGCTTGATGGCGTTCTTCTTGACGAAGAGTACCTTTGATATGAGGCTGCCGCACTGGCCCACGACGGCGCGGCCCAGCTCGAAGTGAAGGTGCTGGCCCGGGCGCAGCCTGAGGTTGTCACTGAAGGTCTGGAAATAGTCCCTGAAGCCAGGGATGGGGTTGGCGTCAGGATCCTGATAGTCAATGCCGAGGCCTCCGCCCACGTTGATGTTGGCCACCTGGATGCCTTTGGCCTCCAGCTTGTCCTGCAGCTCGTTGATGCGGTGGCAGAGGGCGGTGAAGTCGTCCATGACGAGCAGCTGGCTGCCGATGTGGAAGTGCAGGCCCATGAACTCAACGGCGGGCATGGACTGGGCCATCCTGATGATGTCCACCATGTCCACCATGTCTATGCCGAACTTGTTCTCTGCCAGTCCGGTGGTGATGTTGGCATGGGTGTGGGCACCCACGTTGGGGTTGATGCGGAAGCTGACGCGGGCTACCTTGCCGCGCTCCTGGGCCATCTGGTTGATCAGCTCCAGTTCGGGGATGCTCTCCACGTTGAAGAAACCGATGCCGGCCTCCAGGCCCAGCTCGATCTCCCAGTCGCTCTTGCCTACACCGGCAAAGACGATGTCGCCGGCCTTGAAACCGGCCTTGAGACAGGCCTCGATCTCACCGCCGCTGACACAGTCGCAGCCGAAGCCGGCCTGGGCGATGTGGCTGAGGACGTCGGGGTTGGTGCAGGCCTTTACGGCGTAGTGCATGTGGTAGTTGGGCTTCAGGTGCTTCCGGATCTCCTGGAGCGTGGCATCCAGCAGCTCCATGTCGTAGTAGTAGAAGGGAGTGCGGATGTCCTTGAATTTTTCTATGGGGAATGCCATGATAGTGGGATTTTTCAGCAGTGGTTACAAATTTCTTAGTCCTTGAACAGGGTGTCACTGAGGGCCTGCAGCGTGCGCTGCTTGTCATCCCTGGACACGAGGAAGGAGATGTTGTGGTTGCTGCCGCCGTAGCTGATCATGCGTACGGGGATCTGCTTCAGGGCCTCGCAGGCGAGGGTCTCGAAGCCCACGTTCTCCGTGCTGAGGTCGCCCACCACGCAGATGATGACCATGTCGTCCTCCACGTTGACGGTGCCGTACTGCTTCAGTTCGTCAATGATGTCGGTGAGGTGGCTGCGGTTGTCCACGGTCAGGCTGACGCCCACCTCGCTGGTGCAGACCATGTCAATGCTGGTCTTGTAGCTTTCGAAGATCTCGAATACCTTGCGCAGGAACCCGTGGGCCAGGAGCATGCGGCTGGACTGTATCTGGATGCAGGTGATGCCGTCCTTGGCGGCCACGGCCTTGATGGTGCCGTGCTCCATCTCGTTGTTGATGATGGTGCCGGGGGCTGTGGGATCCATGGTGTTGAGCAGGCGTACGGGTACGCCGGCAAACTTGGCAGGCTGGATGCAGGTGGGGTGCAGGATCTTTGCACCGAAGTAGGCCAGTTCGGCAGCCTCCTCGAAGTAGAGCTGGCGTACGGGCTTGGTGTTCTGCACGATACGGGGATCGTTGTTGTGCATGCCGTCGATGTCTGTCCAGATCTGGATCTCGTCGCTCTGGAGGGCTGCGCCGATGAGGCAGGCGGTGTAGTCGCTGCCGCCGCGCAGCAGGTTGTCAATCTCGCCGTAGGCGTTGCGGCAGATGAAGCCCTGGGTGATGTAGATCTGGTAGTCGGGATTGTCCTGAAGCTGCCTGGTGGCATGCTCGCGGATGTAGTTGAAGTCCGGCTCGGCGTTCTTGTCCGTACGCACGAAGTCCAGGGCTGAGAGCAGGGTGGCCTTGATGCCGCACTCCTTCAGGTAGTTGGTCACCATGTTGGTGCTCATGATCTCTCCCTGTGCCAGGATGACCTTCTCCTCGAAGGAGGTGAAGAGGATCTTGGTGAAGGAACGGAGATAATCAAACTCCTCGCGCAGGAACTTGGCTGTCAGCTCGCGGTATTCGTCCGTGCTGTAGAGCTCGCTGATATGCTGATTGTACTTTTGCTCCAGCTTGTTGATGATATTGTTGGCACCCTCGGGATTCTTCTTGTAGAGGTAGTCGCTGATCTCTACCAGGGAGTTGGTGGTGCCGCTCATGGCGGAGAGTACCACGAAGGTGGGCTCGCCACTGTTGGTGATGAGCTTGCAAACATCTTTCATGCGCTGCGCACTGCCTACGGAAGTGCCGCCGAATTTCATTATCTTCATACCTTATTTATTTTTTATTTATTTTCAGATTGTGTTCCTGTTGGCCTTTGGCTCTGCCGGGGGCTTCCGGCTGTCAGACTCTATGGAAGGTGCCGTCCTGGCAGCGGTAGGTTGTTCCGGGGAAGAGTTCCGGCCAGGACATGTTGTGCGTGGTGATGATGACTGCACTGCCGGCCTGGCGGAGTGAGTTGAGCAGCCGGATGATGTGTTCGCCGCTTTCCCTGTCCAGGTTGCATGTGGGCTCGTCGGCCAGGATCAGACTGGGTCTGTTGAGGATGGCGCGTGCAATGCTGACGCGCTGCTTCTCACCGCCGGAGAGCTCGTAGGGGTGGCTGTTGATCTTCTGGGGCATCCCCACCTGTTCCAGTACCTCAATGATGCGGCATCTGCGCTCGTCGGCATTCTTCCAGCCTGTGGCGCGCAGCACGAAGTCAAGGTTCTCGCCCACGGTGCAGTCGGGCAGGAAGTGGAAGTCCTGGAAGTCCATGCCGATTTTCTTCCTCAGCTCGGGCAGCTTGTGGGTGCGGATGGCTGTCATGTCGGTTCCCAGCACGTCGGCCTTTCCCGATGCGGGCCTGAGTTCACCGAAGATGCTGCGCAGCAGGGAGGTCTTGCCGCTACCTACCACGCCGGCGATATAGACAAGCTCGCCTTCCTCCACCCGGAGGTTGATCCCCTTGAGTATGGGATGACTGGGGTGGCACAGCTCTACATTTTCGTATTGGACAATCACGGGTCGTTGTTTTTGTTTCTGGAGTGACTGGCAGACTGCCTGCTTCCTTAGTGTTTCTTCCAGCCGGGGGTGTGGCGTTCTGCCAGCTCGGCTGCCATGTCCTCGATGCGCAGGCCCTTGCTGGTGAGCAGTACGATGAGGTGGTAGAGCATGTCGCTGCCCTCGTAGATCAGGCGCTCGTTGGTGCCGTTGGTGGCCTCGATGACCAGCTCCAGGGCCTCCTCGCCCACCTTCTGGGCCATGCGGTTCAGTCCGTCCCTGAAGAGGCTGGTGGTGTAGCTGCCCTCGGGCATCTCCTGGTGACGCTTTTCGATGAAGTCACTCAGCTCGGAGAGGAAGAGCAGGGGATTCTTCTCGTTCTTCTCGCCCCAGCAGGTGTCCGTGCCTGTGTGGCAGGTGGGGCCGTCGGGAATGGCCTGGATGAGCAGCGTGTCCTGGTCGCAGTCATTCTTGATGTCCACCACGTTGAGGAAGTTGCTGCTGGTCTCGCCCTTGGTCCAGAGGCACTGGCGCGAGCGGCTCCAGAAGGTTACCTTGCCCGTCTCTACGGTCTTGTTGTATGCTTCCTCGTTCATATAGCCCAACATCAGCACCTTGCGCGTGCGGGCATCCTGGATGATGGCGGGAACCAGTCCGTCCATCTTCTTGAAATCTATTTCCATGTTCTTGTTCTATAGTCTTACTGTTATTCCTTCTTTTTGCAGGTATTCCTTCAGTTCCGGTATGCTGATCTCACCGAAGTGGAACACGCTGGCAGCCAGGGCTGCATCGGCCAGACCCAGGGTGAAGGCATCGCGGAAGTGTTCCTTGGCGCCTGCTCCGCCACTGGCGATGACGGGGATGGTCAGGTCCCGGGCCAGACGGGCCAGTGCCTCGTTGGCAAAACCGGTCTTCACGCCGTCGTGGTTCATGGAGGTGAACAGGATCTCGCCTGCACCGCGCTGGTTGGCCTCCCTGGCCCAGTCGAAAAGTCCCTTGCCGGTGCTGATGCGTCCGCCGTTCAGGTAGCAGGTCCATCCCTGCTCGTCCATCCGGGCGTCAATGGCCACCACGCACACCTGGGAGCCGAAGTGGCTGGCAATCTCGTCAATCAGCTCCGGACGGCGAAGCGCCGCACTGTTGATGCTGATCTTGTCTGCACCGGCTGAGAGCATGCGGTCCACGTCCTCCAGGGAGTTGATGCCGCCGCCCACGGTGAAGGGGATGCTCACGTTGGCCGCCACACGCTCCACCATCTCGGCAAAGGTCTTGCGGCCCTCATGGCTGGCGGTGATGTCCAGGAAAACCAGTTCGTCGGCTCCCTGCTCACTGTATATGCGACCCAGTTCCACCGGATCGCCCGCCTGGCGCAGGTTTACGAAATTGGTGCCCTTGACAGTCTGACCGTCCTTGACATCCAGGCAGGGTATGATTCTCTTTGCAAGCATTTTCTTACCGTTCCGGGAACCCTCGGGGTTCATTGTTTGTTATTCTCCATCAGTTTCTCCAGGTCAATCCTTCCCTCGTAGATCGCCTTGCCGAAGACCACGGCCGGAATGCCCGCCCGCTCCAGCTCCTCGATGTCCTCCAGGCAGCTCACACCGCCGCTGGCGATGAGGTGGAGGTCGGGGAAGCGCTGCATGATCTCCGCATAGAGTGCCGTGGCCGGTCCCTGGAGGGTTCCGTCATGACTGATCTCCGTGCAGAGCACATTGCGTACACCTTTATTATAATAGGACTGGATGAAGTCCATCAGTTCCAGCTGACTGTCCTCCTTCCATCCGTTGATGCTGATCTTGCCGTCTCGTGCATCTGCGCCGAGGACGATGCGGTCGGCGCCATAGCGCTGGATCCACTCCTCGCAGAGGGTGGGGTTCGTCACGGCCAGCGAACCGATGGTCACCATGCGGGCACCGGCGGCAAAGGCTTTCTCCACGTCCTCCTGCGTCTTGATGCCGCCGCCGAAGTCCACAACCAGGCTGGTCTGGCCGGTGATGGCACGGAGCGTGGCGTCGTTCACGATGTGATGGCTCTTCGCACCGTCCAGGTCCACGACATGCAGGCGCCTGAAGCCCAGCTGCTCAAAGCGACTGGCCACACTGGCGGGATTGGCGTCATACACCTTCTTACTGTCGTACTCACCCTTGGTCAGGCGTACGCACTGGCCCTCGATGATGTCTATGGCGGGAATCAGTTCTATCATTTTGAGGTTTTGAGGTTATGAGGTCGCTTTCGCTTGGAGGTTATGAGGTTTTGAGGTCGCTTCGCTTGGAGGTTATGAGGTTTTCGGTCAGAGCTCCAGGAAGTTCTTCAGTATCCGTTCGCCTACGCTGCCGCTCTTCTCGGGATGGAACTGTGTGGCGTAGAAGTTGTCGCGATGCATGGCCGCGCTGAAGGGCAGGATGTAGTCCGTGGTGGCTGCCGTATCCTTGCAGAGGGGCACATGGTAGCTGTGTACGAAGTAGACGTAGGGTTCGCTGCCGAGTCCCTCGAACAGTTCGCAGTGCATGTCCTGCAGCGTGTTCCAGCCCATGTGGGGCACCTTGTCCTCATGGCGCTGGGGACGGAAACGCACCACGTCCGCATCAAAGATGCCCAGGCAGTCCACGTCGCCCTCCTCGCTGTGACGGCACATCAGCTGCTGACCGATGCAGATACCCAGGATGGGATTCTTCAGCGAACGGATGACTTCGTCCAGCCCGTGCCCACGCAGGTACTGCATGGCATTGCTGGCCTCACCCTGACCGGGAAAAATCACCTTGTCTGCATGGCGCAGGGTCTCTGCATCATCAGTAAGCACGGGATCCACGCCCAGGCGCTGCAGGGCATGGATGACAGAGTAAATGTTACCCGCATTGTACTTGACAACGGCTACAGTCATATCTTTTTACTTAAAAACGAGGCAAAGTTAGCAAAAATAGTCGGTATGACGAAATAATTGTAACTAAACTTGCGCTTTCTTGTTTCAAATTGTTATTTTGGTTCAGCGTTCAGCGTTCAACTCTCAGTATTCCACAAGGATTCCATGAGCATCCCACGCTCAGCTGTTCCTATCCTGCTGTTCCTATCCTGCTGTTTCTCTTTACCGGTTCCTCTTCAGCGTGAGGCGGTGTGTGATGCAGGGGGGCAGCTCCTCCTCGTAGTGCGTCACCATCACCAGTGTCTTGTTCCGGCGCTGGCAGAAGGTCTCGATGATCTCCTTCACCAGGGCACGGTTGCGGTTGTCAAGGCCGTGCAGCGGCTCGTCCAGGATCAGCAGTTCCGGATCCTTCACGAAGGCCCGTGCCAGCAGACAGAGTCGCTGTTCGCCACTGGATAGCCTGAGGAACGTACGCTGGGCCAGTTCCCCGATGCCGAAGATGCGCATCCACTGCAGACAGATCTCCCGCTGCTCGGGACGGGGTCTGGTGTACAGGCCCACTGAGTCGCTCAGGCCGCTGGCCACGATGTCTATGGCAGGCAGGTCCTTCAGGTAGGCTCGATGCATCTCGGGGCTTACATATCCGATGTGCTTTTTGATTTCCCAGATGCTC
>JAZRVZ010000043.1:0-5259 GCA_045599425.1 Bacteroidaceae bacterium | reverse complement strand
GTGAAATGGAAGTCATCCTCGGTCATGGGCTGACCAGCCTCTATACGCTCGAAGGGTTCGCCGGCCTTGCCTGGACGATGCACGGCACGACCCTTGGTCTTGGCCTGACTGCGTACATTATAGAGAACAGAGATGCTGCTGTTGGCATTCCGGCTGATGACGGGCTGGCCGAGCACCTTGTGCTGCAGGTCGTAGAGACCGAGCTGGAACCACTGGTTCCATGCCCAGTTGTCATTGTCGACGGGTGCACGGAAGGCATCAAGCTTGGGACCGCAGCCGGGCTCGATGACCGTACGGCCGTTGTAGGCGAGGCTATGGATGCAGCCCTGTGCGTCGTCGAAGGAAACGCGGAAGGACTGTCCGGTGCTCTCCTCGATGAGGGTGGAGACAATGGTCTTGCCCTCTTCGCTCCTGACCTCAAGACCCTTGCCTTCGTAGCCAGGCATGGCCATGTCGTACATGTCGAAGGGACAAGACAGCTGCTCGGCCATCTGCACATAGCCCTTCTCGGCCCAGGGCATGTCCTTGCCCAGGCTGAGCTCGACATTGAGATAATACTCGCCGTCGGCAGGCAACTCATTGATATTGAATGGCAGACGGTAGGACTTCTCCATGCGTGGACCGTGGATGTCGCGTGTGGAGATGAACTCGCCCTTCTTCACGGGCTTGCCGTCCAGCACGAGGGTCCAGCCGATCTGGTAGTCGCTGAGCGTGGTGAAGTAGTTCTTGTTGAAGATGGTCACGGCATTGTGCTCCCAGTCGGCCTTGATGCCCACGTTCTGGTAAACCTTCTTCACCTCATAGTACTGAGGCTTGGGGGTGAAGTCGGGCAGGATGATACCGTTCATGCAGAACATGCCGTCGTTGGGCCAGTCGCCGTGGTCGCCGCCATAACCCATGTACTTCGTACCGTCGGGGGTGTAGGTGTCGATGGCCTGGTCCACCCAGTCCCAGATGGCACCGCCACAGAAGAAGTTGGTGGACTCCATGGCATCCCAGTAGTCCTGCAGGTTGCCCAGGGAGTTACCCATGGAGTGGGCATACTCGGAGATATGGAAGGGATACTTGATGTTCTTGTCGGTACCTTTGGCTACCCAGCGCACCCAGTCAACTGAAGGATACTGGTTTGAACCCATGTCAACATTGCGCCAACCATTTGTCACGTCTCGCTCGTACTGCACGGGACGGCTCTGGTCAAAGGCCTTGATAGCCTCGTAGGCAGCCACGAAGTTCTTGCCGGGACCAGCCTCGTTACCAAGGCTCCAGATGACGATAGAGGGGTGGTTGATGTGTCCGTGTACCATCTCCATGTTGCGGGCGATGTGGGCGGCCTTCCATTCCTCGGGATGAGAGAGGGAGGCGTCACCGTAGTAGTACTCATGGCTCTCCAGGTTGCACTCGTCCTCGAGATAGATGCCGTACTTGTCGCAGAGGTAGTACATATAGGGATCATTCGAGTAGTGCGACATGCGGATATGGTTGATATTACCACGCTTCATCAGCATGACCTCCTCGGTCATCTGTTCCTTCGTGATGGCATGACCACGATCCAGAGAGGTCTCGTGACGGTTCACACCCTTCAGCTTGACAGGCTTGCCATTGACGTAGAAGTAGCGACCGGCCAGACCGAACTCATCGTCCTCAGCCTTGGTCTCGCGTATCTCGACCGTGCGGGCACCAAAGTAAGTCGAGACGCAGTCGATGGTGTTGCCCTTCCTGTCCTTCAGTTCGGCCACGAGGACATAACGATAAGGAGCCTCGGCACTCCAGAGCTTCAGGTCCGAGCCGATGAAGAGGGTCACATGGTTGTCACGCAGGGCAGTGCCGCCCTTGGCGTTTGCTACGGACTCCCGGCTTTCAATCTCGTCGGAGTAGAGTTTTACAGGGTAGATGTTACATTCGAAATTATAGCCCTTCTGCTGCTTCTTGCCACCATCGGCAATATTGAAGTCCACATCAATGTAGGCAACGCTGTTGTTCTTAATCTCCTTGGTGCGCACCACGAGATCCTCTATCTTGACTTGTGGCGTACTGGTCAGATAGGTGCTGCGGAAGATGCCGGGCAGGCGGAACATGTCCTGCGCCTCAAGGAATGAACCGTCGCTTGAACGGTACACCTCCACGGCCACCACATTCTCACCCTTCTTATTGAGGTAAGGGGTAATGTCGAACGAAGCTGTATTGCGACTGTTCTTGCTGAATCCCACGTACTTGCCGTTGATCCAAAGATAAAAGAATGAGTCCACGCCATCAAAGTTGATGATGACATTGCGACCCTTCCAGGCGGCGGGCACAGTGAAGCTACGGCGGTAGGAACCCACCTCGTTGGGGTACTTGTAGGTGGTATAGCGCTGGTCCTTAGGTTGGCGCATTACACCCTCCTTCCAGTCGTCCACCTTTACCTCATGATAGAACATCACGGGTTGGTTGACATAGAGGGGCACGCCGTACTTCATCTCGCCATGCTTGCCCAAGCCCTGCACGTTCCAGCAGCCAGGCACCTCGATGTCGTCCCACTGCTCGGTGCTGAAGGAAGGCTGATAGAAATCGGCAGGCCGCTGGTCGGGCGAGGCTACCCAATGGAACTTCCAGGTTCCGTCCAGACTCTGCCAGTAGCTGCTGTGCTCGGGCAGGACGCCCTTGACATCGTCTGCCCCGGCAAAGTGGAACATATAGGCCCGGGGTTGCTGCTTGTTGAGAGACAGGCGCTCCGGTGACTGCCATTCGTTCCCCGTGGGCTGCGCCACTTTTCCATATTCAAATCCCTTGAGCGGGTCGTTGTCGGCCAAGGCTGCAAGTGCAAATGCACAAGCCAGGGTTGCGAGAATCTTCTTCATGTGTATCGTGATTTAGGTTATTCTTCAAAATTACATGTGCCTGTTGGTCTCCGGGGCTGTCCGGTTTCGTTCAGTTCAACCTGCCTACAGCTGCTGATGAACCTCATCCACACCGGGAATGGTGTACAGGTAGGACAGCGTGTGTACCAGCTCCTTCACGGAGTGTACGTAGAAGGTGATGGTACAGTCGGCGATATTGTCGCGCGTGGTCGTGGTGAGCGACTCGATGCTGAGATGCAGGTGGTTCGTGATATTGTCAATGAGGTCCATCAACAGATGATAGCGATCCACGGCCTTGATCACCACGGTCACGGGGAACTGCTGGCCGCTCTTTTCCTGGAAGTCGTATGCTTCGATGTTATCGCCCATCTTGCTGGACAGGCGGATGATTTCGGGACAGCTCTTGCGGTGTATCATTATGTAACCGTTAGGATCCTTGAAACCCACAGTGTCGCCTCCAGGAAGGGGCTGGCAATAAGGGCAACGGGGAGGATGTGAGGCAGAAGCCTGGGCAAAGTACCGGCGCAGGTTGCGCTTGGCCTTGTAGCTGCATGCACATTCCAGCCAGTCCTCCTTGGGCGTATATGCCTCCACCGTACCGATCTCCACACAATCACCGCGCCTGAGCTCCGTCTTCAGCGACATGAGCTTACCGTTGATGCGAGCATAATAGGCGTGGAGGCCCGTCTCGATGGACAGTTCGAATGCAAAGTCTATGGCCGTGGCTCCCTTGGGAAGGATGAGTCCGCGACCTTCGGGTGTGAACACCATCACGTCATCATAGTAGAGGGAGGTGACGACATTCTCCAGGAAACTGCCCCCCTGGCCCTCCTTGGCAATATCCTTCAGCACCAGTCTGAAGCGCTCTATCCACTCCTGGACATTCTTCTCGCCCATATCCGCAAGGCATCCTATGCGGGAACGCTCCACCATCTGGTCGCTGCATATCTGCACATCCTCCCAGATACCCCCGTCGCTGAGCAGCATCAGCTTGATGCACTGATAGGAATTCTCCTTGGCCTGGTCAATGAGGTTGACAAAGCTCTCGGGACGCTCCTTGAAGATATCGGTGAGCAGGGCATAGATGCGAAGGCAGATGATCTTCTGGGAGAGGTGCTTCTCGTGGCAGCCACTGAAGGTTACACGGATATAGTAGCGGTTCTCCACATGCTTGAAATCCTTGCCCTCTGCCTTCATCCTTCGCCAGAGACTGTAGGGACGGCGGTAATAGGCCTGGGCATGGACTCCCTCAATGCCATTCTCCTCCAGATGTCGGCAGATCTGCCGACAGAAGGTGTCCAGTCTTTCCCGGTTATCCCTGACATCCTGCTCGATACCCAACTCTATATCGCGGTATTCCATCGGGCAACGGAACTTGAAGGAAAGGTTCTCCAGATCCGTCTTTACGTCAAAGAGTCCCAGTCGGTTGGCCAGGGGGGCATAGAAGTAGTCGGTCTCACCGGCAATCTTCATCTGCTTGTCAGGCCGCATGCTGTCCAGGGTCCGCATGTTGTGGAGGCGGTCGGCTATCTTCACCATCAGGGCACGGATGTCATAGTGCACGGAATCGAGCAGCTGCTGGTAGTTGTCCACCTGCTTGGAGGTGCTGTAGCTGTCCTTCTTCTTCTTGGTGACCACATCAACCAGCAGGGCCACGTCGGGCCCGAACACTTCCCTGATGTCTTCCACGGTGTAGGGCGTGTCCTCCACCACGTCATGCAGGAAAGCAGCGATTACGGAATTTGCGTCCAGCTTCAGTTCCTGGGCGGCAATCAAGGCTACGGAAATGGGGTGGATGATGTATGGCTCCCCTGACTTGCGACGCTGTTGGCTGTGCGCCTCACTCGCCAGGTCATAGGCTCTCCGGATGCGCTGCATATCCTCTTTGCCTACACGCTCCTCCATTGCACCGAACACCTGGATCAGTGCTTCTTCTATTTCACGATTGAAATCCCTTTCCATAACGATACCTTGTACTTGATTACCTAAATTATTCTGATTTTGCAAATTTAGCAAATTATAGCCAATAAACAAAGAAAAAGGGCGGGAAGGTTCGCGTCTTTACCCGTTTTTTTGCATCCCTGCCGTCCAGCCAGGCCTGCCCTGACATCTTGCAGCCTCCCTGATCCATCACCCCTGCCATCCCCCACCCGCTGGCGGAGATGTCCGACACATGAAGGAAAGAGATGCTGACAGAGATGGCCTGTGCATGGAAGTGTGGCCTGTGCGATGCCCGGTGCATTAAACCCAAATAATCCATTAGACAACATTGGCGTTATTTTGCTTCTCTCTGGCGTCCTTTACAGCTCATTTCACTCACACAGGACTCCCTATGCTCATTCAATGTGCTACAAATGCTGACACAAAGATAATTCAAAATCACATCCATGGTCTAATGAACTATTTGGGTTAAAGGAAGAAA
>JAZRVZ010000042.1:0-6122 GCA_045599425.1 Bacteroidaceae bacterium | reverse complement strand
CATGTACTCAAAAATAATCAGTCGGAGGGTCAGACAATAATAAAGGCCGTATCTCGCGACACAGCCTTCACTCAGAATTCAATAGGTATTAGTTTTTAAGGTAAAAAGATTGTTTTGTATGTGATTGCAAAGTTCGCGTTTTTTTTCGAATGAAACAAACCTTTTTTTATGTTATATAACATATTTTTGCAAGTTTATAACAATTTCATGTAGAAAAACCGGCAGGAAAGGAGCTGACAGTCGCATATAAGGGGTTAAACTATGCCATTATGCATGGGATAATCCACATAATGACGAGAAGATTTCAAAAAAAGAATGTCAAAATACACCTTATATAAATTAATATTAGTATCTTTGCATAAAAGAAACCAACACAAGACAAGAAATGGCAGTTACAGACACAGCAACAGCAGAGAAGAAGAGCTTGAATTTCATCGAGCAGAGAGTTGAAGAGGACCTGGCAGCAGGCAAGAACGGGGGAAGACTGCAGACACGATTCCCACCCGAACCGAACGGATACCTGCACATAGGTCATGCCAAGGCTATTGCCATTGACTTTGGTATTGCGCAGAAGTTTGGCGGCACCTGCTGCCTGCGCATGGACGACACGAATCCCCAGAAGGAGGACGATGAATACGTGGAGGCCATCAAGCGCGACATTGAGTGGCTGGGGTACAAGTGGGACAAGATCACCCATGCCAGCGACTATTTCCAGGACCTGTGGGACTTTGCCGTATGGTGCATCAAGTCCGGCCGGGCGTATGTGGACCAGCAGACCAGTGAGGAGATTGCCGCACAGAAGGGTACACCCACACAGCCGGGTACTAACAGTCCCTATCGCGACCGTCCCGCAGAGGAGAGTCTGTCCCTGTTTGAGCAGATGAACAGCGGTACGGCAGAGCCCGGCAGCATGATCCTGCGAGCCAAGATTGACATGTCCAGTCCCAACATGCACTTCCGCGACCCCATCATGTACCGTATACTGAACATGCCGCACATCCGCACCGGCAACAAGTGGAACGCCTACCCCATGTATGACTTTACGCATGGTCAGAGCGACTATCTGGAGGGTGTGACGCATAGTATCTGTACGCTGGAATTCGTTCCCCATCATGAGCTGTACGACCTGTTCGTAACCTGGATCAAGGAGTGGAGGGGCGAGACGGCAGACATTGAGGATAACCGTCCACGACAGTTCGAGTTCAACAAACTGAACCTGAACTACACCCTGATGTCCAAGCGCAACCTGCTCATCCTGACCAAGGAGGGCGTGGTGCAGGGCTGGGATGATCCCCGCATGCCGACCATCTGCGGCATCCGTCGCCGTGGCTACAGTCCCGAGTCGCTGCGCCTGTTCATCGACAAGATCGGTTATACCACCTTTGATGCGCTGAATGACATCAAGTTGCTGGAAGCAAGTGCCCGTGAGGACCTGAACACACGTGCACAACGTGTCAGTGCCGTACTGAATCCCGTGAAGCTGGTCATCACCAACTATCCCGAAGACCTGGTGGAGGAACTGACCGCCATCAACAATCCGGAGTTGCGTGATGCCGAAGGAAACACCATAGAGGAGGGCAACACCCACACCATCAAGTTCAGCCGCGAACTGTGGATCGAGCGCGAGGACTTCATGGAGGATGGCGGCAAGAAGTTCCAGCGCCTGGGTCCCGGCAAGGAGGTTCGACTGAAGAATGCCTACATCATCAAGTGTCCCGATACGGTGGAGGAAAGCTGCATCAAGGATGCCGAGGGCAACATCATCGAGATTCATGCCGAGTATGATCCCGAGAGTCGCAGCGGCATGCCGGGCGCCGACCGCAAGATCAAGGGCAAGACCCTGCACTGGGTAAGTGCCGGTCATTGCGTTGAGGCCGAGGTACGCAACTATGACCGCCTGTGGACCTGCGAGAATCCCCGTGACGCCATCAAGCAGTATGAGGATGAGCATGGCACGCGTGGCATCGAGAGCATGCGTCCGTTCCTGAACCCCGACTCGCTGCATGTCCAGAAGGCCTACATCGAGGAATGGGCAGCAGGACAGGAGCCTCTCACCTACCTGCAGTTCCAGCGTACGGGCTACTACAACGTGGATACCGATTCCACACCTGAAAAACCTGTCTATAACAAGACTGTCAGCCTGAAGGAGGCCAAGTTCTGATTGAAATCAAGTTCCTGCATGAATAGTGCAGAATGACATAAAGTACGTAATACCGACATCAACCACATCAAATGCACAGGAGCGACCAGGCATATTTCGAGGATCCGGAGTTTCAGGAACTGCTGGAACGGTATGAGCATTCACTCCAAGAGGGTGAGTCCATCTACATGGATGCAGAGGAGCTGACCGACATTGCGGAATACTACATGATGCATGGCGATGAGGACAAGGCCAATGCCTGCATTGCAAGGGCTCAGGAACTGCATCCTGATGCAACCGATCCCCTGGTATTCCTGGCACGGCAGCAACTCTTTCACGGCAATCTTCCCGCAGCCTATGGCATACTCTACAGTATCAGCGACCAGGAAGACCGCGAGGTGGTATTCCTGCATGCCGAACTGTTGCTGAAGGAACGCAAGCCACAGCAGGCAGACCGTTTGCTGCGCGAATGCTGTGACCGCATCCTGGAGGATCGCGACGCCTTCATCTATGATGCGGCGGATATCATGTATGAATATGACTTCGCGGATGATGCCCTGATCTGGGCCATTCAGCTGATTGAGGAATATCCCAAGTATCCAGATGCCAGGATGCTCCTGGCAGACATCTACATGAAACTGGGCAGGTATGAGGAGGCACGCATACATGCAGAGACCGTCCTGAATGAGGATTCCTTCAGCCAGGGAGCATGGATGGTCCTGGCCGAGGCACTGGCCATGCAGGAAAAATGCGAGGAATCACTTGAGGCCAGCGAGTATCTCCTGGCTATCAACGAGAAGCATCCGGAGGCCATGCTGACAAGGGCAAGCAACCTTTTCTACCTGAACCGCATAGATGAGGCCCATGAACAGTACCAGGCATACCTGAGGCAATATCCCGGTGAATATGCCATCCTGTACCTGGACGGAGTCTGTCTGTCCAACCTGGAAAGGCACGAGGAGGCCCGAGAAACCTTGCTGCAAGCTTTGGATGCCAGCAGCACCGATGCGCCGGAGCGCGTACACATCCATCTTCAGCTGGCTTATGTCCTGAGCAAACTGCACATGCTGGATCAGGCCCTGGAACAACTGGAGGAATGTCACAACTATCCTGAACCGGAGAATCCCATAGACTATAACCTGGCCCGCGGACACATCCTTCTTGAAAACGAGGCGTACGACGAGGCGGAGAAGCACTTTGACCTGGCCATCAAGTCAAGCAAGAATCCTTATGACACCTTGCTGCTCATCGGCATCACCCTGGGAGAAACGGGACACTACACCAAGGCGGCAGACATCTTCCAGAGCCTGCACGACAGTGCGATGGAGAACGCAGAGGAAAAGACCTCGCCCTATCTGGCCTACTGCCACCTGTTCCTGAACAACCGTGATCTGTATCTCAGGTTCCTGAAAGAGGCCGCAAAGCTGAATCCCAACACAACGCAGTTCCTTTTCTCGCAGTTCTATCCCGGTGTTCCCGTAACGGAATACTACGAAATGGCGCTCAAGGCGACCAAGGGAAACGGCGGAATGGGAATGTAGAACTTCCATCAAGTCACATCAGGACATAAGAAAATAAGGAACGGAAAGCCAGATGCATGAAGCAGTTCGACTTTCCTTTCCCTATGTATGGGATCAGATTATGGCAGGTCTATGCCATTTCTGCCTTGTTTTGCAATTAATCGTACAGGATTACTTCCTGGCCTCCGCAATATAGCCCAAGGCTTCGCGGCACTTGTCGGTTACGTATTGCCAGTCGCCAGCCTTGACACGGTCGCCAGGGAAAAGCTTGGATCCCATGCCAACGCAGAAGACACCGGCCTTGAACCACTTCCCCAGATTCTCCTTCTCAGGGGCTACGCCGCCCGTTACCATGATCTTGCTCCAAGGCATGGGGGCAAGGATTCCCTTGACAAGATTGGGCCCGACAACATCGCCGGGGAAGACCTTGGTAAAGTCACATCCCATTTCCTGTGCCTTGCCGATCTCGCTGGGTGTGAGGCATCCGGGACAGTAGGTCACGCTGCGACGATTGCATACGGGAGCTATATCGGGATTGAAGAGGGGGCCAACCACGAAATTGGCACCAAGCTGGATATAGAGTGCCGCTGTGGGTGCATCTACCACACTGCCGATACCCAGTGCCAGTTCAGGGCACTCGGTGGCAACCCACTTGGAGAGTTCACCGAAGACCTCATGGGCAAAATCGCCACGATTGGTAAACTCAAAGGCACGTACACCGCCCTCGTAGCATGCCTTAACCACATTCTTGCAAGTCTCCACATCCTTGTTGTAGAAGACAGGAACCATAGGTGCGGCCGCAATCTTGGCCATTACCTCATATTTGCTGAACTTTGCCATATTTCAAATGTTTTGTTTTATCGAAGTTCGAGTATTCAAATTACGGGATGTCCGGGCTTATCGCTGTACACGACCGTTCGCTGCACCACCGGCCAGAGCCTCAACCTCATCGGCGCCAACCAGGTTGAAGTCACCGTTGACGGTGTGTTTCAGGGCACTTGCTGCCACGGCAAACTCAAGGGCTTCGCCCTGGGTTGCCTTGGTGAGAAGACCATGGATCAGACCGCCGGAGAAGCTGTCGCCACCACCAATGCGGTCAATGATGGGATTGATGTCATAACGCTTGGACTGGTAGAATTCCTTACCGTCATAGATGAGGGCCTTCCATCCGTTGTGGGTGGCAGAGAAGGACTCTCGAAGAGTGCTTACAACATATTCAAATCCGAACTCCTCCTTCATCTGCCTGAAGATGCCTTCGTAACCGGCTGCATTGGTTTCGCCACCTTCTACGTCTGCATCGGGCTTGAAGCCGAGGCAAAGCTCTGCATCCTCCTCGTTGCCAATGCATACATCGACATACTGCATGAGGGGACGCATGATGGAGATAGCCTTCTCGCTTGTCCACAGTTTCTTGCGGAAATTCAGGTCAACCGACACCTTGACACCATGCTTCTTGGCACAGATACAAGCCTGGCGGAGGCACTCGGCACTCTCGTCGCTGATGGCTGGGGTGATACCGCTCCAGTGGAACCAGTCGGCCCCCTCGAAGATCTCATCGAAGTTCCAGTCCTCAGGCTTTGCCTCTGCGATGGAGGAATGGGCACGGTCATAGATTACCTTGGAGGGACGCATGGATGCACCGGTCTCAGCATAGTAGAGGCCGATACGATCACCGCCGCGAGCAATATACTGGGTATTGACACCATAACGACGGAGCGCATTGACGGCAATCTGACCTATCTCGTGCTTGGGAAGCTTGGAGACGAAATAACAATCGTGGCCGTAGTTGGCGCAGCTGACTGCCACATTGGCCTCACCGCCACCAGGGATGATACGGAAGCTTTCAGTCTGTATGAAACGGTCATTTCCTTCTGGGGAGAGGCGAAGCATGATTTCGCCCATGGTTACGATTTTTGCCATAATTCTATATTTTGTTTAATAAATATTCAGCTAAACCGGACGTTTCGTCCGTTTGATCACACGTTTAACATATCGTACATACAAAATTACAAAATAATTTCCTAAAATAAAGGAATAATGAAAAATAATTAGTAAATTCGTATGGAATTTGATTTGTAATATACCAAGGATGTCACAAGATATACTGAAAAACGGATGGATGAAGGGTTTGTGGAGCCTTTCCCCACTACTCTTCTTCATTGTGTTCTACATTGGTTCCAGTGTAGCTGCCGGGGACTTCTATGCCACGCCTATTATCGTGACATTCCTCTTTACGCTCCTTTGGGCAACCTTTACCATCAAGGGAAGGATTTCGGAGAAGACAGGCATCATCACAGAGGGAATGGCTGAAAGAAATATTCAGCTGATGATTTGCATCTTCATACTGGCCGGGGCGTTCTCGGCATCTGCCAAGTATATCGGAGCCATCGACGCCACGGTGAACCTGGCACTGAATCTCTTGCCAGACAATCTTCTTCTGGCCGGAATCTTCCTGTCTTCAT
>JAZRVZ010000041.1:0-3663 GCA_045599425.1 Bacteroidaceae bacterium | reverse complement strand
GTCCTTTCCCATGTTCCGCTATAGGAGCAGTATTGGGCATTCGAGGGATTGAGGCTAATATGGATATCACCCTTGTCGGATAGGGTCAGGCGGAAGGCATAGTTTACGATATCGTGCTTCGTCTCGAAGGTAATGACATGGTTGCCCTTCTTGTCCTTCTCCTGCTTAAGTCCTTTGACTGGTTCGGTAAAGTTCAGCCCGTCAGTGGTGAAAGCCGGGGTGTAAACCTCACCCATGTAAGGCAGGTGCACTTCGACGGAATCCCCTCGCATTTCAAGGCTGAAGTCCATAACTGCTCGGGATGAGTATCTCTGTGGTATCATATAATCAATGTCAGCACGGAAACGCCTGGGGGCTGAAGGACTACTCACCTGTGCATGCAGTGTCAGGAAAAAGGAAAGCAGTAGTAGGGTGAAGGTTATGCGCTTCATGAAATGGATGAGATGTTTCATTGCAGTTGGAAAGTGATGATTCTGGTTTATCTGATGTAATGAGTCTCCACAAGCTCCTCCTTGATCTTTGGGGAACCGAACGCTTTCATGCCCAGTTGGAAAGACTTGATCATAAAGGCCATGTTCAGACCTAACTGACGCATGGTCTGCATACCTTCCAGATCCTGATGTACCTCTCCAGGTGTGGTTCCGTGGGCAATGCTCCAGTATTGGGAGGGAACAACGGGCATGTTGGTCTTCAGGAAGTATTTGTTGAGCACATCCATGGTGGCAGTGGCTCCTCCGCGTCGGGCAATACAGACTGAGGCCCCCACCTTCATTGTCCAGTCCTTGTGAAGGCTGGAGTAGAGGAGACGGTCGAGCAAGGCAAGCAGCGTACCGTTGGGTGAGGCGAAATAGACAGGCGAGCCTATCAGTAGACCGTCGGCCTTCTCCATCTTCATGGCTATCTCGTTCACGATGTCGCAAAAGGCACAGATACCCGTATCCCAGCACTTGTTGCAGGCTATGCACCCATGTATCTGACGGTGACCGACGTGGAGCCATTCCGTCTCTATTCCCTGTTCCTGCAAAACGTGCTCCACCTCGTGCAGCGCGTGGGCTGTGTTGCCCTCAGCCTTTGGGCTTCCATTCAGTATAATGACTTTCATAATGTTTTGTTTCAGGTATAAAGTATTCTTAATCTGCAACTATAAAGTTTGTGACAGTCTGCGTGATCAACGATCCGTGTATGAGAAGGTCACCACACAGGGTTTGTGGTCGCTCAGTGGCGAACCTTTTCTGATGGTAGTCCCGGGGACATCCTCCGTGGCCACAAAAGAGAGATCCTGGGCATAGGTCTCTGCGGTAATCTGTATGGGGCTCTCACTATGGTTGATGTACCAGATCTTGTCCACCACCTCGCCCTGACGGTACCCCTTGTCCCATGTCATCAGGGAACCGGAAGGGAATCGTGGATAACGCCCCCTGTGAACCAACTCAATCCAAGGGTCGCAGACGGAAAACCTGCTGTCGGCATTCAAGGCATCAATGAGGATACCTTTTATATTATCACGCGTGTAGCGGCAGTTCGAGTCCCCGATGATAATGATGGGTCGCTTGTGGTCGGAGGCCTTGATGGCCTCGGCGAGCTGAGCCAACTGGCTGGCACGCGCTTCATGGTCGCCGCGCCCACCTCCGGCGTCCATGTGCAAGGTGTATAGGTCGAACTCCGTTCCATCTGCCAACCTTACGACATAGAAGCGGAATCCCTTGGCGATGAGACCGTCAGCCCCTTGGTCGGTATACCCGTAATGCATCTTCCAAGGCGTCCACGACTCGCTCTGCATCAGCACACGTTGATCCATCCTGTCCTTCCTGTAGAAGAGTCCAAGTCCGTCTGTCTTGAAGAGCGGGCTCTTCTTGACAGCTATGCGAGCCACCGACTTAGGGTTCACTCCCACCTTGCCGCGATGCGTCATGGCATTGTAGCCCTCTGCCCCTTCCTGCGAAGTGCGAAGGATGTGCTTGTGGAAGTTAAGGTCCTCGCTGACCCCGACCACATCAAATCCCGAAGTTAAGAGTCTTTGCCCGATGGCCTGAGCACCATACTTCTCCATAGCATCAGGATTGAGTTTGATTTTGAAGAGCCCCAGCACTTTTAGATCCTTAGGCAGTCCATCCACATTGAGGGATGCAATGGTGAATTTCTTCTTGTTCATCCACTCCTGATACTCCTGTTGGTCAACTAATTGCCAGTAGCTTCGGTCCGTGTTGCCGGTTGTGGGTAGGCAGGTGACACCACCTCCCGGATACATGGCACGATTCTCGTCTCTTGGGAAGAGTGGGTCGGGAACCTTCTCCTCAAGAGCCAGGCACTTGTCACCATTGACCAGTTGATAGTATCCATCCTCATTCTTCCTTGCCCGATAGGCAGTGCCGCAGATTATAAACCCCTCGTCGCCAGCCATGAAACACGCAGGTGTGCCGGTATGCAGAGGCTGCAACCGTCCATCCTCACCCAGGAACTTTGCCTGATAGATATTGAAGAGGTAGTACTTCTTTCCCGTTTCCATCTCACTGCCTCGAAATGCATAGGATGGGAGGAATGGGAAAAGAAGCACGAACAGAGAGGCAAGATATGAAGTCATTCGTTTCTTGCCCATTTGCGGGATAGGGTGGGGATTTGGAGTTTCCATCAGTTTATGGACTCCGTTAGCGTGCCTTCTTCATCAGCTTCCCTTCCTGCCACTTCACGTTAGGGTAGGCGGCTTTCAGTTCCTTGACAGAGTTGTCGATACTGCTACTGCCAGAGGTGGCAAAGGGATAGACGGTCTTGCCATTCAGCTTGGCCTGCTCTATGAAGGTGTTGATGATGCGTGGAGAGACATTCCACCAGATGGGATAGCCCAGGTATATCTCATCATACTTCGAGAGATCCTTCTTCTCCTTCAGTGCGGGACGGGCATCCTTGTCCTTCATCTCCACCGAGGAACGGCTCTGCTGATTGCGATAGTCCAGGTCAGCCTCTGTATAGGCCTTGGCAGGAGTGATAGCATAGAGCTCAGCCTTCTTCTCCTTAGCCAGTTCCTTGGCCACGGACTCCGTGGTGCCGGTGGCTGAGAAATACACTACGATTACTTTCTTTGTTTTGGCTGATACTCCCAGGACAAGGAGCATAGCGCAGATGATGGTCAGAATTCTTTTCATGATTGCAGATGATATTTATGATACGAAAGATATTTTGGTTCAAACAGTATGCAATGGCATATACAACAAATGCAATGAAATTCAATGCAAAAATACGCAAATTGCGCAAAAAACATGCATAAATAGCACTTTATATGCATATATTAGTTGCATTTGCTTTGCAGATAACACATTTCCATGTAACTTTGTTAAAATCTTGTTGTCGAGAACAAACACGCAAATACAATGCAAAATATACCGTCAGTAGACAACGTCTACAAAATCTTCCGTCAGCTGAACCGTATCCCACGTCCTTCACACCATGAAGACCGTGTTGCCCTTTTCCTCACCCGTTTTGCTGAGAAACTGGGACTGGAATATGAGAAAGATGCAGAGAACAATGTTGTCATCCGCAAACCTGCCACCCCGGGCTATGAACAGGCTGAGCCGATCGTCCTGCTGAACCACATGGATATGGTGTGCGTAGCAGCTGATGGGGTAGGGTATGATCCACTCCATGATGCCATACGCCCTGTCATAGAAG
>JAZRVZ010000040.1:0-5673 GCA_045599425.1 Bacteroidaceae bacterium | reverse complement strand
GCATCGTCGTAGCCCTCCAACGAGCCGCGAAGCAGGTATTTCTTGCCGCATTCCACGGAGAAGGAGAACATGGTGAATTCCACTTCGCCCGTGCTGGCCTTCTTGGCTTTCAGCACCTCCACATCCTTGATGAAGGTGCTGTCCTCCGTCATCAGGGTGAGCTTGACATCGGGCAGAGGTGTTTTCAGAAAGGCATCGCGGATGCTTCCGCTGGCCGTGTTGGTGTCTTGTGCGCTGACGCATAGGATGGCGGTCAGCATGAGAAATGCGGTAAATGTAATTGTTCGTTTCATTTGGTTGTTATAAGTTATATTTTGAACGCACTTTTGGCAACGGCCTAAAGTCGACGCAAAGGCGCAAAGTTTTTCTTTATCCGAGATTCAAAGAACTAAAAAAATATTCTTTGCGCCCCTGCGTCGACTTTAGCCCGTCGCCAAAAGTGCGTTCAACTAATAGAACGTTGCTTTATTCGATTTCAGCCGCAAAAGTACATGAATAAGGCAAATATCGGGGCATTTTCGGGTTTTCAATTCTTTTTCAATTGAATGAAAACTGAGTTTTCACGCTGTTTTCATGCTTTTTTCATAACTTTGTACAGAAAACAAAAAAAATGAAGTACCTATACATGTTGGTTGCCTCGTTGTTGCTCGCATCGTGCGGGACGAAATACAACGAGATGCAGGAGTGCCTGACGCAGATGGAAGGCAATGAGGAGAACTATGACACACCGACCACCGACTCGCTGGCGTTGGAGGTTGTGACCTATATGGAGATGCACGGCACGCCCGAGGATCGCCTGCGTGCGTGGCGCCAGGTAGGTAAGGTGTACGGCCGCCTTGATAACGCCAGCTACCAGGCCGAGGCCTACAATATGGCCATCAACAGCATCGATACCACGCAGGCCTACGACACGCTGCTCTTTGTCCGCACCCTTGCCGAAAGGGCGCAGAGCCTCAGCTGGACGATGCACCCCGACCTTGCATACGCTGCCACGCTCCGTGCCATACGACTGGCCGAAGCCGCAGGGGACACGGTGCAGGCCATGTATATCCGTGGTACCAACTACAACGCGTTCCATAACGACACGACCAATGGTTTCGATGTGGCAGACAATGCCTACCAATATCTCTGGGAGCACGGGTACAGACAGCAGGCCGTGGATGCACACACGGGTGCGCTGTTCCTCTCTCTCCTGAGTTACACGCCCGACTCATGCCACGCTTTGCTGGATCGCTTCGTGCAGCATACCAGCCACAACATCACGCACCCACATTCCTGGTGGACGCGGGAGTATTACCTGGCACGTGGCAGTGTCTATCAGCGGCAGGGGGAACGCGACTCATGCATCCACTACCTGAAACTGTTGGCCGAGGCTGACCTGCAGAACCCTCGGGGACCAAGCGTCAGAGGACTATCCGACCTGTCAGACGCCTTTAATGAGTTTGGTGATACGGCATCGGCAAAAAAGATTCAACAACAGATACTCGACGTATCCATCAACAAGCAGCGGGCGGAACTGGATAACGATAGCAAGATACTGACACAAGTCTATCAGTCCCTGCACGCACAGATGGAGAAGGACGAGGCTGCAGATCGCAAGGGCGTGATGATCCTGCTGGCCTCCATCGTGGCACTGGTACTGGTCCTGTTCCTGCTTTACCGTCAGCGAATGATGAGGCGGCAGCATCGGGAACTGCTGCAACAGAATGGCGAATATGCCGCCCTGTTGGCATCGCTTCAGACGAAGGATACCATCCTGGAGAGCCCCATCGTAAAGCATTTCCATGAACTGTCCACCCACGATGCCCATCCCTCCGACGAGGAGTGGCTGCAGCTCTACCAACTCATTGACCAACAGCATCCTCGTCTCTTCCCCTCCTTGCAGAAGGATTACAAACTTACGGAGCAGGAGCAGCATGCCGTATGCCTGATCGTGGCCAAGTGCACCCCTTCGCAAATGTCCGTTCTGCTGGTATATTCAAAAGGAAACGTCAGCAACCTCCGTCGCCGCCTCTATGCCAAGCTGACCGGAAAGGACGGAAAGGGGACAGACCTGGATAACCTGGTAAATAGCTTGTGTGGGTAATCAATTATGGGGTGTTCTATAAATTAACTCTGGTTCTTGCCAGAGAGTTCTGCTACAATAGCTTGAAACGGATGGTGGCAATGATGTTGCGGGGCCGCAGCTGCGAGGTCTGGCTGTAGATGTCCAGGCCGCTATAGCTGACACGGGTGTACTGGCGCTGGTCGAAGAGGTTGTTGGCTTGGAGTTCCAGGTCAACACGCTTCAGTTTCAGCTTTGCCTTGGCATCGCCAAACCAGGCGTGACGATTGGTGGCGGTAAGGTTGTTGTAGTTGTCCTCGGCAGCCAGGGTCAGCGTGAGGGTCTTGGTGGGATAGAGGCTCATGGAGAGGCGCTGGGTGTTGCTCCTGACACGGCGAGCCTCATCCTGATGTCCCTCGGTGTAGCTGCGGCTTCCCGCAAAACCACAACTATAGACCACGCCCATCCAGTCGGCAGGACTGAAGGACAGCGAACCGCCATAGCTGAGCGACTGGGCATTGAACTGATAGAGCTTGTCGGCAACGAGTCGCTCACTCCGGGTCAGTGCATAGCTGGCAAAGACACGGACGGAGGAGCGTAGGAAGTCGAAGCCCTTGCTGGCCTCGCCGTTCACGCTGTAGTTGTCGGCCACGGTGGGCTGATCCACTGCCTGGATGACGCTGGTAGCCCCCTCGTATGTGTAGCCATAGATCTGGTTGTCGTGGCTGCGACGGAAGTTGAAGCCGATGTTGGCAAAGAGGGCTTGCAGGGCATTGCGGTAGCGCAGATTGACATTTGTGCCATAGTTCCTGGTCTCGGACAGTTGCTCTACGTACGATCGCTGGAACGTGCGGTAGTTGCTCATGATGTAGCCCGAGTAGATGCCACCCGGATCGCCCACTGTCTTGGAGTAGCTTGCACCGCCATTTAGCCAGAGGTCGCGCGTGATGTCCCACCAGAAGTTGAGCGAGGGGAAGAAGAGCAGGTGCGTGTAGCTGTGGCAATCCTTACGGATGCGGTCATCCAGCATCTGGCTGTAGAGGTTGAGCGGCAGACCCAGCGTGAAACTGTAGTTGTGGCGCTCGTACTTGTAGGACTGGTCGAGAGCTACAGAATAGGTATTGTACCAGAGGTCGTTCTGTAGAGAGCCAGGCAGGTTGCCAGCCGATGAATGGGCAGAGCCATAGAGGTCGGTAACGATGCCGTGCAAGTTGGCCGAAGCGCTGATACCGTAGTTGAACTTGAAGTAATCTGCCACGGCAATGTTATACCCCGTATTGAAGTGACCGGCAATGTGATGTGAGGTGACATCCTGGGTATAGGCGGTATGTGTGTCTTGTTGCAGAGAGTCTATCTCTGCAGTGAGGGTATTGGGCCTTTGGGCATAGCCGGCCGAGAAGTGCAGGTCGAAGTTATTCTTACCGATGTTCCGGATGGTGTTGAAGGTCTCGGACACAGAGAGCTCAGGGCGGTCAAAATGCTGGCGCACACGCTCGTCGCCATAGCTGATGGGGGTGGCTCCTGTCCGGTTGGAGGATAGCCATCCATCTACATTGTCCGAGTTCCAGTTGGTGTCGAACTTCAAGACGTTGGCCACGAAGCCCGTCAGTGAGTTCAGATTGTAGCGTGCCTGCACGTTCAGGTTGTTTACCTTCGTTTCGCTTGTCATCGTCTCCTGCGTCTGCAGTCGGCTGTCCTCGCTGAGGAAATGATCGGAAAGGCTGCTGCCTTCGCGACGGATCCGGTCGTTGTAGTAAGCCACATTCAGTCCAATCTCTCTGTCGCCCTTGAGCTTCTCCAGATGGTTCATCGTGAGGATATGCGAGTGATTGTCGAAGGTTCGCTTCTGTGGCAATCCCGAACCGCTTGGCAATATAGCACCTGTCGGACAGAAGGGGTAGAGCCCCACACTGTTGATGCCGGAGTAGTGCTCAGTGAGTTCCTTCGACACATCATCACCCGTGTTGTTACCTTTATATAATGTCATGTTCTGACGTGTCTTGGCAAAGTACATGCCCACCACCTCGGCTGTCCAGAGCGGGTTCTGCCCGACTTTCTCCAATGGGACGAAAGTAGTGTTGTTTCCACTGTCCAGTGGACGTGAGCCAAAGCCCCATCCCCTGGCTTGTTGCGCTCCTGTGCCTATCATTGTATTGATGGCCACGGTTCCCTTGGCAGCATCCTTCAGCTTCAGATTGATCGCCACATCGTCGGTTAGTTCCTTGCCCTCCAGCATCTTTACGGATTGGTGGTGCTCCATCACCTGCACAGAGGCGACATCCTTGGCATTGATATTGTTGGTTGCCAGACCATAGCGACCCTGCAGCAGGTCCATCTCCTCCACATAGAACTTCTTGATAGCCTTGCCGTTATACTTGATGCCACCACTTTCCGACACCTCGATGCCCGGCATACGCTTCAATACATCGCCAATGACGCGGTCGCCCTGCTCCGTATAGGCTGCCACGTTGTAACTGATGGTGTCGCCATTCTGCCGGATCTTCTCTGCCTTCACACTCACCTCCTTCAGTTCCGTGGTCTCCTCTTTAACGGTAAAGTTGAGTTTCTGACTGCGGTTGGCAACCATACGTACCTGATTACCAATACCAAATCCCGAGACGGCAACGGTTACGGAATCGGCATCCGACTTGAACTCCAGTTTGTACTGTCCCTTCTCATCTGTATCGGCATACGCAATCATGCTGCCACTGCCTTTGGGCGAGACGGCCACAAAAGCGTCCACCGCATGGCTCTGCTCATCGAGTACGGTGCCCTGAATGACGGTCTGGGCGGACAGGAAGTGGGAAAATGTTGCTACAAGAAGCAAAAGAAGATGTCGTTTCATGGTGATGAATGTTTGATAGGGTATGTTCCTGTTTTATGATGTCTTATCAATAAGACGCAGGAAAGGATAAATCAAATACCCCCAGACACCATGAAATAGACTTATTTCGCACGTTTACGAATACTTTCGCTCGTTTACGAAAGTGCAAGTTGTTCGCATTGCCAAGAGGCACAAAAAAACGGACTTTGCAAATTGCTTGCAAAATCCGTGTAAATCGCCTATAGGTAGACCGTTGTCATACCTTTAGCTATATCGTCATGATAAATGTTTATTCCCCTTCAATAATCTTCATGAACTCCGCAGGAGTGACCACATGTGGCACTATGGGATAGTGTTTCAAGTTGCCAGTAACGAGGAAAGAATCCTCTTGTGAAAGGCTAACCTCGTAGAAAACACGATCATCTTCATCTGGCATTGAGTCAGGGAAAGGGGTGCGCTCAGTGTCAATACCGTGCTCACGAATAAATGATAGAACTTTGTCTATCTTTTCACGAGTAAACGAGAACTTCCTTCGTGAGAGCACCTCTTCATATTCTGCAAGTATTCCGTCGTTGTACAATGGCGTTATAGTGCGATCGAACACCAAAGTAAACACCCGGTAGGTCGCAGCCTCTTTGTTTTGTGTCAGCAATGCCGATACCCAGACGTTTGTGTCAATCACTGTATAAATCATAAGGCAGCCTGTAGTCTTGCTTTACGCTCTGCTCTACACAGGCGGATTTCTTCGTTAATCTCCTCAAGGGACATTTCACCCACATTCTCTGCTGCTTCCTGTCGCAATGAC
>JAZRVZ010000039.1:0-7189 GCA_045599425.1 Bacteroidaceae bacterium | reverse complement strand
AGATTGGCGTCCGGCGTTACGAACGGGGCAAAATATTTGTCCGCGCCGCCGAAAACCTCCCTGTGTGCCCGACGCCAGACATAGCCCGTAACTCCCTCCAGCGGGGCAGAATAGAGCTTATTCATCAGCAAGCAGCTTCAGTGCGGAGCTGAAGGCGTAGATCATAGGCTCGGCATGCTGGAAGAAGATGACTCCGTCCACGGGGCTCACCATGGTCTCCAGCACTTCACCTGTGCAGGGATCGGTGATTTCCGCCAGAGCCTGGCCCTTATGAACGCGGGCATTGTGCTCCACAAAGCTGCGATAGAAGCCCGCGGCGGTGGTGCGCAGGTTTATGAGCTCCTCGTGGCGCACAAGACGGCTGGGTGCGGCCTCGGAAGCCTCGCCTGTGAGAATACCGTTTTTTATCATGAAGCGTTCGATGCCGTCCACCACCATCTCTGCGCCGGCCATGTCAAGGCGGCTGGTCGTGGCGGAATAGAGGCTGTATGCAGCGGCCCCCCATATCTGCCAGTTATAGTTGAGAGTCGTGGTGTCATAGGGTCGGGGCTGGCGCAGGACAATATAGGGCAGGCCAAAATCCTGGGCAATGTCCAGATTCTCATATCCCGTGTGCATGATTCGCACATGGGGTTGGAACTCACCGGAAGAGTAAAAGGAGCTGAACTGCACGCCGAAGCGATATTTGTTAATGACATTGAACACACCTGCGGCAATGCGCTGGGTGGTCTCGCCCTGGTCATAGCCGGGGAACATGCGGTTGATGTCTGTTCCGTCCATGGCCCAGAAGCGTCGGCCCACGTTCATGGAGAAGGGGTTGCAGGAAGGGATGACCAGGATGCTCCGGCCGTCGCAGATGCCCCCGTCCGACTCGATGCCCTGCAGTTCGCGCACAATCTGCGAGCAGATGTATTGCTGCTGCACCTCGTCGCCGCGCATGGGACCGACGATGCACATCGTCTTCTCTCCGCTACCGAAGCGGTAGCCCTCTATCCTGAAGTCGTCCCTGTAGGTCGACCTCATCTGGAAAAGTATCTCTTTCTTCATCTTTCTTAGTCTTGCTGTTGTGACGAACAAATGGCCTGTACGACCTCCATTTCCTCCTCACCGTGCCGGAAGATGCGGGCCATGAGCGAGCCTTCGTAGACGATGGGATAGGCGCGGATGGTGAAGAGGAAGCCCTCCACGGGCGAGACGACCTTGCTGAGCACCTCACCCGTCAGCGGGTTCACGATGCGTCCGATGGACTGCCCCGCCCTGACGATGCGCCCCGTGCGGAGGTCGGTGAGGAAGACGCCGGAGCGCTCCGCGTTCAGGAAGGTCACGCGGTCGCCCTTGCACACGATGGGCTCCAGCAGCGGACCCGTCTCGATGTCGGTCAGGGCCGTCTCGCCCTTCCATATCCCCATCTGGCGCATCAGGTTGAAGAGTCCCTTCACCAGGTGCGAGCACATGCGGTGGTTGATGCGCTGACCCACACCCATCTCGACCACCAGGCACGGGGTTCCTGTGCTGTTGAGCGAGTGCGCCAGCGTGGCCTCCAGTACCGTGGCGGCATCGTGCACCCAGACGAAGTCCACGCCCAGGTGACGGGCCTGCGGCACCAGCTCGGCCTCGTTCAGCACGTTGATGCGTACCTGGGGCGTCTCGCGCAGGTAGAGGTTGCTGGAGTGGATGTCGATGACCATGTCCGCCCCCTTCAGGTCCTCGCAGATGCGGTAGGCGGCCTGTTCCGCCATCGTGCCGTGCTCGTTGCCGGGGAAGATGCGGTTCATGTCCAGGTCAAAGTTGGGTATGCCGCGCTGGATGGTGTCGATGCCCAGGGGATTCAGGGCGGGATAGATCTCTACCGTGCCGTCCAGGCAGTCGATGTGCTCCTGTACCAGGCGTGCCATCTCATAGCACACCATCTGGCCCTCCAGTTCGTCGCCGTGCGTGCCGGTCACGATGCAGAAGCGCCTGCGACCCTTGCCGTGGGTGATGACGTTCTTCCGGACAAGGAAGCGTTCGGCTAGGGGAAGTTCTGTATCTACTATTGTCTTGATCATATTTCCTTAAACGATTACACGGTTAAACGTTTAGACGAATTTATTAGATGGTTAAACGTTTAGACGATTAAACGATATTTTCTCTCAGCGTTCCACGCACACAAACACCCGCGTCTCCTCCTGACTGGCCCCCACGTACACACCCCGGCTTACGGGACAGTCCGCGGCATCGCGGCCATGCGCCAGTTTGATGTAGCCCGAGGCAATGGCGGTGTCGTTGGTGGGATCGAAGGCATACCAGCACTGTCCGTCGTGCACCTCCACCCAGGCATGGGTGGCACCCTCCCCGGCCATCAGTCCGCAGACGTAGCGGGCAGGGTAACCGGCGGACCGACAGAGCGCCAGCATCAGGTGGGCATAGTCCTGACAGACGCCCTGACGGAGCCGGTAGGCATCCTCTGCCCGCGTCTGCATGTGCGTGGCTCCCGGCGTGTAGACCATATGGCGGTGGACCTGGTGCATGAGGGCCAGGCCGTCCTGCAGCGCACGCCCCGTCAGCGGAGGCAGGAGCGTCAGCATCTCGCGCGACGGGACGGTCAGCGGCGACGGCAGACGGTACATCGGGTGCGGCATGGCATCGGGGATGCAGTAGGTTGTGGTCTCCACCTCGCCCCGGCTCACATACTCCAGCCGGTCGTGCCGCAGCGTCGTGCCCGCCGTCAGGATGCGGTTGCCCAGGCCGTCACGTCCTTCCCTGTGCCAGAAGCCATCGGAGATGACGAACTCCTGACGCACGGGCCGCTGGAAGTCCTCGCAGGCCGGAAGGCAGCGCAGCAGGATGCCGTGCCGCCCCACACTGGGACGGAACAGCACGCAGGTGCGGTATTCGTAGCGCAGTCTCACGCCCGTACCACCGAATTGATGTACTTGCAGAGCTTCCAGCGGAAGTCCTCGTCGGCCGTGGCGTATGTCCCGGGCTGCAGCATGGCCTCGATCTGGCCGTCCAGCTGTCCGTCCAGCAGCTCGGGCCACTCCTTCGCCCAGTTCTTCAGCATGTAGTACTGCGTGGCGATGCGGTCATAGCAGTAGCAGAAGCGCAGCATGATGTCGATCTTCTCCACCAGCTGACCGATGGCTATGATGCTCAGCACCTTCGGCGAGTCGATGCGCTGTGCGGCCGAACCACGGAAGGCCAGCATCCAGTCCGTGATGGGCTGCAGGTTGGTGATGTTGGACTCGGCATCCTTCCGCATCTTCCTGATGAGCGAGATGCTCATCTCGATGTACGACATCGTCTCGCTCTTGATGTCCTCGCGCAGCATGATGGCATTGTCCATCGCACGGTTCAGCGAGGAGAGGATGCTGCCCGGGTTCTGCTCGTCGTACATCATGCCCAGGGTGAACTCGCCCGTCGAGGCGTAGCTGTCCGTCACGTCCAGCTTCTTCCAGAACGACTCATAGTCGGCTGGCTGTCCGTCGATCATCTTGTCCGACACGCGTCGGAGGAGGTGCAGCGTCATGTACACACGCTCCACATATCTGCCCAACCAGAACAAACGGTTGGCTTTGTTGGCTGAAATTATCATCGGTTGAAAAATATTTGGTTAATTGTTTGGCCGGAATGTCCGGAACGCTGCAGCTTTGCCGGAATCTCCGGAAGAATCCTACTTCACCATCACCCACGTATCCTTGAATCCGCCGCCCTGGCTGGAGTTCACCACGAAGGAGTTGGGGTTGCGTGAGAAGCGGGTCAGACCGCTCTTCCACACCTTCGTCTCCTTGCCGCTCACCACGAAGGCACGCAGGTCGGCCTTGCGCTCCACCACCTCGTCGCCCTCCAGCAGTTCCAGATCCTTGAAGTCGATGACCTCCTGCGCAATCCACCTGCGGGGCTCGTCCTCCACCAGCCGGCGCATTTCCGCCAGCTGCCCGGCGTCCATGTCACGGCCGAACAACACACCGTAGCCGCCCGCCTCGCTCACGTCCTTGATGACCAGCTTCTCCAGGTTCTCCAGTACGTACTGCCTGTCCTTCTCGTAGTAGGGCAGGTAGGTAGGTGCGTTCTGCAGGATGGGCTCCTCTTCCAGGTAGTACTCCACCATCTTCGGCACGAAGTAATAGATGCCCTTGTCGTCCGCCACACCGTTGCCTATGGCATTGATCAGGGCCACGTTGCCCGCCTTGTAGGCCTGCATCACGCCCGGAATACCCAGGAGCGAGGAAGCCTCGAACATCAGCGGATCCATGTACTCGTCACTCACGCGGCGGTAGATGGCCCCCACGCGTACCTTTTCCTGAAACATGCCCCCGTAGTACACCTTGTCCTCCTCCACGAACAGGTCGCCGGGATAGGCCAGCGTGGCACCCGTCTTCTCGGCCAGGTAGGAATGCTCGAAGAAGGCCGAGTTGTACCGGCCCGGCGTCAGGATCACCCTGATGCCCCCGTCCACGCACATGTCGTCCATCATTTCGCGCAGCAGTTCGCTGTAGTCACGGTTGTCTGCCACGGCATTGTAGGCAAAGGTCTCGGGCGACACCTTGCGGCACAGTTTCCTGGCGATCATCGGATAGGAGGCGCCGCTGGGAATGCGCAGGTTGTCCTCCAGCACATACCACTCGCCGTCCTTGCCCTCCACCAGGTCGATGCCTGCGATGTGGGCGTACACCCCACCCACGGGATCCAGCCCCTCACACTCGGGCATGTAGCCCTTGCTGGAATACACAAACTCCTCCGGCACGATGCCGTCCTTGATGATATTCTTCTCGTGGTAGATGTCCCACAGGAAGAGGTTCAGCGCCCTGACGCGCTGCTTCAGTCCAGCCTCCAGGTAGTCCCATTGCGTCTTGGGAATCACCCTCGGGATGGAGTCGAAGGGGAACAACTGCTCGTTGAACACTCCGTGCTTGTACACTCCGAAGCGCACTCCGAAGCGCTCCATCCACTTGTTCACGGCATCACGACTGTCTATCAGTCCTTTCAGATTTACGTAGCCCATTGGTTTTACGGTTATACGGTTTTATGGTTATACGGTTTTACTTCTGCTTCTTCTCCTGCTCATACTGCGCATACTCCGCGATCTCACGGTCGGCCACATGCGCCAGTCCGTAGTGCTCGTCGTGCTGCGAGATGTCCAGACCGATTTCCTCCGAACGCTCGCTCACACGCATCGGGATGAAGTGGTCGACCAGCTTGTAGCCGATGTAGCTGACAATCAACGTGTACACGATAACCAGACCGATGGCCAGCAGGTGGTACAGGAAGATCACGAAACCCTCCCAGGTGCCCGCAATCAGACCCTCCTGGATGAAGATACCCGTCAGTACCGTACCGAATATACCGCCCGTACCGTGCGTGGGGAACACGTCCAGCGCATCGTCCACGCCGCTGCCCTTGCCCCAGTTTACGGCAATGTTACAGATCAGGGTGATGATGAACGAGATGGTAATAGACTGACCCACGGTGACGTAAGCCGCACTGGGCGTGATGGCCACCAGACCCACTACGCAACCCACCGCAGCACCCATGGCACTCGGTTTGCGGCCGCGCAGGCAGTCAAAGAAGATCCACGTCATCATCGCCACGGCCGAGGAGGTGTTCGTATTCAGGAATGCCTTCACCGCCATGCCGTCCGCATGCAGCGAACTGCCCGCATTGAAACCGAACCATCCCAGCCACAGCATGGCTGCGCCCAGCAGCACGAAGGGAATGTTGGCAGGCTCAGCGTTGCGGTTGGACGTCTTGCGCCTGCCCAGGAACAGCGCACCCGCCAGGGCCGCCACGCCACTCGAGGCATGCACCACGATGCCACCGGCAAAATCCACCACGCCCCAGTTGAGGAACAGACCGTCCGGATGCCAGGTCATGTGAGCCAGCGGACAGTAGATAAAGAAAAAGAAGAAGATCATGAACCACATATAGCCGGAGAACCTGACGCGCTCCGCAAACGAACCCGTGATCAACGAGGGCGTGATAATGGCAAACTTCATCTGGAACAGGGCGAACAGCGCCAGCGGAATGCTTGCGCCGCCCACGAACTTACCCGTATTCTGCGTGATGTACGTGGCACCGCCCACACCGTCCAGCATGGGGAAGCTCAGGGGATTGCCGATGATGCCCAGCCCCGCCACATCGTCACCGAAGCACAGCGAGAAACCGATCACCACCCACAGCACCGAGATGATACCCATGGCAATGAACGACTGCAACATGGTCGAGATCACATTCCTGGCACCCACCATACCGCCGTAGAAGAACGACAGACCGGGTGTCATCATCAGCACAAAGATCGTGGCGGTGATGATCCACGCCACATCGGCCGGGTTGATCTGACCCTCACCCGTACCAAACTCACACTCAAACGAACCCTCCGGGGCAAATGCACCCCAGATGGCGAAGACCACCATGGCGGTCATCAGGATAATCCAGCGTTTCTTAATCATATCATTTTGCTTTATTTTGCTTTATTTTGTGTCATTTTGCTCTTAAACCTGCACAAAGTTAATACAAAATGTCATTATCCTCCAAATAAACACATCAAAATGTTTCACTTAAATGCTAATTTGCAATCTATATGTAAGCAAAAACCGCACAAACCGAAGCAAAAAGTAAGCAGCTGCGCCTTCCATTCTCAGTAAGGGTTAAAAAAATAACTTCGGAAGATTACTCACCTCGCCATCAGCACATCCGCGATGTCACTCTTCTCCGCCTCCGTCTGTCCCCGGCTGCTCACCCTGAAGCTGGCCAGGTCCCGCATCCCCGCCAGCTTCCCGCTCCATTCCTCCATCGCATCCCGGTCCGGGAACACCAGCACGTTCCTGCCCCGCAGCACCTCCAGCACACCCCGCGCCTTGGGGAGCTTGGAAGAGAGGATGAGGGAATAGAGGCCCGACTCGTTGATGAAGGTGGTAGTTTGCAAACCTCCAGGGGTCGGCATTTTGAAGACCCCTTTGTCTTCATCGTCAACATGCTGTCTGATGGCCTTCTCCAAGACCTAGCATGATTCACCTTCCTTTCCCGAATAATGCCTGATGAAGGACACGAGAGCCTGGGCGCTGCCCTGCTTTTCGCTCTGGTGCACTTTTTGGTGCACTTTTTCAACCGAAATCATAGTTTTATCAACTTGATTAACAGTCCGTTCGATATGTTTGGTGCATTTTTTCGCTTTTTTCTTTATAACTCTTTATAACGCGTACGGGTAGTA
>JAZRVZ010000038.1:0-17270 GCA_045599425.1 Bacteroidaceae bacterium | reverse complement strand
ACATATACAAACGACTAAATTATAAACCTATGCCATTCAAGAAGAGACGAAAACTTTGTAGTACCCAGTAAGACAAACCCAGAAACGTAACTCGTTGATTGGATGGAAAGAAATAGAGTACTAAGTCAAAGTTGGGTTAATGTCGCTTCTGTTTCCAGCGACATCCATTGCACAGCATGTATCCGTGGAACAGGCACGCGAGAAAGCAACTGAGTTTTTCAAGGGCAAGGCCAGTAATGGCACCAACAGTTCGGCTCGCAAGGCAATGAAGCAGCGTAGCGAGGCAAAGCTCACTCTTGCCAACCAGGACGCTACGTATTATGTATTCAACGTCGGCGAATCACAAGGCTTTGTCATTGTCAGCGGTGACGAGCGGACCACGCCTGTGCTGGGATATGCTGACAAGGGACGTTTTGAGGAAGGCAATCTGCCCGAAGGACTGAAGCAACTGCTGGGACAATACCAGTCTGAGATGAAGATGCTGAATGAGATGGGTGTGCAGAATGCTGTGCCAAGAAATCTCTCTGAAACCAAACGGCCTGCCATTGAGCCATTGCTGAGAACAGCCTGGGGACAGGATGATCCGTACAATCGCATGTGCCCCGAACAGTCCGTCACGGGATGTGTGGCTACGGCAACTGCACAAATTATGGATTATCATCATTGGCCTACAGCCACGACGGCAACGATACCTGGCTATACGACTTCCACATCCCAATACGAGATACCAGACCTTGAACCTACCACTTTCGACTGGGAACAGATAGCCAGGCACGAGAAGGGAATGGAGGAACAGATTACGGCTGAGAGCTGTGATGCAGTGGCTAAATTGATGTACTATGTAGGTGCATCTCTGGAAATGGACTATACCACCTGGGAATCCGGATCATCACAGTTTATGGCAGTGCCTGCTTTGCAGCAGTATTTTGACTACGATGCATATTTGCTTGAGCGAGATGCGAAGTCTTCACTGTTCTGGGATGACATCCTGTACAATGAATTGTCGCAGGGTCGCCCGATACTTTATGTGGGTAATAACAATAGCCTGCTGAGTGCCCATGCATTCGTGTGTGATGGATATGATGGAGAGGGAAGATTTCACTTCGACTGGGGATGGGACGGCGATGAGAACGGCTACTTCGTGCCCACCGCTTTCTCTGTAAATACAGGGTTAGGCAGTTGGCCTGTTGAAGGTTTCTCCGCATGGCAGTGCATTATAGGAGGTATTCGCCCCAAGGGAACCGTGCTTGCCGAAGATGACAGGATGCAGGAACTGCTGGATGCAGTAGAGAACTATACACCACAATCAGCAGAGTTCCTCTCGCTGGAGAAGGTAGAGGTGGAGAATGGAACTGACTACGACCTCCTCCATGTTACACTGCACAATAGTGGTACGGAGGACTTTGACGATCAGTTCTTTGTGTATGGCAGTCATATACTTGGAGCCAGCTCCGTGGACTGCAGATATGTAAGAATCCCTGCCGGGGAAAGCATGACAGCAGATTTCTATGCGTATGGTGAAAATACCACCTTCTCCATCTCAACAAACGAAGGTTTCGGTGCAAACGCCGATGCCCAGTTGTGGAAGGATGAGAAGAATTCCTACTTCCTGTTTGCAAATGGCGAGGATATCGTAATCCCCGAAGATGTTACTGCTGCATATCTGCAGTGTAACTTAATGAGGGTCACGCCGAACAGCAATCCCAATACCTTATATTATATCCCATACAAACAGGATTTGCCACAGGCGTTTGAGGGCAAGAATATGGTCGTGGGCACAAATAGCGAGAACGTCACGCTGGACAATCACCATGCATTTGTACTACCTTTTGATTTTACGGCATCCCATGTCAAAATGAAAGCGTCAGTCTCAACATCTGGTGCCAATGCTTTGACAATACCTTTTGACGCAGCCTTGCCAGAGGGTGCCACAGCCATGCAATACAACTATAACGACGAAGGGCATGCTTATTTTGTTCCCGTTGGCGAGATGTGTGCGAATGGTCTTTTCTTGGTTTCCTCGGACAAGGAATATATTGAGTTTGAATCAACGAATACTGAAATTCAAGGTATCAGCAGACCGGATGCAGGGATGTTCCCACTGACACATCAACGTACGTATGGGGATACCATGCAAAATGTTTATGTCTATGATGCTGCAGAACATGCCTTCGTCAAAGCATCTTCCGTAGATACCCTGCCTTTCTCGTTTGTCTTTGCTCCCAATGAGAATAGAAACCTTGCAGATGTGATAGAAGTTGCCGAAAGTGCCAAGAATCCCTTTACAGATCTTGATTACGAATTTGACATGTTGAATCTGTTTTGTGACGGTCAGGTGATCACTGAGGGTACATATACGATAAATCCTGATGATCCCTATCAGTTTGCCGTACAGTTTAGCGGCGGATTCAAAGACGAATTATTTTACCCGATAACAGTAATTGGACTATCACAAGAAGGGCAATTGGTTAAGAATTTACATACCAGTTTTTCTGGAGGCTTCATGACTGTAATTGATGTTAATAGTGTTCCGGATGGAACATATAAACTGACGGCATTCTATCAGGCTTTCACGGGTGGACTATACTATCCGGCTGATGCTGGCGAACCGTACGATTTCAAAAAGGAAGGAAATACAATAACGGTCAAAGTCAAGAAGCACCTCGCTTATGATGTTGAGACAAGAGTGGAAGGTGGACTGGGTGGAACCATCAGCCCAGTGATTAACGGTAAGGTGAAAGAGAATACAGTCCTTCACCTGGAGGCAAAGCCTGACGAAGGCTGGAGCTTTCTGAAATGGGTTATACAGGGTGGTGAATTCCAGGAAATCTATGAACCTACTCTGGACTATGTGGTTAATTTATCTGTTACTATTGGAGCGGTATTCAAACCAAACCAGTATCATGTGACATTCACTGTTGACGGAGATAGCGTTTATAGTGAGATGCAGGATTATGGCACAGAGATTGTTGCTCCAGAGAATCCTGAGAAGGAGGGTCATACATTCATGGGATGGAGTCCGGTGGTTGAAGCAACCGTCCCATTGCATGATGTGACATACGTGGCACTGTTCACCATAAACCAGTACACTCTCACTTATATTGTGGACGGAGAGACATATAAAGTTCAGACCCTTGATTATGGAACTGCCATAGAACCTCTTGAAAATCTTAACAAGGGGGGCTACACATTCTCCGGTTGGAGCGACATTCCGCAGACAATGCCTGCACATGATGTAATGGTAACAGGCTCGTTTGAAAAATTTGCAGGCTTTGACTATTGCACCATACTGATGGAGGAATTGATAAATACAATAGATTTGTTTGATTCCTCCAACAGGGACAGCATCAGTTCAATGATCGAATTCTACGACAATGCGCGTTATACGCTCATGGAATGGAATGATGAGCAAGTGATAGAAATTACCAGACCTGTGGATGATATCATTCATGCAGAAATGAATAACTTATATGCCAGTCGTTTTGATGCGGATGAAACGCAATTGCTGGCAGACTATCCAGAAAAAGAAGAGCCAATCAGGAAGTTCTTTGAGCTACAGCGTAAGAATTACGGGGATTGGGTGGACGCTTTCTGTCCAAGTTTGTATGCCGGATTCCCGTCTCATTCAGGTAAGGTATTCGACTATCATGAAAAGCAGGAACTCCAGGATTTGTTGGACAAATACTACGAGAGTGCCAAGCAGATGTTCATGGCTGAGGATGGAGTGATGGCTTCCGTTCTTCCTTCCACAGCATTCCAGGATGTTGCATGGAACGCAAGCACAATCATCTTCAATAGCTATCAGACAATGGAGAACTGGGATGATCCCGATCCCATGCCTTTTGTTGGCGAACCGGAGAAGGATGCCAATGGCAATGCCTGGTACGATGTGGACTATGATGAGAGTACCGCAAGCAACAACTCTGTAGCAGGCGAACTTCTGTCGTGGTATCCCCATGAGTTCTATTGTACAAGTAACGAAGACAGCTACGTCTCTAATGTTGGTACTGGTGAAATTGCCGATGTGTATTACCGACGTTCATTCAGCATCGAACGCCCCTTGTATGGTGACGTGTATCTGTTCTGCAGTAATGCCGATCAGCACGAATTATATATCAACGGTGAGCATGTATTCAGTTATGCAGAACCTGAATATATTGACGTTCTTGAGCATCCTTACATTAGCAGTATGGCACGTGGACTACAACACAGGAAACTCGTCAAACTGCCGGATTCTGTCAAGGAGAAGCTGAAGACTGATGGTTCCGTCAATGTTATTGCTGCCAAATTACACACTACCCGTTTCGGAGCATTCGTTGACTGCGGATTATACCTGCAAAGGGGCGAGATAGGCATGGGTGATGTCAATGAGGACGGAGTCGTGGATATTGCTGATGCCGCAGGTGTCGTAAACCTCATTATTGAGAATAAGACAGAGCACTTGAACCGCAAAGTTGCAGATATGAATGGTGACGGCGAGGTAAGCGTTGCTGATGCCACATTGATAACCGATAAGATTACACGAGTAGAGGATTCCCAGGACAATTCGTCCACAATGATGGCAGAAACGAAAGCTGATACGCAGACAACATTATCCGCTTCTGAGGTCAGGATAGGACAGGATAAGAACGCAGAATTGGTAATTGACATGACCAATGTTGAATCTGATTGCATGTGTGCGTTCTCGCTCGACATACATTTGCCGGATGGAATTTCCCTTGTCAGGAATTCCGCGCAGATGGTTGCCGGAACCGACCACGGTATCTCATGCAACTATGCCGATGGCTATTACTCGTTAGCATGTCTGTCCATGACCAATTCGCCATTAGTGACGGATGAAGGACTGATGAAACTCACATTGCATGCCGATGCCGACCTGGATTTTGACATATATGATGTCCTGATTGACAATATTGTTCTTGGGGACAGGAACAATAGAAGTTATCATGGTTCAAACGTAAATGGCAAGATACAGGTCATAAACCAGTATCGTGTCACCTTCCTTGCTGATGGAGAGACAATGTATAGCGAGTTGCAGGATTACGGCACAGAGATTATTGCCCCGGAGGATCCCTTGAAGGAGGGCCATACGTTCGTGGGATGGGATCATGAAGTGGATGCTACCGTCCCCGCTCATGACGTGACATACGAGGCACAGTATGAGGTGAACCATTACTGGGTTCGCTACTATGTCCTCGACCAGCTTGTTCATGAGGAAGAGGTGGCATACGGAGACAGTTACGAAATCTACGAATATGTTCCGGAAAAAGACTATATCTTCAATGACTGGATGGGTGAAAAGTATGATACCATGCCTGCACATGACATAGCGTATCATGCTGATATCGTCAGTGGCATGAACGTCACCACGCTAAGCCAAAAAGCAGAGTATTACGATCTGTCAGGACGGAAGCAGACCACACCCAGACAGAACGGCATCACGATCAAACGCCGTACTGACGGACGCTACATAAAGGTGAACGCTGCCAGAAAGAGATAAGGATTACATTTACGTCCTGCACCCACAAACGCAAATGACGAATGGAAATACGGGTCAGACACATGATCCAATGGAGTGGCCTACACAAGACTGATCACAAAACTATCCTTCAATCCTTCACCATAGCGGCCAAAGGATTGATATTATGACAAATGCGGTGAAACATCCTATCCTTCAATGAAGGAGGAAGATGTTTCACCGCTTGCTTTTGGGGAATACGTGCAAATATGCGGGAAGGAGGAAAAAGTAACAGCGTCGGGGCTGATGTAACACCACCCGGGAACGATGTTACATCCAGAACGAAAATGTAACACTTACTGAACGAGAATGCAAAACATGCGGACGAAGTGGGAACTGCAACGGATGTAAGTATTGATTTCACGAGGACAAGGCAACAGAAGCAGGCAGAACAGATTAAGCAACCTTAGTCACTTAATCAATTGACCCGGGTTGCTTAATCAATTAACCTGGGTTGCTTAATCAATTGACCTAGGTTGCTTAATCAAATCCTCATGCTGGTTCCATCTTCATGACCGCATGTTACACAATATCCATATACCTGTGGCGATATGTGGGCCATACATCATGACAAAGATGGAAAAGAAACATACTCTATTGTACCATCAAAAGCCAGAAAAGCACCGCAAAACGCGGGATAGAGGCATAGGATGGGTGAAGGATGGGACAGGATGGGACAGGATGGGTGAAGGATGGGATAGGATGGGTGAAGGATGGGACAGGATGGGTGAAGGATGGGATGTTTCACCACAACAGACTATCTTTCAATTTATTAAACACCGAAGTGAAGGATTGAAGCATGCTTTTCCTGTTTACATGAGTATATGGGATTCCCGATGTAACATGCAACAAACAGGAACAGCGGACGAGGCATAACGGATGGGTGCAAGGGATGGCAGAAGAACTACACATCAAGTACCAGGCCATCGTAGGCAAGGTGGACGTGGGGAGGTAGCTGAGCATCGGTCACGGCATGGAAACCGGCAGCGTCGCACAGGTGTATGATGTAGGTTTCGGGGGAGCCAAGGGACTGGCTGAAGGCAATGGCTTCGGGGATGGTCTGGTGGGTGTTGTGTTCGCGGAAGCGGAGGCCGTTCACGACGAGGAGGCGTATGCCCTGAAGAAGGGGAAGCTCGGTGGGGGGCATGGATTTCATGTCCGTGATATAGGCCATGTCACCGATGCGGTAGCCCAGGATGGGAAGCTGTCCGTGAAGGACCTGCAGGGCGGTGATGGGAAGGTCGCCCACGGTGAAGCGGTCGTGGGCCTGAATGCGGTGCAGCTCCAGCTGGGGGACGCCGGGATAGACGTTGCGCAGGAGACAATAGGGCAAGCGCTCCTCAAGGTGGGTGGCAGAATAGTCGTCGGCATAGAGGGGCAGAAGGTGGCGGTAGCTGAAGGGACGGAGGTCGTCTATGCCCCCAACATGATCGTAGTGCTCGTGGGTGATGAGGCAGGCATCAATCTGGCGGGTCATGCCAATGCGCAGCATCTGCTGACGGAAGTCGGGACCACAGTCGATGAGTATGCAGGTGGTGTCCGTCTCAACCAGGGCTGAGGTACGCAGTCGCTTGTCGCGCGGATCCGTGCTGCGACAGACTTCACACTGGCATCCCATGACGGGTATGCCGTGACTGGTTCCGGTACCGAGAAAGGTGAGTCGCATGAAGAACTGAAAGTTGAGAGTTGAATGTTAATGGTTGAAAGTTATGCTTCGCCTGCAGGACAGGAGACCTTCCCGGGGTTCCAGCCGTCTCCACAAGAACAACCTATTCAATAAAGTTTACTTCCGGATGAATGTCTATGCCGAACTGTGTCCTGACATCCTGACGTACGGCCTGGCAGAGGCGGACGATGTCCTGTCCGGTGGCTCCGCCGAGGTTGACCAGGACGAGTGCCTGACGGCTGTATACACCGGCGGGGCCAAGTGCCCTACCCTTCCATCCGGCCTGCTCGATGAGCCAGCCTGCGGGAATCTTCACCCTGTCGGCATCCACCTCATAATGAGGTATCTGTGGGTACCTGGCCTGGAGTTGCAGGAATAGCGGACGGGGAACAACGGGGTTCATGAAGAAGCTGCCGGCATTGCCCAGTTCCCTGGGATCGGGCAGCTTGCCCTGTCGCATTTCAATGATAACCTGACGGAGCTGCTGGGCGGTAGGATGCAGGATGCCTGCACGGTCCAGCGCACTGCGCAGTCCACCATATTCTATATAGGGGGTGAAGGTGCGGCGCAGCCGGAAGTCAACCTGCGTGACGGCATACCGTCCGCGGAGCTCATCGCTCTTGAGAACACTGTAGCGGTAGGCGTAGTGCATCTCGTCCGCGGTCTTGTGGCAGGGTTGGAGGCTACGGAGGTCAAGGAGGTGCACGCAGCGGATGAAGTCCTTTGCCTCGGCACCGTATGCTCCGATGTTCTGCACGGCAGAGGCACCCACCTCACCGGGAATCAGGGATAGGTTCTCCAGGCCGTACCAGCCACGCTGGAGGGTCTGGCTGACCAGGTCGTCCCACACCTCGCCGGCTCCCACACGGATGGTCACGCTCTCCTCGTCCTCCTCCAACAGTTGGATGCCGCGGATGGCACTGTGGAGTACCAGTCCATCGAAATCCTTGAGAAAGAGCAGGTTGCTGCCTCCTCCGATATGGAGGACACGTCCGGCAGGCGTATTACCCGTGGGCAGGGTGTCGCCCGACACGGTGGCATAGTACTCCTGCAACAACTGTTGCAACTGTTCCACGGAATCATACTCGGCGTACCATCTGGCCCGCACGTCTATGCCGAAGGTGTTGTGCGGGAGCAATGAGTAGTTATTCTTCATATCTTACCAGTTTCCAGTCATGTCCCTCCCTCTCAAACGTGAGTATCTCCATCATGCTCGACGCAACGCTGCACTTGACCAGTTTGATGCCCCGACTGTCGTCTGCGGGCTGTCCCATCTCCAGGATGTGCAGCGTACCGTGGGGCAGTTCGGGTGCAAAGACTTCCCACTGTCCGGAATCAATGTTGCCCTCGATGACCTCCTCCACGTCATCCTCCTCGTTGGGCAGGGAGACGAAGATCTCCGAGGCCAGGTGGTCGGACTGGAAGATGCTGTCCGTGGCAAAGCGGTGGTAGAAGTCCAGGAACGCGGGGTGACCGTTTTCTCCGCCACGACGGATGCCCGTGATGTTCCACTGATCGGACATCTTGTCAAATAGATAGACGCTGCCGGTCTTGGAGGAGAGGTCCACCTGGCTGATCTCAGCATGAAAGGCGTCCTGTCCCAGGTAGTCGTAGGGGTCGACATCCACGCCGACAAGCATGAAGAAGCAGTCGCCTACGTCCAGCTGCACGGCCTGGCTGACGGATCGTCCGTTGCGCAGGACTTCCAGGACCTGTCCGCCTCCGTCCGTCACCTCAACGGGATAGGCTGCGCGTTGCTGCAGGAAGGACTTGCGGTTGAGGAAGGTATAGAGGAAGTCCGGGAAACTCTCGTCCACGGCATCGGTCAGGGGGGCATCCGGTATGTCGTAGACCAGGGTGTCGTCGTCCTCCTCCCAGTCCTCTGGGGACAAACCGGCAGGAGCCTCCTCAACCTCCTGCCCCACCTGTCTCCCGCGGCAGGCCGAAGAGAGGAAGGTGGAGAACAGCAGCGAAAGGAAAAAGAAATTCCGCCGAAAATGAGTATAAAGACGCATAGAAGACATCCTCACCTATTAAATTTTATACAAATTTACATATTTATTTCCATATAGCACGCGTTTTCGGCAAGAATTCATTACCTTTGCATGGAATTTGAGACACGAACATCAAAACTACGCTTAAAACAAGATGATAGAGAAGATAAAAGAACTGCTGGAGGAGATCAGCAATCTCCAGGCAGAGAACGCGGAGCAGGCAGAGGCGCTGCGCATCAAGTACCTTAGCAAGAAGGGAAGCATCAATGGCCTGATGAATGACTTCCGCAACGTTCCTGCCGAGCTGAAGAAGGAAGTGGGCATGAAGCTGAATGAGCTGAAGAATGCCGCACAGGAGAAGATCAACCAGCTGAAGGAGGCTGCCCAGACCCAGCAGGTGGCCGGCGATGATGTGGACCTGACACGCACGCCCTACCCCGTACCTTTAGGTACGCGTCACCCCCTGACCATTGTCAAGAACGAGATTGTGGACATCTTCTCACGCCTGGGCTTCACCCTGGCTGAGGGTCCAGAGGTGGAGGACGACTGGCACGTGTACAGCAGCATGAACTTCGCCGATGACCATCCGGCACGTGACATGCAGGATACGTTCTTCGTGGAGGCGCGTCCCGCAGTGGTGCTCCGCTCCCACACCTCCAGCGTACAGGCACGTGTGATGGAGACCACCCAGCCCCCCATCCGTGTCATCTGTCCCGGACGTGTGTATCGCAACGAGGCCATCTCTGCCCGCGCACACTGTTTCTTCCATCAGGTCGAGGGCCTGTATATTGACAAGAACGTCTCGTTCACCGACCTGAAGCAGGTCCTGCTGCTCTTCGCACAGGAGATGTTCGGCCCCGACACGAAGATCCGTCTTCGTCCCAGCTACTTCCCCTTCACCGAACCCAGTGCCGAGATGGACATCTCCTGCCACCTGTGCGGCGGCAAGGGTTGCTCGTTCTGCAAGCACACCGGATGGGTTGAGATCCTGGGTTGCGGCATGGTGGATCCCGCCGTGCTGGAGGCCAACGGCATAGACAGCAAGGAATACACGGGCTATGCCTTCGGTATGGGCGTGGAGCGCATCACCAACCTGAAGTACCAGGTGAAGGACCTCCGCATGTTCTCGGAGAACGACAAGCGCTTCCTGCAGGAGTTCACCGCAGCCAACTGACAAGGAGCAGGGCATCGCCGGCAGGGCTCAGGCGCAGCCAGCTGACAAGGTGTAGCGCCCAACCGCCTCCCGGCTACTAATCCGAAGCGTATCTGCCCCGGAAAACTATAAATTGAAAGATAAACAAGGGGATAGATTGACATATATCAATTAAAAGGCACTTTCTGAGATAAAGGAAGTGCTTTTTTTGTATCTGGACCGGAAAGGCACTACCTTTGCATTGCAATTGAGAAGCAAGATAGACTTCACTCAGATTAAGCCGCGAGGCTCAGAGGTTGAAAGTAATAGGAAAAGAGATTGGAATAACAAGGTAAGAGATATATCAATAAGGTATCAAGGTAAAGATTGTAAAGCCCCAGAGGGGGCAAAGACATAAAGTTTGTTTTCCAGGTAATTAGATTGGATATTTAGGGTAATAGCAAAAAGAAACTGAATTCAGGAAGGTTTAGATTAAGGAGAAGATTGTTTGAAAATGGGAAGTAAAAGCCACAGTCTGGCATTTACTTCCCATTTCCATTCTGTTTATGGCGAAGATGCAGGGAAGACGGAAGGATACGCGGAAGATGCAGAGTCTGCGTATCGAGGGGAAGCAGAAGATGCAGGACGTCGTCTGCCCTCATCAGAACGGCAGGCCAACGGCAAAGTGGAACGTGAAGTCACGCTTGAGGTTGGGATGAATGAGCGGATAGTGATTGCGCGCATCACTATAGGTGGGATTGACGGCCTTCATGCCTCCGTCCAGGCGCAGGATGAAATAGTCGAAGTTCAGGCGCAGACCCAGGCCATAGGCCACGGCTATCTGTCGCCAGCAGCTGTCCAGGCGGAACTGACCGCCAGGCTGATCCTCGTAATTGCGCAGCGTCCAGATGTTTCCTGCATCGGCAAAGACAGCACCGTCAATCTTCCAGAACAAGTGGGTACGGTATTCCGCATTCATGTCAAGTTTCATGTCACCGGTCTGGTTGATGAAGTCAATGCGGCCGTCATGCCCCTTGAACGAACCAGGTCCCAGTTCCCTTACGCTCCATCCACGCACGCTGTTCGCACCACCACTGAAGTAGCGCTTCTCGTAGGGCAGGATCCGACTGTTACCGTAAGGCAAGGCAACACCCAATCCGAAGTGAAGGGCAAAGGAATTGCGGTCGTTGACCCTGAAACTCTTGGCAAAGTCGAAGTCCAGCTTGGCATACTGTGCATACGCGATGTTGAAGACCTTATAGTTTCCCTCCTCGTCCCGCTGCGCGCCGAAAAGCGAGGAGAAGCCGCGGAGGAGGTTGCCGGAGGTTTCCACATTGAAACGGATGCTGTAGGCATTCGTGCCGTAGTTGGAGTTTCCCATGCCATTGCCCCGTGAGGAGAAGGCCAGGTTGTAGCCCCATTTCATGATGAAGAGGTTCTCGTAGTTGTAGCGAAGTATGGCATTGCGGGAACCGGGATCATCCAGGTAGTCGCGGCGGAATGTCTCACTGATCCATGGCATGAAGACATAGTTAAGGTCCAGCAGGTCGACACGGTGGCGCAGACGGGTGTCGCGACCCGTCCAACGGTAGCGCCAGGCACCCGTAACCACACGACGGTGGAACTCGGGACGGTCCTGACTGTCGTACATCACGCTCAGCTCGCTGGTGGCCTTGGCACTGCGACGGAAATCGCGATTGACAAAGGGAAGCATGAAATCCGGGAATCGCAGGGATGCCTCCGCACTGTATTCCGTATAGTCCTGGTCATCATATCCGTCCAGTCCCTTGATGGCCTCGAAGGCCCCGCGCAGTTTCAGGCTCAGCACCTCGCTGCCCCGGAAGAGATTGCGGTTGGCGTAGGAGACGGACACGGCGGCACCAAGGTCGCCCGCCGAATTGGTTCCTTCCAGCTCCGCGCTGATGGAGTTGGGTTTGTTGGTGGTAATGTGCACGGTGGAGTTCAGAACCAGGGAGTCTGACGGATCGGGATGCAGATTGATGTTGGTTGCCAGCACGGCCTCCAGTCCACCCAGCGAGGCATAAGTATTCTGGACTTCCTGCTCGCTGTATAGCTGTCCCTCACGAATATGGTTGGCATTCTCCAGCACGGACGGACGCAGGGGGATGTCCCCATTGTTGAACAGGTATTCCACATAGCCAAAGCGGTATTGCTGGTGACGGCGAGGTTCCGGATGGGTTGAGGTGCGGTACGGCTCAAGAATCAGCGACACGGATCCGCTATGGTCCTCGCGTACCGTATCTGCCTCATAGCGAAGGAAGTCACGGTTGAAGTGGTAGAAACCGTTATTCTGCAGGAGGGTATTGATGCGTGAGCGCTCGGCATCCAGGACGTTCAGGTCAAAGTCCATTCCGGGGTGCAGCAGCGTCTCGTCCTCATGCTGTGCCAGGACCGAGGAGGCCAGGGAGTCACGGAAAACCCTGCTGATCTGACTGAGCTGATACCGCGGGCCGGGATGCACCTGATAGCGGATGGCCACCTTCTTCTTCTTGTACTTCCTCTCCAGGTCGACCTGTGCATCCAGGTACCCCAGGCCTCTTACGGCCGCCTGTATGTCCGTACGGCACTGCTCGGCCAGGACAGTGTCGACCAGGACAGGATTCTCGCCGATCCGCCACATGAAACGGTTCCATCGGCTGGTGCTGTCCGTTCCACTGAGCATATAGGGCAGAAGGGGTACGCGCCACAGGTTGAACCAACGGCCGTTGGGATGCTGGCGCACATACAGTGCCAGAGGGGCCGTCTTCAGGGATGAACTGTCACTCTGCACACTGACCTTGTCCAGCAGATACTCGCCTTCGGGAACGAAGCGGGACACCTTGCAGGACGCCATCAGCAGGCACGCCACGCACAGTGACGGCAGGATTTTATGGAAACTCTTTGTTTTCACATGGCAAAGATAATTGTTTTTTGGCAAAAAAGACGTATCTTTGCGGAGAAATTCGCAGGTTTCAGGGCTTTGAGTGCCACAATGAGGAAAGACCGGCGTATTGTTGAGCCTATGATTAGCAAGAACAGACAGAAACTGATACGTTCACTGGAGCGGAAGAAAGGTCGCTGCGAGTCAGGACTATTCGTGGCCGAGGGACCCAAACTGGTTGGCGAGCTGCTGAGTGCCGGCTGGAAGCCAACCTATGTGGCAGCCACCGAAAAATGGTGGCAGGAGCAGCATGGGTGTGCATGGGCCACCGCCTCCGCCTTGCCGACTGAAAGGAAGGGTGACGGCAGCACGACCGAGAGTGTCACGGAGGAGGAACTGCAGCACGTCAGTTTCCTGAAGACTCCCCAGCAGGTACTGGCCCTCTTCCCCATCATGCATTCCGATGAAACCCTGGCCAGCGTGGCGCGGCAGGAACTCTGCCTGGCCCTTGACGGGGTGCAGGATCCGGGCAATCTGGGCACCATCGTGCGGCTGGCTGACTGGTTTGGCATACGCCACATCTTCTGTTCCCCGCAGACGGCAGACATCTTCTCTCCCAAGGCCATGCAGGCCACCATGGGTGCCATTGCACGGGTATGCGTACACTACACGGATCTCCCCGCCGCCCTCTCCGGCCTCCAGGCCCCCATCTACGGCACACACCTGGACGGCGACAATCTCTACACGAAGAGCCTGTCCAGCCATGGCGTCATTGTCATGGGCAATGAAGGAAACGGCATCTCGCCTGAAGTGGGAGCCCTGGTAAACGAGCGTCTGTATATCCCTCCCTACCCTGCCGACCGCACCACGGTGGAAAGCCTCAACGTCGCCATTGCCACCGCCATCGTCTGCGCAGAGTTCAGACGCATAAAGGGCTAAGCCGTGAAGCTTAGCCCTTTGCGTATACATGGAATGACGGACCAACCGACCATTCCTTCACATTTTCATTCTTTCATTCATTCTATTCCTCAAGACTCAATCCGGCCATATCCTCATCCTCCTCCTTGACGTCGGCCTCGGCTGCATAGGAACTGTAGAAGGTATCATCGTCGCTCTCCTCATCATCGTCCTCGTCGCGCATGGTATCGTCTGGCAGGTCCTCATCATCACTGATCAGGTTACCATCCTCGTCATACTGGCTATCGGATGTGAAGCGCAGCTTCTCTATGGGGTCCTTCTTCTTGGCGAAAATCGCCTCCGTCCAGTTGCCCTTGGACACCTCCAGTACCTCAAAACCGGCATTCACCTTACGCTCGTAGGTACCACCGGGCGAGTGTAGCCTGGCTGTAGGCAGACAAGTCGTGCTGACGTCAAATCCCACCTCGATGATATCCTTTATGCTCAATGGAATGGAATCCCATCCACCACCGAAGTTGCGGTCAATCAGCTCAAGCAGCGTAGCAGCGGTGATGTGGCGGATGTTCTCGTAGCAGAGATCCGTAATCCTACGGATGACCTTGCGGCGTATTGCCACAAAACGCCTGCCGTCAACATGTGAGAAGGTGGCCCATTCGCCATTCTCATACTTCTTGCAGTCACGTTCATCATCCGCATTGTAATGAACCACCTCAAAGGCCAGGCGCATCACGTTCAGCAGTTTCTCCTCGCTACTCTGAAATCCTTCCTCAGCCTTGTCCTGCTCCCACAGTGATGCCAGCTCCTGCTCCTCACAATTCCAGATGTTATTGGAATTGATGTCCAGGATGGACTCCATCTTTGAATCGTCTTTCTTTGCCATTTCTCGATTATGATTTCAAAATTTTGCGCGAAGTTACGAATAACCACGCGAAATAACAAATTTATTGGTAGAAAAACATTATCTTTGCACCATATAGCACGAAAAGAAAAAGACATGACGACTGTATATCCCTGTGCCAAAGTGAATCTGGGCCTCTACGTCGTGGAGCGGAGACCCGATGGCTACCATAACCTTGAGACGGTATTTTACCCTATTCCCCTGCGCGATGAGCTGTCCGTGGGATGCTCTGAAGGCAAGGAAGACACAATGACCCTCAGCGGCATACCCGTTGCCGGAGACATCAAGGACAACCTGGTGATGAGGGTTGTAAATCTGCTGAGGCAGGAGTTCACCCTGCCGCCCCTGGACATCAGGCTCGTCAAGAACATTCCATCCGGTGCAGGACTGGGCGGGGGATCAAGCGATGCGGCCTTCATGATGCGTCTGCTGAACGACATGTTCCACCTTGGTCTGACCAATGAGCAGATGGAGCAGCGCGTCGGTCAGCTTGGGGCCGATTGTGCCTTCTTCATCCGCCGGCAACCCACCATGGCCGAGGGTATCGGCAACATCTTCTCGCCCATCAGCCTCTCGCTGAGTGGCCTGCACCTGGTTCTGGTGAAGCCATCGGACTTTGTCAGCACCAAGGAGGCCTACAGCATGGTTCGTCCCGCACGTCCCGTCCACGACCTGCGACTGGCACTGCAAGCAGACATCAGCCAATGGAAGGACACCCTTTTCAATGACTTCGAGAAGAGTGTCCTCCCCCTCCACCCTACCATATTAAATATAAAGGAGGAACTCTACCGGCGGGGAGCCCTCTATGCCTCGATGAGTGGCAGTGGCAGCAGCGTCTTCGGCCTCTTCTGCCAACCTCTTCATGATGCGGAGAAGATATTCGGAGAGCACTTCGTCTTCACGGGAATGATGGAATAGGGAAATCCCACCCCCGACTTAGGGGAATTCCCCTTTCAGGGTTTACGGAATCGTTGTACCTTTGCAATGTCAAAAGACAGAAAGCGATCAACAAAACGATTCAGTAACCAATAAAAACATACCATTATGAAGCGCTATTTGATGACTCTCCTGGCAGTAGTTCTCACTACCCTCACCCTCAAGGCCATGCCCTACGAGATGGCACGCGAGGAAGCCATGTACCTCACTGACAAGATGGCGTATGAACTGAACCTGAATCAGCGTCAGTATGAATATGCCTACGAAATCAACCTCGACTATCTCATGAGCCTCAACCGTGCCGAGGATGCCTATGGTCCTTACCTCTACTACCGTAACGAGGACCTCCGCCACATCCTATACGACTGGCAGTGGAGTCTCCTTGGCACACTCGACTACTTCCTGCGCCCCGTAGCATGGCGCTATGGACGCTGGTACTATCCCGTCTACACCTACTATGCCCGCAACTACTACTTCTACAGCCGCCCATCCGTTTACCACAACTATCGCGGCGGACACGGACGAAACTTCCACGACCGTGGTTATTACACCACACTGCGTCCCCGCTGGGATGGAGGTTTCAGAGGAAACGACAGAGGACACGTAGGTCGTGGCGGCGGTCAACCTGGTCAGCAACCCAACTTCGGTGGTCGGGGACAGCAGGGTGGTCAGCAGCAACCCAACTTCGGCAGTCGCGGACAGCAGGGCGGTCAGCAGCAACCCAGCTTCGGTGGTCGCGGACAGCAGGGTGGACAGCAGCAACCCAACTTCGGTGGTCGGGGACAGCAGGGTGGTCAGCAGCAACCCAACCTCGGCAGTCGCGGACAGCAGGGCGAACAGCAGCAACCCAACTTCGGTGGCCGGGGACAGCAGGGCGGTCAGCAGCTACCCAGCTTCGGTGGCCGGGGACAGCAGGGCGGTCAGCAGCAACCCAACTTTGGAGGGCGCGGCCAGCAGGGCGGTCAGCAGCCAAGCATGGGAACCCGCACACAACCCACTCAACCCAGCATGGGCAACCGTACCCAGACAACCATGGGTGGCAACCGTGGCGGTGCGACTATGGGCGGTGCAACCAGAAGCAATGGCGGTGGGAACATGGGCGGCGGTGCAAGCGCTGGTCGCGGACACAGATAATCCCAAAGTTATTACGAGGCCAGCCATCGATAAGGAAGTGGCCCATCCACAGATTCAGAAAACATCTGTAATTCATGACAATGACTCTCCCCGTTCATCATTTTTGGTGGACGGGGAGATTGCAAATACTCATTTTCAATGAGCAGGGAGATTGCAAAATACCCATTTTTGTGTATTGTGGAATTATAAGATT
>JAZRVZ010000037.1:0-10140 GCA_045599425.1 Bacteroidaceae bacterium | reverse complement strand
GGTTCATCCTCGACATCGGCAACCCATCCAATCGTGGGATTACCACCCCATACACGGAGGTCGATGGGAATACCCATGGGCTGCATGTTGTCCTTGGTGCCGAAATAAATCTGTACGACACCGCGCATCTCTCCACAACCGTATGCAAAGCGTACCTCGTAGGTGTTTTCGGGAACGGGAGGAAGCTTGAAGCTGATGTCAAACTGACCCTTCACATCCACGCAATCCTGATAGGTCTGCATCCACACGCTGCGCTGGCGCAGACAGATGGTGGGCATCTGACCGTGAAAATCCCATCCCTCAATCTGCTTGAATCCGGTGGCATTGTCCACATTGCCGCGTGCTCCGCAGTTCATGAACTCCGGTGACAAGGTCACGGCATCAATGCGGATCCGGTCATTGAACACCACATCACGGGTTGTTGGGTTATAGGTCAGGATATCATCGATGTAGTGGTAGATGCCATTCTGGGCCTGCTGGTCAATATCGCCCACCTCAGAAGGTGAGAGCACCTTGATACCACGTACCGAGTACCTGTCCTTCAGTCCCTTACGGTTGATATACAGGCCTGCCTCGGCTCCCGTGGGAGTAGACATCTTCATGATGGTGCCCGGCATCATCGTGGTGTACCAGTCGGTACAGTCAGCCAGGTCGGTCAGCGCACAGGTTTCCTTGATCTCACCATAGACCGTCCAGTCGTTGTAACCACCATAGTAGGGAAGCAGATGGTAGGAGATGAAACGGTTCAGCGGATTCCGTCGGTTTGTGAAATCGTCATCATACAGCCCGGCATCCTCAGGATACATGACATCGTATGTTTCCTTGGCGTACGCCACCATATCCTTGATGTTCAGGATTCCGTTCTGCTCATAGACATCATTGGTTTCCACGAAGGCAGAGAAACGCTTCATGCGCTTTCCCACATACTTGCAGGCATAGGAAGAGCCACCGGTTGAGATGGTCATACCCTTTACCACGGAATCCTCGCCGCAATGATAGCTCTCGTCAATATACTCAAAGAGCGAGTCGGCCAGGCCCGTGAGTGAAAGGGCCTCGCAGAACAGACTGATCTCCGGATTCTCACGCATCAGCTCGGGCAGATAGGCCGTACTGGGCTGGATGACATGGTTCAGCGTGTGAACCACGCCATTCTCCACGGAGTCATCGCGAACGATAAGCTGGCTCTGCTTGTTGATGAAATACATCACGTTGTTATCGTTGATGATATCACTGTCGCATGAGAAGGTCAGGTAGCGGTCGTTCATGTTGGCCGTGGGGATATTGCCATCCGTCAGGTCCGTCGTGAAATAGGCGTTCTTGATGATATGGTTCCAGGCCAGCGTATCACACTCAGCATCCGGAATGTCAGCCACGGTCTTCCATCCATGGTTGGACAGATACTCGTCCATCGCATTATTGGTGGGCGCCATGCAGGTATAGGCACCATAGGTTGCCATCATGCCATAGATACCGCTGCGATGCAGCACTTCGGTAAACTTGCTGAAGGTCTCTGGCCGGCTGTCCAGATAGTCACTGACCATCTCGCCCTTGAAGGTGTAGTAGTTGTCCAGGGCAGGGTCATCGCTACAGGAGGCAAGGCCCATAACAGCGAAGAGGCCTGCCAGGAGGCTTAAGCGAAATATCTTGTTTGCCATTTCTATATTGTGTTTCATGTTAGTTCTTGTCCATGTTGTCGCCCGTCTCATAGGCAGGATTCTGTATCAGGAAAGGATTCTGCTTCAGTTCCTCTCGCGAGTAGGGATAATAGAGGGCATCGGGAGCCGCCAGCCTGATGCGGATGGCCACGGTGTTGTCCTTGAACTTGGGAATGACCTTGTTCACCATACGCGTATTGCTGCCGTCACGCCTTGAGAGACGCACCAGGTCATACCAGCGCTTTCCCTCGAACATCAGCTCGCGCTGACGCTCGTCCATGACGAGATTCTCCATGTCCATGCGACTGGTGGCATAGTCGTCAAAGACCAGCGTGTCGGCAGTTGCCGTACGCTTGTTGTTGGCACGCTTCCAGACAGCCGAGACGCAGCTGAAGGCACGACGGTAGTGATCCATCTGCTCTTCCGTCAGCGAACTGCCCTGCTCAACGTCACCGGCCATCTCCACTTCGGCCTCCGCACGCATCAGCATCACATCGGTCAGGCGATAGATGATCCAGTTGGCAAAGTTGCCTGAACGCAGGTTGCGGGTAACAGCGGGAGCGGAACCCGTAGTCGTGGACGTACGGAAACTGACACTCTGCGCCACATACTTCTGGATATTGGAAACGCTTGCACCTGAGAGGATGTTCTCAAGGAAGCGGCAGTCGGTCTTGACAAAGTAGTTGCTCGTTCCTGCATACGGACTCTCCGCAACCGGCGATGATACGGCAAACTGGCCGTTCGTATTGCCGTTCCTTCCATAGAAGTTGGAAACGGCCGAATTGGCCACCGACTGGTTGTTCACGAAGTTCAGCTCGAAGATGCTCTCAAAGGAATTGCCCGTACCGAAGATCTCATTGTAGGTGGAGCCGGCAAAGTTGCCATTTGCACTGCTCTCGCTGATCAGGGGATACTTGCCATAAAGCTCCATGGACAAGGTGGTGGGATTCTTCTCATACGCCAGCTCGTAGTCATGGATCTTGCGGTTGATGACAAGGTCGCAGCAGCGGATGCAGTTCTCATAGTCGCCCTTCCAGAGGTACATGTCTGCCAGCAAAGCATAGCATGCCCATCGGGTAATGCGGCTTGTATTCTCAACAGTCTCCTCTCCATAGCTGCGTACGGCATCCGGAGCGGCTGCCTCCACATCCGCAATCAGACGGTCCAGGACCTCACTGAACGGGGTGGCAGGAATACGATAGTTCTGCTCATCACCGATACTGGGCTCAGTCACGTATGGCACATCGCGGAAGGTACGGATCAGATAGAAATAGCAAAGGGCACGGAGCGTGCGGGCCTCTGCCATGGTGGCAGCGAGTTCACTGGGCGTGAAATTCGGGTCCTTGTCTGCCACGATGGGTGCATAGTGTATCACCGTATTGCAACGGTTGATGCACTGATAGAAACTCTCCCAGGAAGCCATCTGGTTGGTTTCCAGAATATTCTCCTTGGTAATCTGCAGCAGGTCGTTGCTGGTACCCGACCCGTTGGTCAGGTTATCGGAGCGAAGCTCGCCCCAGACAATCATACGTCTCATGCAGTCCTCGCTCTCCAACTGGGCATAGCAGGACATGAGTACGCTGTTGACATCGTTCTCTTCGGTCCAGTATCGTTCCAGCACGATCTCGTTGCTTGGCTCGATGTTGAGGAAGTCCCCGCATCCTGCAAGGAAGGCGGACATCAGGAATACCGACAAGGTCTTCGTTATCTTCATGTGTGAGCTTGATTTAATCGTTGAATCAGAATGCAATGGTTGCACCAAAGGTAAATTCCCTGGACCTGGGTGTGCGGGAGCGGTCCATGGACACGCCATAGGAACCGTATGCCACCTCAGGGTCAGCACCGCTGTAGCCCGTCAGGCAGAACAGGTTGCGTGCATCCACATAGAAGTTCATCTGTGAGAATCCCCAGCGCTTGATCAGCTTGGGATCCATGGAGTAGCTCAGCTGGATGTAGTTCAGGCGCATGTAGGAGCCTGATTCCACAAAGCGGTCGCTGCCCAGCCAGTTGTAGCCCTCCTTGTAAAGGGCACGGGGCACAAGGGCTTCGTCACCCTCAACACGCCAGCGCCAGTTCACGGCTGCACTCTGGTTGTTGTTGTTGTACATACATTCAGCGTTCATGCGGCCCTGGTTGATGATCTTGTTGCCGGCACGGAAGGTCATCTGCGTGTTCAGTGACCAGCGGTCATAGTTCAGCTTGAAGCCCCATCCGCCGGTGAACTTGGGAAGTGATGAACCCAGGTACACGATATCCAGTTCGTTGATGTTTCCGTCATGGTTGATATCCTCATAGATGGCATCACCACCCTTGAACTCATAGATAGAGGTATTGTTCTCGTTGTCGTAGCAGAACACCATGGGCACGGTGAACCCGCTCTTGTCCACAATGACGCTGCCCTCAGCATCATGTGCCACGGGCGCATTGGGACCACTGACTCCGGGAATCTCCTCAGGACTGTACTTCGAGTACTGGTAAACGCCCTTGTAACGGAAGCCATAGATGCTGCCGAAGGCATTGAACAGCTGTACGCGTGTCAGATAGGAACCGTTGTTGCGGTCAAAGTCCTTGTTCAGGGCTGAGAGAACGGTCTCATCCATCTTCGTGATCTCATTCTTGTTGTTTGCAAAGGTTACGTTCACGTCAGCCGAGAACTTGCCCTTCTTGATGATGCGCTGTCCACGTACGTTGAACTCCCATCCGATGTTGCGCATGTCTCCCACGTTCTGCCAGGAGAGCGAACGGAAACCTGAGGAGGTAGGCACACCCACACCCTGCATCAGCAGGTCGGAAGTCATCTGGCGATAGATGTTCAGGTCACCCACGATGCGGTTGTCCAGGAAGCCGAAGTCAAAACCCACGTTGTAGGTTTCCTTGTTCTCCCACTTCAGCGTCCCGAGGCGGATATTGCCGGGGTAGACTGAGGTATTGCTGTTGTACGAGGCACCGTTGGCATAGCGTGAGAAGTAGAGGTAGTCACCCGAGGGCTGATTGCCCACGATACCCCATCCGGGACGGAAGGACAACATGCTCACCCACTTCCTGGCCTTGTGCATCCAGGGCTCGTCAATGACATTCCAGCGGAAGGACAGGGCGGGGAAGTTACCCCAGCGACTGTTGTCACCAAACTTGGTGCTGCCGTCGCGGCGCACGCTGAAATCGGCAATGTAGCGGCCCTTGTAGGCATAGTGGGCCGAGAAGGTCAGGTAGATGGAACGCCACTGTCCCGCACTGGTTCCCTCAGAGCGCACGATACCATCGGCCGTCGTACTGGTAATGCTGCCGTAGGGCAGTCCGTTCATGGCCGTGCTTGTTCCCTTGCTGCTGCCATCGGTCAGCTGGAACTGGGCCATGGTCAGCAGACTGTGATCCCGGTTGCTGAAATGGGGGGTCAGGGTCAGGCGATGGGTTGTGGTGATGGCCGTACTCTTGTGGGACGAGGCCTGGCTGAGGTTACTGTTGGTATTGCTCCAGCCACTGTTCACCAGACTGCTGGGATAGAACGAGTCATTGTATTTATTGAAGATGTTGAACAGCACCTTTCCCTCATAGTTCAGCTGGGTCTTGCTGTCATCCACGCCCAGCAGCTTGTACTCCAGCTTGAACTCAGGCTGGATCTGGTAGGTCGTCTCCACGTCGGATGCCTCATTGGCCACTGCAATGGGATTGGTGTACGTGTACTGGTCGCCGCGAAGTTCTGTACTGCAGGTTGAGAGCATGTGATAGTAGTCGGGAAGATCGTTGCCATAGGCATCCTGCTCATAGATGGAGAGGTTGGGCATCTTCAGCTGCGCCACGGCAAAGAGGTCACGTCCCAGGACGGAGGTGTTGTTCCTGTGGTTGTCCGTATAGGTCATGTTGAAGTTCGTCACGATCTTGATACGGTCGCTCACGAAATAGTCCAGGGCCACACGGGTGGTGAAACGGTCCAGCTTCTGCCTGATGATGGTACCCGTCTGGTGGTCATATCCGCCGGCAATACGGAAGTTTGCCTTCTCACCACCACCGGAGAGGCTCACATAATGCTTCTGCAACAGTCCGTTCTGCGTGACAGCCTGCTTCCAGTCCGTATTGTTGTTGTACATCTCGTATTCCGAGAAGGAGGGATCATAGTTCAGCTCACGTATGTCGGAAGAGGCGTCACTCAGTCTGGGATTGTAGTAGGCCTCCTTCATCAGCATGGTGTACTGGTCACCGTTGAGCAGCTTGATACCCATGGGCTGATGGGTCAGCGTGGCACGATAGGAATACTGTACGCGCGTCTTGCCACGGGCACCTCGCTTCGTCTTGATCTCGATGACACCGTTCGCACCCTGCGATCCATAGATGGCCGTACCGGCCGCATCCTTCAGCACGGAGATGCTGGCGATGTCATCCGGATTGACGTTGAGCAACTCGGCAAACTGATCCTCGGTAGCGGCCCGAAAGTCAAAGTTCTTGTTGTAGTCGCTCTCGAACACATTGCCGTCCACGACGATCAGGGGCTGCGTATTTCCGTTGATCGAACTTACACCGCGCAGGCGCATCTGACTGCCCGAACCCAGGTTACCACTGTTGGCCACGATGTCCAGACCGGCAATTCGTCCTTGCAGTGCCTCGTCCACGCTGGTGATGCCCAGTCCCTCGAACTCCGAGGCATCAATGGTCTGGGTGGCGCCGGAGATCTCACGCTCGGGGATGGCAAGGCCACTCGTCTGCGCAATCTTCTTGCCCGTCACCACCAGGTCCTTCTTCGTTACCGTGGCATCAGTCAGCTTGATCTTGTACACGGTTCCCTTGATGGGAACGACCTGCTGCTGCATACCCACGCAGGAGAAGCGCAGCTTGTTCCTGGGATTCGTGATGCGCAGCGAGAAATTACCGTTGGCATCCGTAATGGCCTGGGCCACGATACGGTTCGTCGCGTCAATCTCGACCACATTCACGCCGGGCATCACGTCAAAATCGTCCGACACCGTTCCGTGAACCAGCGTTCCTGCCGTCTGGGCCAGGGCCGACATGGGGAGCATGGCCAGTGCCAGCAGACTCAAATATCTTGATATTACCTTCATCTTATATACTTTATCTATATATAAAGAATTATGTATGGAGGAGAAAGGCCATCCATCTCAGTGGGGGGGGTGGAGGCACAGTCATCCGTCAACTCGTCACTGTTTCCTGTACATCAGCGCACCGTCAATCTGGTGTACCACGGCGTATGAGGAAGTGTATATGTTCTTTGCAAGCGTGGCATCACTGCTGTCATACTGATACTCACGTGCCATGCGGTTATAGACCGCAGGACTGGTCGTCACCACCTTGCGCACGTTGCCTGCCATATCCTTCACGTTCAGGCCCGACTCACCATCGGGCGAAACCGAAACCTTGAAGTAGGACAGGTTCCTGTCCGAATCCACCATGTAGGCGGAAGTCTCATAGCTGCCGGACTCAATCTGCTGACCCACGTAGAAGGAGTTGTCCACGATGTGGTACTTCAGGAACAGCTCAATCTCGTTCCTCAGGCTGTCACGCTCATCGTAGGTCTGTGCCTTCTCCACATCCTTCCAGGTTGGCAGCTGGCCGGACTCATGCAGCTTCTGTATGCTCTCGTTCGTGGGAACGAACACCGAGTAGCGGAACGTATTGAACAAGGATATGTTCGTGCTGGCACATCCGTGCTCATCGGTACCGATGACGTGCTTGGTCTCCAGGTATGAGGAACTCTGCAGCAGTTTGTAGAACTCGCTGAACTCCGGGCTGGACGACAGGATGTCGGCCACCGACTGACGGGCGGTCATGATGGGCTCGTCCTCCAGGATGTAGGTCTTGCCGTTACCCTCGCGCGACTCATCATAGATTTGCGTGACCCTGATGTCACGGCCCTGCTCCAGCTGACCGCCACCGGCCACCGTCATGCCCTGGGCACCGGCACTGGCAGACTGGACGCGCAGCACGCTGCCGCCCTTCGTCTGATAATAGCTGTTGCCATCCTCCACGTTGCCAATCACGATATGCGTGTTCAGGATATCCTCCAGACGGTTGGTGATCTGGCTGTACGAAGCCTCGCCGATGGAATCACCCACGACACCCGTCTCCGTGTCATAGTTCCAGATGCTTGCCCACACCTTCTCCTGCTCAGTCTGCGCCGTGGCGTCATAGTGGAAGCGGAAAAGCTGCGTCTGGTTCTTGGCAAAGGAACAGGGATCAATGTATTCCAGCATGGCACCGTTCGTCGGAACGAACAGGCTGTAGTAGGAATTCTGGCTGTTCAGGTACACGTCATAGCCCAGCTGCTCGATACCCCAGTAGAGCACCTTCATGCTCTCGTTGATCAATGCCGGGAAGGACACAGAAACGTATGCAACGGGGTTGAACACCTTGTTGGTCATGTAAATGGCACCGTTGCAGGTCATGAACACACTGTCCACATCCTCCACCCGTATGCCCAGTTCATCGTTGGCATCGTTCAGGATCGTCCCAAACTTGCTGGGCACGCTGTTGACAAAGCTGTTCAGCATATTGACATAGAGCATCTTGCTCACCACATGGTCGGGCACGTTCTCCCATGTCCCATAGTTATCCTTGAGCACCTTGCCCGCACCCTCGTTCCAGTAGCGGCGCAGGGCCTCGTTGGTAGGCACCAGCATCACGCCCATGTTGCGCTGCAGGGCCACGTCACTGCTCACAATGCTGCTGCCCTGGCTGTAGAACTCGTTCCATCCCGGATCGAACTTCAGCTTGCCGCTGACGGGACCCTCGGCAGGGGTCAGGACCAGGGGAAGACCCTCCTGACTGCGCTCACTGAAATAGCGCTTCTGGAAGACCGAATCCACATTCGTGCCATAGATACGGTTATATTCGCGCGTAGCCGCGTCGCCGGCATAGTAGGGCGCACAGTAGCGGTTCAGCAGACCGGCGTAGTCACTCATGGCAGGATGGCTGCCGATGAATTCCGCCATGTTCCGCATCGGGGTCAGCACCTCCTGCATGCGATGCACAAAACCGTTGCTGCACTTGATGTTCTGCTCAACCATCTGTATGCCGTTCACATTGGCATCACCGGGCTGGCGCCTGGTCTTGTAGTTGAACAGGAAGTCGCAGTCATCGTTGGTGATGAGCTTGTCGTTCAGGAAAGCCTCGATGAAATGTATCATGGGCGCCGTGCTCATGTCCTCAAAGCAGACGATGCTCTTGTCCTGCCTGCGGTAATAGTCCCAGTACGGATTGTCGGGCATCTGCGAAGGCTTCAGCACAGGCACGCTGTCATAGATGCTGCCTGACGACAGGCGCCTCATGCAGTCGCCCTCCGTGGGGCCCTCGCTGCTGCTCAGGTAGGCCACCTGGCAGGAATTGTTGATCATGGCTCCATAGAGCAGCATCTTCTTCTGCGCCTCGGTCAGATCCTGATAGCCACGCACTCCCCAGTCGTTCTTCTGGAAGAAGCGCTGGAAGGCCTCGTCATCGGCCACGAAGAGCGTCTTGCTACCCGTCCTGCTCAGTACCTCCTTGTAGTTCAGGTCATCAATCAGCCTGACCATATTCGTGTACCGGCCCTCGCCGGACAGATAATCGTAGATGCTCGAACCCAGCCATTCCGGCTGACGCTCGGCCAGGTCATAGCCATCACAGGAACCCAGGCCTGCGGCAGCTGCCAATCCCAGTGCCAGCAGACAGGTTTTCCGGGAAAATTTCTTCAATCGGAAATTCATTGTATGGTGTTAACTAATTTAAATTCACTATATGAACACACAAAGATACACATTTTTCTTCATCCGTGCAAATTTCTGCCTGTAGAATCCATCAAAACACCCCATTTTGTCCGTATATTCCATGGTTTCATGCCAACAGCACATCCGCAATGTCACTCTTCTCCGCCTCCGTCTGTCCCCGGCGGCTCACCCTGAAGTTCGCCAGGTCCCGCATCCCTGCCAGCTTCCCGCTCCATTCCTCCATCGCATCCCGGTCCGGGAACACCAGCACGTTCCTTCCCCGCAGCACCTCCAGCACCTCCCGCGCCTTTGGGAGCTTGGAAGAGAGGATGAGGGAGTAGAGACCCGACTCGTTGATGAAGGTGGTCTTGCTCTTGTAGTTGGAACCATTACCCTGAATCAGGGTTGTGGTTTTGTCCTCTTCATCTACGTGGGCAATAAGTGCATTGATAGGATTTTTGTACCCCAGCCCTGCCTCCCCCTATTGGGGGTGGCAGATTGGAAACTTGAATTATTGAGTATATAATTTGTAACCGTAATTTTGCCATTGCCAGTTGTATCAGTAAGTCAAAGAACGAAATTTGCACCGCCAGCCAGACGTTGTCTTGTCTGATTGACAGTGCAAAGGTACTCCCTTTTCATGGGATGCTTCGTAGGGTCTATGTAAACCCTACGAAAGTTTTTGCGAGTTTTCGGCATTGGCACAAAAAATAATGATGGGGAAATTTCTTGAACTGCGCATGGCGTCACCGGGCGGAGGGAACAGGGTGAGGGGAATTGACCTCAGTCCCAGGCTG
>JAZRVZ010000036.1:0-44464 GCA_045599425.1 Bacteroidaceae bacterium | reverse complement strand
AGGGCGACAACCTGCTCCGCTCCATGCGTGTCAGCTTTCCCAAGATCATGGTCTTCTTCCTCTTCGTCGTTGTACTGGTCATCTCGCTCGGCACACTGATGTACATGGTGGAGGGTGGCCTGCCCGATTCCCCCTTCACCGATATTCCCACCAGCATCTACTGGGCCATCGTCACCATGACCACCGTGGGCTATGGAGACATTGCTCCCGTCACTCCTATCGGTCGTTTCGTAAGTGCCCTGGTCATGCTGTTGGGCTACACCATCATGGCTGTGCCGACGGGCATCGTCAGTGCGCAGATGATCCACGACCACCAGAACAAGGGCAAGGATGTTTCCGAGTGTCCGGAATGTGGATGTCCCCTGCCTCAGGGAGCCCACTTCTGTCCCCACTGTGGTCTGGAGCAGGCAGTCTGAAGCCTGCGACTTTGAGTGGTGTGGATATATAATGGCAGAGGCCTCGTTCGCAATGGAACGTGGCCTCTGTCTGTGTAGATATTGAACAAAGCTCCGTGGCTTCTGCCCGGGCTTGCTGTGTGCTTCTGCACAAGGAGCTTACAGGTTGTCCTTCTCGATGTCCTTGAAGTACTTGTAGGTGCCGTGCTTGAGCTCGTCGGTGGCTGCCTCATCGCAGACGATGATGGCATGTGCATGCATCTGCAGTGCAGAGATGGTCCACTCCTGGCTGACACCGGCCTCGATGGCTTGCTGCAGGGCGCGGGCCTTGTTGTGACCGTTGACCATGATCATCACCTCCTTGGCATCCATAACGGTGCCTACGCCAACGGTGAGAGCAGTCTTGGGAACCTGGTTTACATCATTGTCGAAGAAGCGGCTGTTGGCAATGATGGTGTCGGTGGTGAGGGTCTTGACGCGGGTGCGGCTGGCCAGGCTGGAGAAAGGCTCGTTGAAGGCAATGTGGCCATCGGGGCCGATGCCGCCCATGAAGAGGTCGATTCCGCCGGCAGCCTGGATGGCAGCCTCGTACTGGGCACACTCGGCAGCCAGGTCGGCTGCATTGCCGTTGAGGATGTGTACGTTCTCCTTCTTGATGTCGATGTGGCTGAAGAAGTTGTTCCACATGAAGCTATGGTAGCTCTCAGGGTGCTCCTCGGGCAGACCCACGTACTCATCCATGTTGAAGGTGTTGACGTTCTGGAAACTTACCTTGCCGGCCTTGTTCAGCTCGACAAGCTTCTTGTACATGCCCAGGGGTGAGCTGCCGGTGGGGCAACCCAGCTTGAAGGGCTTCTCGGGGGTGGGGTTGGCTGCGTTGATCTTGCTGGCTACATACTCGGCAGCCCAGCGTGACATCTCGTCGTAGTTGGGTTCAATGATTACTCTCATAATGGTTCACTGTTTATTTTGTAGATAAAGTATGTTTTTGGATTCTGGCATGTTCAGTAAACAGGTCTTTGCGACGGATTCATGGATATTGCCTTCAGTGTGATGTTCCTGGACGTCTATTTCCTCTCGTACCTGACGGGCTTTCCCTCGGTGGCATAGACAACCTGGCGCAGGGTTTCCTGACTGACCTGGACGGCATCGCGGGTAAGTTCCGGAACATTGTAGCTCTTGAGCAGGAGGATGTTGTGCATGGGATTCTCCTGAGGCAGGCAGAAGGCCTTGTGGGCTTGGCCGTGGCGGTCGAAGTAGGCGATGTGAGGACGGGTGTAGTTGCCGTCCATGCGTCGGCTGCTGAAGACAATCCATCGGCCGTTGCTGCTCCAGCTGTGGTAGCTGTCCACGTCGGGGCTATTGGCGGCGTTGAGGGTGTAGCAGGTGTCAGCCTGGAGGTCCTTGACCCATAGGTCGCTGCTCTTGTGCCAGATGTGGAACTGTCCGTAGTCACCCTGGGTGTAGAGGACGTAGCGTCCGTCGGGGCTGACACGGGGTACGCTGATGCTGTGGTGCTGGGGAGAGGCAAGGACGACGGTCTCCGGCTGGCCGAAGGTCCGGGTGCGCTCGTCGAAGGGAACGCGTTTCAGGTCATAGAGCAGGCTGTCCCAGTGATTGATGTACCACATGCCTTCCAGACTGTCATTCAGGGCCTCGACTTCGCGGGTGTCTGCACTGCAGTAGTATAGCATCTTGCCGTCGGGCGACCAGCAGGGGAAGGTTTCCATCTCGCCGCGGGTGCGGAAGATGTGGCTGACCTCGTTGCGGTCCACGTCGTAGAACAGCAGGTCGCTTCCCTCGTCAATAACCTCGATGCGCTCCTTGTCATAGAGATGGAAGGTCTGGCCGGTCTTGTTGGTGGAGAAGGCCACCCAGTTGTGGCGTGGATGCCAGCTGGGATAGACGCCGGAGGTGAGGATGGTACTGTCCTTTATGCTGATCTTCTCAGCCTTGTCGCCGTTGACGAATATCGTACCGCCGTGGTTGGCACGGACGTGGAAGAGCATGCGCTGGGTGCTGTAGTCCTGGAAGTTGTGGCAGTTGATGCAATGGTTGTGCTCATCCACGAAGGTTCGGTTGTTCTCGTAGATCGTGTGCACGTCCCAGTTGGTGAGGTTGCGCTGGTAGAGTCCAAGCTGGCGGTAGAGCTCGTAGCCGGGTTCGATGAGTCGGTAGGAGAGGTAGGAATCGATATCCTCCTCAGCCACGGTCATGCGGAAACTGCGATACTTCACCCAGCCATCGCTGTGCCGGGCATAGACATCGAAGGTCAGCCCATGTCCCTTGCTGGTGGTCAGCAGGTTCCGCCATGCAAGGGTGTCAAACCGGATCACACCGTCGGCATCACCGCCAATGAGGATGGCATCGCCCTGGCAGCCCTTGACCTCGGCCACGAAGTCCTGAGCCAGACTGTCCCTGACCATGAAGTTCAGCGGGGCGATGTTGGGGGGAATGACGACGTCCCGGTAGTCCGGATAGATGCGGGCTTCCTCGTCCAGGGTGGTGAAGGACGCAGGCACGGATGCCGGCTTCCTGCATCCTGCCAGGACCAGAGCCATAAATATAATAAGGTATAGCGTATGTTTCATTTCTGTCTTGCCTTCAGTTTCAGTTTTCAGGCTCTATGGATTTCCTGCGAAAGGAAGAATCTTACACAATTTTGGTTTTCTGGTTCCCCTGGATCAGTTCACTCCCGCGCTGGAGCTTTCCGTCCTCTCATGCTTCTTGGTAGCCTTCAGGTTGCCGAAGAAATAGTAGTAGGGATAGAAACCCTTGTACTGCGGGAACAGTTGCCGGGCATGCAAGGCACGGTTTTCCGAGGATATGAGGGAGTCGGAGCCGGACGGCGTGATGCCGAGGGCAAGGAGGTCGGCCTTCTCCTGTTCCGTGATGCCGGGCCGTCCCTGGATGAAGGGAGTGGTCTCGTTCAGGAAACCCTGCAGCTCGCTGCCGTAGAAGCCCAGGTTGGGGAATGCCTGCATGATCTCGGGATGCTTGGATGACATCATCACCAGGGCCTGTGCGATGGACTTGGGCGGGTTCTGGCCCGCGATGGCCTGGCAACGCATCAGGAAATCCTGCATGGTCTTGGTGTAGATATTGACCATCAGACTGTTATAGAGCGCATTCATGCTGCGCCCCTCCAGCAGGGTGGCCGTGTAGCCCAGGAATACGGGTTGGATGTAGCGGTTCTCGAAACTGTCGTGCAGGGGCTCCGTGTTGCGTATCACGGCAAATTCCGGATCGCTGTCCACGGCCTGACTGTTCCATAGCTTGGGACGGTACTTTGCCACGAAGTCGCCCTCCAGGGGCACCTGTTCCAGGATGGTCAGGTACTTGTCCGCCGTCTCCCACTCACTCCTCAGCAGGGAGGTCTTGCAGAGCATCTTGAGGTTACGCAGCGTGGGCCCTTCCATGGACAGGTTCTCCATGGCATGGTGACAGGCCGTCTGAACCAGTCCGGCGTGCAGGTCGCACTCCATCAGGTAGATGTTCAGGGCATTCTGACGGTTGCCGTTCATGCCCTCGATGAAGAGCGAGTCGTAGTCCAGCCGGATGTTGAAGAAGCGGTCGGCAATCTGTCCCGTCTGTACCAGTGCAATGGCATACTGGGCAGCGAAGGGACGGTAGCTCTTGTCAGCATGATCCTCTGCCGTGGCGATGACCTCGTCCCAGTCCTGTTCCATGACACCCACCTGCATGTGGGCAATGGGACGGACATAGTCCCTGGCCAGGTTGCCGTAGAGCAGTGCGGGCAGGAGTCCAAGGTTGATGGCAACGGCCAGCTGCAACCAGTTCTGTGCCAGGGTCTCGTCCCTGGGAATCCGCAGCAGGGCAGGCGAGGGCTTGCGACTGAAGGAGCGGATGATGAGGCCCCATACCGACAGAATAGCCAGGATGGCCAGGGGGATGCCCATGATCTGCCCGGTCTCAGCCTCAAAGTAATTGTTGATGCCCTGATAGGTGAAGATGCCGGTGAAGGCCAGCAGGGGCAGCCATTGGACCCAGCGCCATCGGGGCGTCAGTCGCATGGCATAGCCCAGGAGCCAGCAGGAGAGCGTGAGCATCAGCGAGAGGACCATTCCTCCCAGCCAGGGATGGCGGAAGAGCATCAGCAGGGCACGTCCGGCACACCAGAGCATGCCATAGGGCTTGCCCAGCTCGTATTGCATCAGCAGTTCGCTGGGGGCAAAGAAACTGTTCTCGCGTGCCATGCGGAATACGTCGCCCTGCCATGAGGCAGCCCACCACCAGATCAGCAGGAACACGATGACGGGTATGGGCAGGAGGGGCAGGTGGAAGGGAGTCCGCTTTCCACCGGACGCCTTCTTCCCCCCGTCCTTTATAACGGGCTTAGGAGCACCGGCAGTCTTGCCAGTGCTCCTAACGTTGTTTCCTATGTGTTTCTTGTCTTTCACGATCTTCCGGGGCTATCCGTTACTTGACAAGGACCTTCTTGCCGTTGACGATGTAGAGTCCAGCCTTGCCAACCTGGCTGAGGCGTCGGCCGCTCAGGTCATAGATACCCTGGCCGGCGTCCTGCGCATTGTCCCCGGCAATCTCAATGATGGCCGTCTTGTGCGACGATTCGTTCAGTGCATCGTATGCGGCAGCGAGACTCATGTAGAGGTCGTAGTTGCCCAGTGTGGTGGTCTCACCCTTCAGTGCATCGCTTACCTCTGCGCTGGCAGACTTGGCATTGATGACCAGCTGGGGATCAACATCCTCATACCCGGCGTTGGGTGTGACGGTCAGGTTGTAGGCGTAGAAGTACAGGTAGGCCAGTGCAAACTCCGGATAGGCAGTTGCCGCCGTACTGTTGTTCTCCTCCACGCGGAAGCGCCAGATGCGGGCAGGTTTCTCCACGGTGAGTCCGTCGCTGGTGTAAGTCTCAGCCTTCGATGCATCCGAGGGCAGGTTCTCCAGGGTGGTCACCGTACTGAGCGATGATGTGCTTGCGCCGGCCATGACGGTGATTTTGGTGGGCTTCATGGTGTGCATGCCGGGAGCCGTACGATAGTAGATCTGCATGCTGGTGGTCTCGTTGCCCTCACCCAGATCCAGGGTGATGAAGCGCTTGGCCTTCACGGTCGCACCGGCCGTGGAGAAGTATGTGCTGGAACCGCCGAGCAGCTTGTCCAGTCCGTGCGCCTCGTCCGTGCCGGCCGTGGCATTGGTGGAGAGGTAGTAGGGAGCCTCCTTGTCCGTGTTCTGGACATCCTTCAGCTGACTGCTCTCCGCCTTGTACACACAAACCTCATCAATCAGTGCATCGGTGCTGGCCACCAGCTTCTTCAGGTCATCGTCGGTATATTCCTCAATCTCGTTCACGCGCACGATGTTCCACTTCGAACCCTCATCTGCACTCCACACGGCAATGGCGCCCTGGGGGTCACAGTTGATGTAGAGGTTGCCCTTGCTCACATCGTCCGTCTTGATGAAGAACGAACCGGCGCCAGCGCTCTCCAGGGTGAAGGTGCCAGCCTCGCTCGTCTTGTCCACCGTCACGCTCCAGTTGCTGATCTTGCTCTCGCTGTTCACGTTGGCAGCCAAGAACTTGCGGGTCTTGACATTCTGCAGGTAGTAGCTGTCCTTCTCCTTGGCGGGGATGAAGGCCCACTGCTGCTGGGCCGACTTGGTCGTGGCCGTTGCCAGTACGTCCGTACCGTTCATGTAGCGGTTGGGCGAACGCTTGTTCTGGATGGTGTACAGACCGTTGCTCTTCACCTTCTGCACCTCCTCGTCGTTCTCCACGCGCAGCTTCTCCTCAACCAGCTTGCCGTACTGGCTCTGGTAGCTGGCCTCGTTGTTCTCGTCCAGGATCTTCTGAGCCTCGTCGATCAGGGCCTGCAGGGCAGCCAGCTGACCGGGAGTGTAGTAACCCACCTTGCTGCCCGTCTCGTCGGACAGCGTCATCAGGGTCCTGGCATTGCTGATGGCACTCATCAGGGCCTCGCGGTACTGAGCCGCACCGGTCTGGTTGATGGCCTCCACCTCACTCTGGTCGGCGTTGATCACCCTGATGGTGAAGGCCGTGGTGGACAGCTCGGCGGGAAGGTTGAACTTCAGCATGTTGGAACGGTATACAATGTTACCCTTGGCATCATAGACCAGGATGCCGACACCACCCTCGCCCGTCAGCTGGATGGTCTGTCCGGACACGGTGTAGGTGTACTGTCCGGCATTCTTCACGTTGCCGGGCATGTAGTCGGTGAAATGGCCCAGGTTGCCATAGTTCTCCTGCAGGTAGGCAGCGCTGCGCATGGTACCGGTATTGTCGGGACGGATGTCGCCGGGATTGGACCAGATGTCGGCACGCTCAACAGGCTTCAGACGGTCCTCGATGAACATGATGCTGCGGTTCTCGGGCCAGCCCTTGGCCTTCACCCAGGCAATGGCCTCGTCGATATCCTGCTGGGTGCAGGTGACGTGGCGGGTGGTATAGTCGCCGAACTCCGCATTGTTGCAGGTCACGAAGAAGCCCCATAAGCGGAAGTACTCCGTCAGGTCCTGCTGCGCCGCCTCGCAGGCCTTCTTGTAGAAGTGCAGCCAGGAAGTCTTGGCCGTGGTGCCGAGGCGGATGGGATCGCGACGCAGGTTATAGAACAGGGTGGGGTAGAAGTCCTGCTTGAAGCCTGCACGGTGATAGTACAGGTACAGGTTGTAGTACATGCGCATCGTCATGCTGATGTCGCGCCAGGGGAATACCACGTTGTTCCAGCAGTCAGCCTGGTTGTCCAGGAACTTGTTGCCGCGGCTCATGCGATAGCCGTAGAGGTAGGTGATGACGTTCGAGAAGAGGTTGTTGCTGGACTCCGTGCTGCTCTCCAGGTTGATGCTGCCCTGGTTGTTGTGGCCGCTCTCGTGACCCACGCACCAGGTGTCAAAGTCCTTGCGCTCACCGTTGTAGCTGCTCTCCACGGCACCTACGCCCGGCATGTGGGTGTAGCCCGTGGATGAATGAGGATTGCCTCCGGCCGTACCCATGATGGTGTAGGCCAGGTTGTTGCAGTAGGTGGGGTAGAGATCCTCACCGCCGTAGAGATGCTCAAAGGGATTCTCTTTCGTGGCCTCGCTGACGTGCTTCATGAAACCCATCAGGCCCCACTCGCGCATCAGCACGTCATCGTAGAACTTCATGCTCTTCCAGATCTTGTAGCCCTGCTTGTAGTTGGAGGTCCACTTCTCGGAGTCAAAAGTTGATACGACGGCGGGATCGTTCTTCAGGATCTCCGCGCTGCCGTCGGACCAGATGCGGTTGTAGCACATGATCTGGAAGTAGAACATACCATAGTTGCCCTTCACGGCCAGGCGTAGGCGACACTTGTCCGCACGGCTTGCCATGGCCGAGGCGTTGGCACCCTTCAGCACCTTCTCGTACTCCTTGTTCACCTCATCCTCGGTCTTGCCCTGCACGTTCACATAGCCCAGTACGTGTCCGCCCTCCACATGGATGCGGATCTTAGGCATGTCGGCAGGCTTCTTGGTCTTGTCCGTCACGCTGTACATCACCCAGTACTCGCGCAGGCTGTTCTCCGTACCGATGATGTTGATACCCTTCTTCAGCACGGTACCGTTGTCGTGGTTGTTGTAGCCGAAGCCCGAGATACCCTCGTCAGCGCTGCTCAGTCGCAGGGTACAGCCGGCGGGAACGTCATCCTCCACAAAGACGAACAGCACGTCACGGCCGGTGGTGTAGACGCCGGTGGGGTTGCACATGTCATTCATCTGACTGGCCTCCAGGCCCAGTCCGTCGTTGCTTCTCCAGCGCCAGGGACCGGCTGCCGAGTAGGCCTCGTAGTCATGCACACGGAACATGGCCGACATGCTGCCGTCCGTCTCGTCCGTCCATCCGTTCTTCACCTTCACGCCGATGGCCTGTATCTCCGCAGGCAGGCTGGCGGCAGCCATGGCAGCCTTCAGGTCGGCATCAGCCATGCCCTTGTATGCATCCTTCAGCTGGGTGCATGCCTGGTCGGCAAAGAAGGTGCCCAGGGCAGAGTAGTCCGCCTTCTGCAGGTTGGACAGCGTGGTGCTGAACTCCTTCTCGCTCTTCTCGAAGGCCTTGTATTCGTTCTGCGCAGCCGCAAGCTCCGCATCCGTCACGCTCACCTCCGCAAAGGTCCAGTGACTGTTCTCGTTGTTGTTGTCCTCCCACTTCACGATGACGTGGCTGCTGTTGCTGTGCATCGTGTTTCCGCCGCACTTCAGCAGGATGTGCCCGTCGGCCATGCTGGTCATGCCGATGTTGCTGCCGGCCGCGGTGCCCGTCTTGAACTGACTGCTCGTCTGGCCCTGCGACTGGATATAGTGGCCCGTGTAGGCATTCTTCAGCAGGGAACCATCCCAGAACCATATCTGCCTGTAGTCCTTGTCGCCCTTGGCCTCCTGGGCCAGCATGGATCCGGACGTATAGTCCTCAGTCAGCAGGAAACCCGTCTGGCTGGCGTTCGTGATACGGTAATACTTGCCTGAACCGGGCAGGGCACACCATGCCAGTGTGCTGACCAGCAGACAGGCCAGGGATAGGAGTAGTCTTTTCTTCATGGCTATTGTTTGATTTGTTGATTGTCAGAGATGCGGGTATCGTGCGCGCGAACATCATAGATGCATACACGTGCGAGACAAGCGCAAAATTATGAAAAAAAGCCCGAAGGTGCAAACCTCCGGGCCTTTTTTTGTAGAGTTATGTGTGTTTTTTTACTTTAGTAATGGTTAAAAATAACTTCGGAAGATTTGATTAGGATTTTTGAGAAATCTTTGCGTTGTACTGAGGGCGTATAGCGGGCTATATAACCGAAGTACGATACAAAAATAGCCAAAAAAGACAATCAAAGCTGTAGTTACCAATTTGCCATGTACTTTAGGAAGTTATTTTTTAATCATTACTTTACGGTAACCTTCACACCGTTGATTACGTAGATACCCTTGCCCAGGTTCTTCAGGCTGTTCAGGTTGCCACGACCAACCAGCTTGCCGTCCATGGTGTAGATGTTGCCGGTCTTGTTCACGCTGGCAATGGCAGCGCTGATGCCGTCAACCTCCTTGCCGTCGATCACCAGGGTAACCTCAGACTCCAGGTCTGCATCGGCTACGCCGGCAGCGATGTAGGCAGTGTTGGCACCCAGCGTGTTGCTGGACTTCTTGGTGATAACCAGGTTGTTGCCTGAAGCCCACATGTTACCGCGACCGATGTTCAGGTTCACGAACGAACCGCGCAGTACACCGGTGGTGTCAGCCTCGGCCACGAACTCAGTGCCGTGGGTGAAGGAAGCCAGTTCGTAGGAGTCGGCATTGTAGTCGTCGCTCTCCTCATCGTCCACAACCTCCTCATAGTCCTCGGTGCTGCCCTTGATGTAGATGGCAGCCTCACCAGCCTTCACGGTGTTGTCCTTCAGGGGGTTCAGGGTAACGGTGGTACCGCTTACGCTGGCCGTGTAGAACACGCCGTCCTTCTCGTTCGAGGTCAGAGAGGCAGGATAGCACATGGTGTAGACACGACCGGGCCAGATGCTCATGGTGAAGTTGTTGGCGGGCTGTGCGGTCACATCCTCAACCTCCTCGATCATCAGGCCGGAGTTGGAACCGGCGTTGGCAGAGCTCCAGGTAACCAGCATGTTGATGTCGCGCTGTGCGTGCAGGTTGTTCTGGCTGGCACCGGCCAGGTTCTTGCCGGCAATCAGGTTCTGGCCGTAGCCGATGGCAGAAACGCTGAACAGGGCGGGCTGTACGCTCAGGTAGACACGGCCGCTGCCGCCGGAAGTACGCATGTACAGGCCGGTAGCCTTGTTCTGGATGGCGTAGGCAGAATCACCCACGGCCACAAACTGCCACAGAGCCATGTCGGCATCAACGTCAGCCTTGTTCATGAAGTGGATGCCGGCGTTCAGGGTGGCATCCTGGGTCAGGTCGAGCTTCTCGGTCTCGTAGATGGTGTACTTCACCTCGTTGCCCTCCTCGTTGGTGTAGCCGTCGGTCTCCGATGTGTACTTGGCCACGCTGACAACCTTGCCGAACAGCTCGGGGCTGGTCTCGGCGTTGGCAGCCTCCACGTAACCGTGCTGTGCGCCGGTCTTGTCAAAGCCGGCCTCGTCATACAGAGCCTCGGTGGCGAAGCTGATGCGATACCACTTGCCGGTCTTCACCTTGTTGGCAGAGGCAAACATGTTCTCGCCGGCAGCAGCCAGGTCGCTGACGTACTTCTCGCTCTCGGCGGGCGTGTACTTACCAGACTCATCGTATGCCTGTGCGGCAGCTACCAGTCCGGCAACCGAACCCTCGGCACTTGCCCACTCACCGGGATTGTTACCAATCTTGATAGCCTTCGTGTCGGGAGCGTTGGCGATGGCGGTACGCAGGGCGGCGGGATCAACATAGACGGCCTGCCATGCAGCGTATGCCTGGGCCAGAGGCTCAAAGGCAGCCTTTACCTGCTCAACGGTGGCAGCGTTCAGATCCAGGGCGTTCCAGTTGGCGATGGCAGCCTCCAGGGCAGCAATCTCGCTGGCGCGAACCTGAGCCTGGGTTACGTCATACTTCTGTGAAACCTCGGCGGGATACATCTGGAACTCGCTCATGTGCCAGTAGCCACGGTTGTTCGTGGTGGCCTCCTCGTACATGCGGATGTACTGGTAGCCCTTCAGGGGGAATACGTCAGAGGTCAGTGTCTCGGTGTTGTTGCCGAAGGGCAGCTCGATGGTACCCAGCAGTTCGCAGGCAGCCTTCTCGGCCTCGGCATCGTTGGTACCGTACATGGTGACGCGGGTCAGGTGGTCGTTCTGTACGGGACGACGGGTGTAGGTGAAGGCAGCATTGACGATGTCCGTCTCAACCATCTCGATCTGCAGGTAGTGAACACCGTTGTCGGGCTGGCCGGCGCTCCATGAAGAGTGCCAGAAGCTGTTGGCATCACCGTCCAGCAGGGCCTCGATGGAACCCTCGTTGGGCTCGGTGTAGGGCGAGCTCAGCTGCTCGGCGCTCTGGATCAGGGGGTACTCCGTGTTGATGGCGGTAGTCTTGTCCTGTGCAATCTTGATCATGCCGGGAGCGGCAGCCAGGATGACAGCGGCACTGTCGGTCATGACCTTGATCTGCTTCTGGGGGCTGCAAGCCTCGATGATAGCCAGTGCGGTAGCCTCGTCAACCTCCTGCAGGTTCCACTCGGAAGCGCCGCAGAAGTCGGTCTCGGCGGTATAGGTCGAGCACCAGCCCACCAGGTTGCCCTGTACGCCGGCACCACCACCGTGGCCACCGCAGTGCAGGTAGAAGTAGTCGCGCTCAGCCTGGGCGGCCAGACGGATGTTGTAGGCACCCTCCTTGCCGGCGGTATCGAATACCATCAGGCTGTCGCTGCCCTCGGACAGGGTGATCTGTGCAGAGGTGGCAACCTTGGTAAACTGAGCCTCGGTCTGGGTGTTGATCAGCTTGTAGGTCTTGTTGCCCGCAGCCTCGATCTTCCACAGGTAGTTGGCATTCTGGCGTGCGGCATCGTCCAGCTCGGCCCACTTGGCATTGTTGCCGTCGGTGTACATGGCCTTCGTGTGGTGAACCTCGATGGTCTCGCCGGGAATCTCCTCACCGGTCTCGGGATCCTCCGTGGCCTCGGTCGTCGTGCTGGTCACGAAGTCCAGGGCAGAGGTGATGTAGTAGTAGCCAGGCTTCACGTCACAGGCAAAAGGCACGCGTGAGGCCACGACGGTCTCGTATGCAGCCTTGATATCCTCGGCCAGCTTCAGCAGCTGCTCTGCGCTCAGGTTTGCACCAGGAGCGTCAGCTTCGGAAGCGGCATCCAGGGCAGCCTGGAAGGCAGCCACCTCAGCCTCGCCGTAGTTGCCGGGAGCGGTACCAGGGGTAAACTGATACTCGTTGTAGGCGGCATAGACATTCTGCAGCTCGATCATGGCAGCCTCGCGCTCGTCCAGCTCACCGAACTCCACGCTGAAGATGCTCCATGCAGCGTTGCTCTCCACGTCGGTCAGCTCGCCGCTGGCCCAGATGGACAGCGTACCGCCGTTGCCGTTGTTGTCCAGGCGGGCACCCTCCTTCGAACCGATGTTCAGTCCGAATACGGGCTTGCCGGTGCCGTCCACGCCACCGACCTTCTCACCGTCCTCGCCGTCCACCATGACACGGTACACGGCCCAGTTGGTGGCATCATACTTGTTGTCCACGGGATTGACGGCAGAACCGTTGGCGCTGCCGGCTGCCTGCCAGTAGGCACCGTTGGCAAACATAATCTGGTAGATGCCCTCATCCTCGGTAGCGATGAACTTCAGCAGCCACTTGTCGGCACTGCTGGCCTTCATGCCGCTGGTCAGGGGATCCTGGCCGAAAGTCTCGGCACGCTTGTAGAAACGGGTGGTGGCATTCTCATAGTGAGCATAGCCGTCACCGCCGCGACGCTGGTACAGCAGGTACCAGGTGTCGGTCTGAAACTCCTCCTGAGGCTCACCGATCGTGATGGTGGAGCGCTCCAGATCCTGGGCAACAGCACCACAAACGAACATCAGCACCAGGGCGAGGAAAGAAGTAAATCTTTTCATCATGTTGTTGAATGGATTAGGTTAATAATTGATTTGTTTGATTTGAACTCTCAGTAGGGTTGTTTCTGATTTCCAGCCTGTTCCGCGCGGATTTCCGGTCTGTCCGACCGGGACTTCCGGTCTCTCCGTCACCTTGCGTACGGGCGCGCAGGAATCACTGTATGGTATTCGCTTTTGCAAAAATAGGAAAAGTTAGGTAAATTGCCAAATAATTCCAGCTTTTTCTTGCGCAAAATCTTTCTCGCGTCCCTTGTCAGAGGTTTCCCATGCAACTCGTGGCACCTAATGCCGTGGCGATGGCCGTCAGTATCGAGATGAGGATCTGTACGGCCCACTTCATCGTTTCCTTCTTCATAATCCATAGACATTTAGTTGAATAAATGACAAATGGGGTCGACCCCATTTTGCATTCTCTCTCGGTGACCCGTCTCAGTCCTGCGGTGGATTTTGTCAAGTCCTGCGGTGGATTTGCCAAAGTCCTGCGGTCGATTTCGTCAAGTCCTGCGGTCGGCTGACGCCTGTCGCCCTAAGGACCTGGATGCGCCTGCCGGCGGGCTCCATCCTGCCACCATGGTGGCTGATCACCTTTTGTACTGCAAAGTTACGACATCCGGCAGGGCCGCTGACCGTCTCTGTCCGCCTTGTGCATTTATGTCCGTTTATGTCCGTTTGAGTCCCGTTATTCCGGCCTGTTTGCTTGCATATGTTGTAAATAATTCGTATCTTTGTATAGTCAAATTCAATAGGTAAGTAGGTGTGCAAAATGTTTTTTATAATATTTGTGTTCAATAGTGATGCATATTCAGTGCCAAATATAAAGGCGTGTAGTGACTCCTACTCAACTGTTATTTGGTGCTGAAGATGCGCAGTAGGGAGTGCAAAGATTGTATAAATCATTTTGCACACCTACTTATTTCTTCATGAAAAGCAAGTCAAAGTCAGAGATTGCAGATGCTGCAGGTGTGAGCCAGAAGACGCTGGCCAGGGGGATAGGGGGGCACAGGGAGAAGCTGCGCGCCATGGGGGTGTCGCCCTCGCAGCGCATCCTGCCACCCAGGGCGGTGGAGTACGTGTGCCGGGAGCTTGGGATCCACGAGGAGGACTTTGCGGCATAGTCCAAACCCTTCGCTCTGCCCGAGGGGGAATGCCGACAGGAGCAAGCGGGAAAGGACGCTCAAAACAGGGCAGGTGCATTTTTCAGTGCACTATTAGAAGATAATTCGGTTTTGTAACATACAAGTATTCAGATGTTTAGATGCCTTAAGTACACTTTTTGCGTTTTTTAGGGGGTAAACTTTATATACCCGCGCGCGTATATAAGAGTTTATATAAGGAAAAGTGGGAGAAATGCACCTGAAGAAATTAACAAACTGATAATCAAATTGATAAAATTTTCATTTCGACCAAACAATTGCACTAAAAAACGCACCAGAGCGAAAAACGTGCACTTAGGTGAAGAGGACAAGCTGACCCGACAAATTGTCGTATCAGGTCATCGACGCAATGTCTGGTTCATCAACGAGTCGGGTCTTTACTCCCTCATCCTCTCTTCCAAGCTCCCAAAGACTCGTGGGTTCAGGCATTGTTGACTTCGGTGGTGCTGCCTCATATTCTCAGGACGGGCGGTTACATTCCTGTCAGCCCTGAGGACGATGAGAAGACGATTACATTGAGTATTTACGCTCCGGGTAACAATGGCTCCAGCAGAGGGGCGTCACTACTAATGACCCCCCTACCTGCAACCGGCATGACACGATGGTGATGCAGCCGATGACGCAAAAAAAGTGGATCTTCGTCACGGCGTCATGGAATAGCGTCCGCAACAAGGGAATCCGTACTGATATTTGGCCGCACCAAAGAAATCCACACTAATATTTGGCTGCAACAAACTTTTTTATTACTTTTGCATTATGATAAAATAATAAAATTGTTATGAGGCAAGTCAATCCATTTATAATCAGCGGTTACAGTGGCAAGAAATACTTCTGCGACAGAGAAGAGGAGACAAAAAGATTGTGTTCGGAACTCGCCAACGGCAACAACATTGCACTCATAGCTACCCGACGTATGGGTAAGACTGGCCTCATAAGGCATTGCTTTGCACAAGAAGAAATTCAGAAACAATACTACACTTTCTTCATTGACATCTACGATACCAAGAACCTTGGCGAACTGGTGATGAAGCTGAGCCGCGAAATACTGGAACGTCTGAAACCTTTTGGACTGAAGGCGCTGCAGAAGTTCTGGGATTGCGTCCATTCGCTTCAGTCCGGTATATCCTTCTCACCCTTGGGTGACGTTTCGTTCAATCTGCAATTGGGTGATATTCAGCTTAGTACAAACTCTCTCAATGAGATCTTTCATTATCTCAGCATTGCTGACAGACCCTGTATTGTTGCCATAGATGAATTCCAGCAAATCAGCCAATACCCCGAAACGAATGTTGAGGCAACGCTGCGAACGCACGTCCAGCAATGCCTGAATGCCCAGTTCATCTTTGCCGGCAGCCAGCGCCACACGATGGCGCAAATGTTTACAAGTGCCTCCCGTCCTTTCTTCCAGAGCGTGTCCATCATGCACCTTGACAGCATAGACATACAGAAATATGATGCCTTTGCCAAAGGGCACTTCGCGGAAGCTGGAAAGACGCTACAGGACGGGGTTACGGACAAAGTTTACGAGCTGAGCCGTGGCATTACCTGGTACTCGCAGAAACTCTTCAACACCATCTTTGCGCACACGGCGCAGGGGGAAGGGGCAGACACGACCAGCGTAGGCGAAGCACTGAACTATATACTTGACACCCAGGAGTTCAGCTACAAGGAGACAATGTTCAGACTGCCGGAAAAACAGAAGCTTGTACTGACGGCACTGGCCAAGGAAGGACCTGCCAGGAACATTACCTCCGCCGCATTCATGCGAAAATATCACCTGCCCTCGGCAAGTACCGTCCAGGCAGCAGTCAAGGGACTTCTGGAAAAGGACTTCATCACGCTTGAGCAAGGAGTGTACACCGTTTACGACATCTTTCTGGGCTATTGGATTCAAAGACAATAAATCACGGCGGGTAATGACAAACGGGGTCGCCCCCGTTTGTCATAGAACCTGCCTTGAATCATTCATATAGAGGCGTCGCCGGGGATCAGTTGCCCCAGTCGCTATCGAAGACGCTGTAGCCTTTGCCGGTATAGCGTCCCCAGCGGTCAGTTGCAGCGTCGTCCTCATCATCCAGGGAGAACAGGCTGGCCTGGCTTGTCACAGGGTTGCTGGCAGAGAGCAGGCAATCGAACGTATCAACAATCACGATCTTGTTGCAGGGCACAATATACATCTTTTTCATAATACTTCCACTTTTGGGTTACTTGATGACCTTGCGGCCGTTGATGACATAGATTCCATGGGCAGGCTGTCCCGTCACGGCACGTCCGCTCAGGTCGTGGACCTTCCGGCTGGCAGCGTCGGCCGCAGTCATGCCGAGACCGTCGGCCGTATCGCCGTATTCCTCCCATCCCATGTTGATGACCATCATGTCGGCCTTCACGCTGCCGGCATCATCCGTGGCCATGTAGGCACGGAAGGGAAGCAGGTTGCCCTTCTCGCGGTACACGAAGGCATCCGAACCGTCTGCCACGTTGGTCTTGAGCTGATACATGGGCTGACCCATGAGGGTCTGGTAGGTGCCCAGCAGATGGCAGTCGTTGTCAGGATCCTCGTCCTCACTTGCCAGGGTTGCAGGTGTGGCGGTAATCTCGTCCTCACCCACAAACACAATCTCCTTGCCTTCCATGTTGAGGGAATAGGTCGTGCTAGAGATTGTCTTCTCGAAGTTGTGGCTGGGCAGGGCGAACAGGTAGGGAGTGTTGGCTGAGAGCGACGATACAGGACTTGAAAATTCCAGTTCACCCTCAATGCCATATTCCAGTGTGGATGCCCAGAAACCGGCCTGTTTCTTCCATGCCATATTGCCGGGATTAAGGCTTGTCAGTGCATTCACCACCTCTCCGTCTGCCTGCAGCTTGGCATCGAAGGGCAGGATGATGGTGTTCCATCCGCCCTGACCGTTGGCATAGCCCCACTCGCCGCTGCGGCGGAAGGTGGCCTGGTGGCCGTTCAGGTCGATGGCCTGGGGACAATGGAAGGGGCAGGGCTGGGTGGTTGTGCCGTCCGTCAGGTTGATGTCCGTCAGGGCCAGGTTGCCTGCCACGCAGTTCGTCCATCCTTCAGGCACCTGATCCTCGGTGGTGCCTAAGGGCAGGTACACCAGGCAGTTGGGGTTGGCACCCGTGAAGGCACCGTCGGTCTTGGCGGGTATGCTGCCCAGCGATACATAGAGAAGTTGCTTGCAACCGGCAAACAGGCCCTCCACGCTCTCCTTCGCCCACAGGCCGCGAAGCTCGATGCGTGTGGCCTGGGTCAGGTCGGCAGCGCCCAGTTCGGTGGCCTTCAGCGTGGCGACGGGCTCGGCTGCCAGGTAGTCGGTTGTCCAGTAGTCCAGCGTGGGAACCGAGGCAACGTGGAAGAAGACATCCTCCTTGTTGCCCACCACGGCGTCAATCACGAAGGGAATGATCTCTTCCAGAGGCTCGATGGTGGGGTGAACGAAATCACCATATACCACCTCCATGTGGAACACATCACCCAGGTTGCCCTGGATGGTCAGTGCGCAGTAGTCTTCCTGCTCAATGATGCTGCGGCCAATGGCCACCAGCTTCCCGTTCTGGTCATACACGCCGATCTCATAGTTGGAGATCAGTTCACCGTTGGCATCCTTGACCTTGATCAGGTAGGACATGTTGTTCATATAGTGCGGCAGCTTGAAGTCCGTATAGTAGCTGGGGCGGTCGTAGACCCCGTCATACTTCTCGCCGGCGGCAAAGGCTCCGCAGGTGAGGGTCATCATCAGAATCAGGATTGATATTATTCGTTTCATGTTGTTGTCTTTGATTATCAGGGTGCCCGGCCCGCAACCGTGGCGGACCGGACACCCCTTCTGTCCATTATTCCATGGTCTTGAACACCTTGACTGTGCCATCAGCGTAGATCACACGCTTCAGGGCAACCTGTACGCCATTCAGCTGCTGGCTCTGTGCCAGTCCTGCGGGAGCATCGTCGCTGAGCAGCAGGCGACCGTTCAGGTCGAAGTACTCAATGCGGTCGATGTCCTTCGCTGCCAGGCCCTTGACGGCGGTCTCCTGGTCCAGGTTCAGGGTGACGGGAGACTTGGGCGTACCCATCACGGTGTCGGCACGGAAGTCCATCAGGCCATCCAGCTCATAGCGCTCACCCTCGGCCTCAACCACGAAGCGCAGCTTCTGTGAGCCCTTGGCCTTGCCGCCTACGGTCAGGAAGTGACGGCCGTCCTGGTCTGCTGCGGCAGAGTAGCCGCAGAGCTCGTCGCCGGCATAGACGCTGATCACGGCATCCTCAACCAGCTGGCCGTCCATCATCACGCTGGCCACAACGCTCATGTTGCTCTCGGCCGTCAGCCACAGCACGTCGGTCTGTGCCTTGCGTGCCACACGCTTCTGTCCGGAGGCAGGTGCCTGGAAGTGGAAGGTCTTCTGGCCGGCTGCATTCGAGTAGTACATGTAGCCCTCGCCGGGAGTCATGGCTGTCAGTGAACCTATCCAGCCACCGTCCACGTACATGGCAAAGAGCGACTGGCTCTTCACGATGTCGCCATCCTGAGGTTCTGCGTCTGCAAAGGCCGAAGCCAGATTGTTGCTGGCGGTCACGGGATAACCCATCCACGTCCAGCCCTCGGGAGTGAGGCTGATCTCAACTTGTGCAGGGTTGGCAGGCGTACCGATAACCGTCTCCTGGTAGGCATCGCTGGCCTGCAGCTTGTACATGGCCTGCGTCTCCAGTGTGAGGGAACCCATCCATTTGCCATCTTTGCAGAAGGTTGAGCTCTGCTCGCTCTTCACGGCATCCACCTTGCCCTCGGCATCCGCAAAGACAGCGGCTGCGCTGGCATCCTCCGGGGTGACGTACATGGAGAACCACTTCCAGCCTGAGCGGTCAAGCGAGAGATCCTGCTCGATCTTGTTCTCGGGCATGAAGATCGTCCAGTCGTCGCCGAATGAGCCTACCATGGTGTTGGCCTTGAAGGTATAGGCTTCCTTCTTGCTCGAAGTGACGGCGGGATAGACGGTACCCGTGCTGGCGTCATAGAACTTGTAGCTGAGGGCGGCGCCGTCGGTTGCGGCATTGCCGTAGACGTTCATCATTACAAAGTATGCATCATAGCGTGCGCTGTAGACGGGCTTGGCCACGCCCACGCACTCCTGTCCGCGGAATGCACCCAGGATGTCATCGGGATCGGCGCATACGACGCCGTCCACCTTCACCTGAGCCACGATGTTCATCGTCTCCTCATCAGGCATGGGAGTCCATACGGGCTCCTCGCCCTTCACCTTCAGGGTGATGTTCAGGGGGGCGTCGATGTTCTGGCTGCCCGTCAGGAAGACGGTAGCCTCGTAGTTGCCCACTGCAGTGCTGGGATCCACGGTGAAGCGCAGCTTCTGCGAAGCCTGGGGAGCCAGGTTGCCGCTCTCGGTGCTGGCGGTCAGCCATGCGGGCATGTCCTTCAGCGTCCAGCTGTCACTGGTGGCACCATGGTTCTCGATCTCCACGGTGAAGGTCTCAGCCTCGCCGTTCACGGTCTCGATCTCCACATCGTTCTCCACCCACTTCAGCTGGTTCTGCTGTACGAAGATGGTCCAGCTGACGGGCTGTGCGGCATTGCCGTTCAGGTCCTTCACGTTCTTCACGGTCAGGTTCACGTTGCAGTTCTCCATCTTGTAGGGTTCCTCGCCCAGGTTGATGGTGATCTGGCGCTCGCTGGCCACGAAGTCGAACTGTACGTTCTCCAGTGCGGGGGCAGAGGCCAGTGCGGGGGCCTCCGTGCCGAAGAGGAAGGCTTTGTTGAAGCCCTCGGCATCCAGGCCGTTCATGTTCAGGGCAGAGTTGCCCTTCATGTTCTTGGCACTGCTCTGGGTCTGTACCTGTCCGTAGTCGTCCAGGCTGCGTACCTCCATGGGATAATAGGCCTCCAGACCCTCAGCGTCGTTCTCCACGCGCTGGTACATCATATTCTTCACAACGTCGGCAGTGCGACGTCCGTTCCATACGCGTACCTCATCCACGCTACCGGTCATGAACTGGTCGTAGGCGTGAGCCTCAGCCTTCTCGCGGGCACCCAGCACGATGTGTGCGGCACCACCCAGGGTAGGCATCTGCGAGGCAGAGAACTGTCGGCGTGCCTGTCCGTCGATGTAGAGTGTGGCAGAGCCGTTCGAGCCCTTCAGTACGTTGATGGCCATGTGGTGCCACTGACCGTCGCAGAGGTCGGCGGCGTAGGCTGTGGTCGAGGTGCCATTGATGGTGGTGACCACCTGACCCTTCTCGTTCACGCTCACATCCATCTTGTTGCCCAGGCTGACGATGGTCTGGCTGGCAGCCTTCTTTGCGGCCACGTTGAACCAGAGCTCAACCATGTAGCTGTCGTCGGCAGTTGCCGTGGTGCTGACAGGCGACTCGATGGCCGTCTGGCCGTCCAGCCTGGCAGCATAGTTCACACCACTGCCCACGTACCATGCATTCTCTGCAGGCAGGGTCAGGTCGCGGCTGCGGGCACGGTCGGTGGCGGTGAGGCCATGACCCTCACCCAGCTGCCAGTAACCGATCAGGCCGCTGGTGTAGGGGTTCTTCGTCTTGGCTCGGTCGGCCAGTGCATCCTCGATGTTGCGTGCCTCGTTCCAGAGTGCAACTTCCTGGACCTTGGCCTTCAGGCCGTTGCCGCCGATGGTGAGAGGACCGTTGCCCTCGTACGGGGCGAATTCATTGCCGGTAAACAGATTCACGATGTCGGCATCCAGAGCATAGCTTGCGCTGACGCGAGGCGTCTCGTCACTGTTGTCATAGTTCATGGCCAGGAATACCCACTTGCCGGTAGGCAGGGACTGGGTGCTGACAACCTCCTTGTCACCGATGGCCAGGACGAGCTTGCCATCGCGGATAGAAGCTGTGAAGCTGTTGCCCGTTGTGCCATGCTGCAGGATGGTACCGTCGGTCGTGTAGTTCAGCCACATGCTGGCAGCGAAGGGACGCTGTGCCAGGTTGATGGTAGCCGTGGTCTTGGCAGCACCCGTACCGGTCAGGTCAAGGGCCACGTCGTGAGCCACCTCGGTCTCATTCATCTTGCCGGTCACGATGAAGTTGCCGGTCTTGGTCAGAATGCCCTGGTTGATGTCCTCGTTGAAGGTCAGCGTGATGTTGCCGCCAGCTGTGAGTACACCATTGGCAGGAGTGGGATTGGTGATGAGCTGGGGACGGTTCATGTCTCGTACGATACGGATCTCCTGACTCTCGTTCGTCACCTCGTCGCCACCGCGGCTGCCCACGGTCTGGGCACGGAAGACGTAGGTCTGGTCGCTGTAGTCGCTGCTGCGAAGGTCGAACTGGCAGGTCAGCTTCTCGGTACCAGAGAGTGCCTTGAAGAGCTTCAGGTTGGGATCGCCGGCCAGACGCTTCTCGTCCTTCACGAATACCTGCAGGTTCCTGAAGTTTGCATCGTTCTCGCCCTTGTACTGCAGACGGATCTCCTGGAACGAAGCCTGGTTGTAGTCATAGCCGCTCATGCTGAAGGTGATCGGCGTGTCGCTGTCGGTATTGACCAGGGTGGCTGTCGAGGCCAGGTCGATGTCCGTGCAGGAGGGCTGGAAGAATACGCTGACGGTCTGGTCGCTGTAGATGCCGGGGAAGTTGCCCGTGCCATCCTCGGGCTGGGTCAGGGAGTACATGCGCAGTACGATATCCTTGTATTCCAGGATGTCCTCGTCGCTCTGACGGATGGTCAGGGTCTTCTGGATCTCCTCGCCGCCCTGAAGCAGGATGTCGACACCGGTGGCGATGTTCTTGCCGTCCATGAAGATCTGTGCACCGTTGGGGTTGGTGGCGGGCATGACCTTCAGGCCGTAGTACAGACCGGACTGGGTCTCGGACATGTTGCGCAGCTTGATGCGTACCTTGGCCTCCTTGCCGGCAGGAACACCGGTTACCAGGGGATCAAGTACGGACATCTCGGGCTTCTCGATCTGCAGGGTCTTCTGCTGGATCACGGTACCAGGCTTGTAGTAGCTGGTCACCACCTCGTCCTCGTACGGGCCTGAAGTGGCACCGGCACGGGTGTAGAAGATGGGAGAGTAGTTGTATTTCTTGTCATTTAATACGTCCACTGAGAGGTAGTCGTTGTTGCCATCCTCTGCCAGGTTAAAGGTGAAGGATGCGTTGTTGGACTCGTCCCAGCCGTGGCCCCAGCTTGCAGCCTCGTTCACATGCTCTGAGATCTCAAAGTCAACACCCGTACCGTTGAATGACGCACCGAAACGCTGTGCAGATGACAGGTTCAGCTCGAAACCGTTGGTATCCATGACAGAACGTGTAGTGTCTTTCTCCACGCTGTAAGTTACTTTTGAACCAGAGTCGAAAGAGTAGTTCTCAATCAGCCAATCGCGGTTATCGCGATGGCGAATTGCCTCTACCTTTGCCTCCTCGTTTCTGGCAATCATGTTTTGCCAGTTCCTGACCTGAGAGTTGTAGTACTGAACTTTGTCGGAGAAGTCCTGACAGTCTACAGGCAGGATGACGGAGTAGGAGGGACCATTCCAGCGGCCTGCCTTGAACAGGTCGGTACCACCGAATGTCACGGCCTTGTCGCCCCAGACAGCCTTGTCGCTGTTGCTCGTACCGAAATTCTTGTCATCGGGCGAGAGGGTGGTAACGTACAGAGGATCCTTGCCTGCTGCAGGACGAGCGACGCTGTTCACGTCTGCCACCTGTACCAGCAGGTTGTCACGCTGCTTCTCCAAGTTGGGAATCAGACTTCCCTCGATGTAGGCCTGAGTGTAGTTAAACGAGGTGGTAAACTGCTCGCTGCTCATCAGGATGTCGTCAACACTGAATCCATACTCGCCGGTTACCTCATCCTTCTTGATGCTCAGATCCTTACACTGACCCAGTACGACATTGGTCGATACGCCGATATAGACGTCACCCGCTGCACCCACATAGTCAGGAGCATCGCTGGTGGAGATCTCAGTGGTCGTAGTGGTAGTCATGCTCAGGGTATTCTCATGATCGTAGGTATAGTTGGCCTCCAGACCCACATCCAACTCACACTTTGACTCTGCTTCTGTGATGAAACCGAAGCCAAGACCCTCGAAAGTAGCAAGCTTCGCACCGAACTTGGTAGTCGTATTCGTGCCGGCGCCGGTATTGATGGAGTTGTTGTATGTGGTAACCGTGGATTTGCTATGGCCTCTTGCCCATGTAGCACTTGAAGCTGTGCCTGGAGGGTCACGCAGGATCATCAGAGGCTTGTCGGGACCTTCGGTTACGAAGTCGTTGCCCTGAGGCAGCATACCGGCCACGATGGCCTTGAAGTTGCCGTTGCCCTTCCACTGCAGCTCGGTTCCGTCAATGTTGTAGCTGAATGCCATGGTACGATGGTAGGGTGCCTGCAGGTTAGGCAGACCTGCCGTGAAGACATAGTTTGCACAGCCCACTGAGTCAAGATCAAACTCGTCGCCTTCCACCTGGTGTACCTCGCCGGTGGCGAGTACAACGGATGTAGAGAGAGCCATCTCGTTCTTGACCGTCACTTTCAGGCCTGCCAGAGGAACCTTGTCGATGACAGGCTCAGCATCATCCTTGTTGACATACTGCTCGTAGCCACGGATCTTGAATCTGTACTTGTGATACTGTACGAAGACAGGGGCATCGAAAGCATAGTCGATGGTACCGTCTGCCTTGTTTACCGTGTAGAGAGGAATGGTGTCCAGACCATTGATGGTCGTTGCGGCATACTCCTTCTCACCGAATGCACCGTTGTCTTCCTGAACCACGTCGAAAGAAGACTCGCTGTAGTAAGCAACCTTATAGAGGGCTGTGTGATTGAAACGTGCATAGCCGTCTGTACCTGGCTGGTTCGTCTCGATTGAGTCGGTCAGCACCATCATGGCATTGGATGCATCGATGGTTCCCAGTTTGCTGGTGAAGTCCAGTTCTGGCTGGCTTGGGATGGTGATGCTCTGTGCCTCGTACTTCAGGGGAGGAAGCATGGCAGCCCATTCACCCGTCCTGGGGTCGGTCTCGATGGTGATGAAATTCTTGCCACCCTGCACGTATGCCTTGCTCTTTACGCTGTCGCTGGCCTGGGCGAAGTCGTGCTGCTCATCGCTCTGCTCATAGCTGGTGACCAGTCCGTTGACCACCTCCTTGGCATTGATGTAGTAGCGGTCGCTGCCGTTGAAAGTCAGGTTGACGACAGCCTTACCCAGGTTTGCCTTACCGGCACCTACACCCACTGGTTTGTCGTTCTCGATATTACCACCAGCTACGCGGCCACCCACGCTGACCTTGGTGTTGTCCCATAGCTTCAGTCCGCTCATGGCCTTCTCGAAGGTATAGCGGTGGCCTACACCGTCAGGGTCGGCTGGGAAACGTCCGTCGGCCACGAAGGTGTGACCGTTCTTGCTCAGACTGATGAAGTGATCACCGATAGGTACGTCAACATTGAACTCACCCTTGTTGTTCGTCGTGATGGCCTTGCCGTCTCTGGCTGCGGGGATTCCGTCCACCATCAACTGAATACCTTCCACAGGAATCGTAGTACCCTCATACAGCACTGTACCACTGACGGGGAAAGAACTTACGTCACTGAAATCCACAGCACTATGAGTAAGAGAACTGTTGCTGATGTATCGGCTTGAATAGTGTGGGTTGAATTCATGAACGCCCAATATTGGTGTAATGGTATAGCTTGTACCTTCACCTGAGAATGGTACACCTCTGATGGTATAGTTACCTTGTTCGTCGGTTTCTCCGTAGAGTGAGAGTTGTGACTGCGTTGGTACAGAACTTGTTACTACGGCATATTTGCTCAAAGTGGCATGGTTGCCGTTGATAATTCCATTGGTCTTGCTGTAGTCATACGCGTAAGGAATGCCTGACACGCCTTCATCGAGTGGCCAGTAGCAGAGCAGACCTGCTTCAGAACCAGAGAGTATGCGGTTGTAGTAACGCAGTACTTCCTTGTATGAGAGTACACGATTCCATACACGGATATCATCTACATTGCCTATGAATGAATTTGTTCCTTCGGCATCGGCTGCAATACGCAGTGTTGCATAATCAGAATCCGGATTCCAGTTGATTGCATTACCTGTGGTCGTGAACTGTTGTATCCGTTTGTTTTCTTCAATGTTGACGTCAGCATCGCTCATCATGACCTGATAGTTCGTTCCGTTGCAGGCCAGTGAATAGTTGTAGTACTTGTCGTCCTGAGCCTTCAGGCCCGTGTTCTGTGCCTGTCCGCTGACAACGAGCATCACTGGACGGAACCCATCTTCGTCGGCAGATCCTAGTACTACGGACACCTGGTTGCCGATGGAGATAACAGGAAGTTCGTCTGTGTTTTGCCGGCCTAGGTCTGCGCGGGCCCAGCACTGTACGGTGAAGGGCTTGCCAGCCAGATAGGTCTCAGCAAACTCCTCGCGTGGTTGCCATGAAAGTACTCCACTCGCGTCGGTTGACTGATAGGCGAAAAATTGTGGTGTGTTGTCATCGTCGTCAGTGTTCTTCGACAAACGTACGGTGACATCGCTGACTGCCGTACCGCTGCCGTATGCAACACGTCCGGATATAATACCGTTTGCAACATTGAAACCATCGGCTTCAAGGCTGTTACCCTTGGTCCATCCACCAGTGGTAGGATGTTTTGCGTATGCAGTTACCTTATAGTAATAGTATTGCCCAGCTTGAGCACTGACATCCTCAAAATAGTAACTTGAGGCTGTACCAAGTACCTCATAGATATCTGAATAGACAGAATTGGGGGCAGTGAGCAGTCGGCGGCTGACTACGAAACGGGTCTGCGACGTACCCAGTTGCTTTACTGCCCAGTTGACCTTGACCATATTGGTGTACAGACCCTGAGAGGCTGTAACCGATGATATTTCAGACATTTCCATGTAGGTGATCTCTATCTCTTTCGAATAGAAGTCGCGTTCCCAATGGGTGGCTTTCACACGATATTTGTATGTTGCCAGTGACACAACATCCTCGTCAGTGTATGACGAAGCTGTACCTACATATATGTCATTCCACTGGTTTGATGATTCATCAAATTTCTGAAGTTTCACCTCATGACCGTCCTTTTCCGCTGTCCATGTGATGATGATGCCACCGTTACCATGGGTAGTGGTTATGGCTTTTGTCTCAGGGAATGTAAAAGAGCGATTGACGCTTGCAGTTGTCTCAGCGGTGAGTTTTGAATTGTGAGGTTCGGAGATTTCACCGAACAAGTCAGGTACGAAGGTCACACAGTAGGAATACTGTTTGTCCATCTCGACGTCATTGTCGGTGTAGTTGGTCTGTCCCTTGACCACTGCATCAAGTTTTGTATATCCCGATTCGCCTTCAGCCTTACGGAATATGTACCATTTGCCTGCTGAGTCGTGTGCACCGTCATCGTTTGCAACCGACCACTTCAGCACAATCCGTTCATTCCATTTTTCAGGGGTGTATTCGAGGTTGGTTGGATAAATGAAGCCAGGCATTTTTAGTTCCTGGATAGTACCATCAATACCTTGATTGACCGTATAGCCACTTACAGACTGCGTACGGGTCAAGTATTTGTGATAATAGAGTGTATAAGGCTTTGTTGGATCCCATCCGTCTGGCATCGAGATGCTGCCCGACACTTCTCCGTTCTTCACTTCAAAAGTACCGGCATCATAACCCTTTGTGAGAAAGTTGCCGGGGTTTGCGTCGCTGAACGTAAATCCATAATGTGCTGTCCATATCGAATAGGTCTTGACGTTATTTCTGCTAAACGCGATTTTACCGTCTGCACCATGCTTAAATGTCAGTTCTTCGGTTTCTACCACACCATAGTTGGCTGGCGCATAGAAGATCAATCCGTCACCACCCGATTTGTTTGAGAAATCATCACCGATATCACCTCCATAATTTATAGAGCTTTGACCCATCCAGTAACCATCGCCCCAGTCATCATCATAATCCCAGAAACCTGTCATACGGAAGAAAAAGTACTTTAATTGCTCTGCCGACCAGATGTCCGATGGATAGAAGTTGATTGTTGGGCTGTAGTGGTCACCACTACTCTCTCTGCCTGTTCTATAACCTACACCTATATGCGTATTATATATGCCTTTGTTTGAGTCATAGTAGCTCCGTTCATACCAGAATTTGGTACCGGCAGCCGTTGCTGGCGGATTCGAGAATGTCCATGATTTGTTGTTCAGCCAAGTGGCATAACCCGATTTGTCAGAACCGGCATAGAGACGGCATAACATCAGGTAGTCGTCAGTGCCACCCTCGTCGAGTGACGGGTAGCGTATGGTGTAGTATGGCTGATCAAGTGTCGGCACATGCGTCACCCAATAGCCTAACGATGTTCCATACGAGTCAGCATTCGTCCAGTCTGCAAAGGCCTTCGGCGAGACAGCCAGACAAAACGCCAGGCACAGGCCGTAGAGCCAGCGTGCCCATGAGGTTTGTTTTCGTTGTTTTGTTACCATGATAAATAATGAATTAAAATAATTGTTGTTTTGTTTTCTCTTTTCTCGTCGTAGGGTGGCCTATCGCAGGAAGCAGTAGGCCACGATGATGGCGATGATAGATACCATAATCAGCAGGCTGCAGGTCATCTGCAGGGCACGTGCTATTCTTAACCTGACCATTTCGCAATCTCATTTTACACTGGTTGTTTTATATGTTTTCTTTTGGTTGTTCCCGGGGCCTGTCCAGACCCGTGGCCTTGTGCCGCCCCTGAAATCTGGTGCAAAGGTAGTATGGGGGCTTGTTCAATCTTTTATGGAAACAGCAAAAAAAACTATAACTTTTTATGGAAAATGCGGTGTTTTTATGAAAATTCGTGCATTTTGAACAAATTTATAAAGGCGGATTAAGGATTTATATGTAAATTTGCATAACGAAATCCGGTTGAAGGATACAATACAAACCAACAAACGACAACGGTTCTTTCACACAATGATTCTTTCGCTGATCTATTTCCTCCCCTGTGTGGTGTCCCTGCTGTGGATGGTGTCCCTGTCTTTCAAAATGAAGACTGACCAGCAGAGGCAGTACATGATCGCACTGCTCTTCTCCACCTTCTTCTATGCCCTCTATGGCATCTATGTCTATCCCACAGTGGATTACGAGACGATGGTCCGGTTGGAGCCTATCTGCATCCCGGCAGGCATACTCTTTCCTGTCTACATGCTTTCCACGCTGCATATCCACCGCACTGGCCGCCCCTTCGGTTCCAGGACCATGTTTGCCCTGCTCGCACCGCCGGTCGCACTGGCCGCCATCGTCAACATACTCTGTTATATTATCGGGTTCGATACCGCGGCTCAGGTCAGCAGGGCTTTTGCCAGCACCGGTGGATTCGCTGCCCTGCCCGGGGAACTGAACAACGAACTGACCCGCACCTACTGCTTCTGTACCTATAACCTTTTCGTGGGAATGGGAGGCCTGGGAGCCTTGCTCGTCCTGACAGAGTGTGTCAGGATTCACCTTAATGAGAAATACAGGTTGGGGGATGTCCTGCGCTTCTTCTTCAAGGGAAAGGAAACCTCCCAGTCGCGTGCCTTCGCCTTCCTTGTACTCTGTGAGGTTGTCCTGATGATACCTGTGATGTTACTGGGCAGCAGGTTGCTGGTGCTCCACCCTGCGCTGGGGCTCTCCCTGACCGTACTGGTTGCTGCCGCCAAGCACTGCGCCTCACATGTCGAGTTCTATGGCAGGAAGGGAGCTGCCGTAACCCTGTATGGCCTCTCTCATCTGTCTGGGGCAGAGAGTGATGCGGCAGAGACTGCGGCAGGAGGAACAGAGGGGGTGTCCACAGGGGTGTCCGGGGTGACAGGGGAACAGTCTGATGGGGAAAATGCCCGGGAAACGGCAGGGGGTGAGGAGGCCTGGGAGACAATCAGGGAAGAGGATACAGAAGTCGCTGACCGTCCGGCATCATCACCTGACAGAAAACCCCGGCCCAAGACGGACATGGTGGCCAGCAGATTCCTGGAACTCATGGAGAAGGAGAAACTCTACCTTCAGGAAGACCTCACGGCCAGCACCATCTGCGAACGGCTTGGGGTAGGCAGAACAACACTCTCCACGGCCCTGAATGCCCATTTCGACCAGCCCCTGCGCGACATCATCAACCGGTATCGCATCGAGGAGGCCATGCGTTACATGCTGGCCAACCCCACTGCCACACAGGAGGTTGTAGCCATTGAGTGCGGTTTCAAAAATGCACAGTACCTCAGCACCGTATTCAAGAAGATGGTTGGACAGACTCCTGCCATGTGGCATGCCGGACAGAATGTCTCCAAGGCGTAGTCTGCAGGGTAATCGTTAGTAATGGAAGATAAATTTGCACGGGTGATTTATTTTCCTTACCTTTGCACTGTCTGATTCCGGATCGTACCATGACACCAGCATTCCGTGACCCGTTGCTCTGGCTCCGCCGTTTCCGTCATCGTTGCGGATATGGCGTGCACTCGCCCTTTGCGTTCTCCCTGCTGGAGAATGTGGTGTACGAGTCGTTGCCTTACTATGCCTTCGCGCAGCTGGATGCCAGGCTGGCATGGTGGCAGAGGTTCAGGGTGCGCAGGTACTTGCACCTCCTGTTCCGCCTCTCGAACTATCAGCACCCGGACCGGATGATCCTGTGTGGGGCGGATGCGCTGGAGAGGGCCAGTCTGACGGCGGCATGTCCCGGGGCGAAGGTGATAGAGGGGGGCTGCGGACAGGTTGTGCCCATGCCGGGCGAAAGGGCGAAAAGTACCGGTGAATCCGGGGAAAAACGAATGGAATGCCTGGGTGAGTCCGGGAGAAGACAGTTGATATTCCTGGCTGAACCGGATGAGACTGTGCTTGCCGGGCTGGGGCCTGATACGCTGTTGCTGCTGGCCAATGTGCACCGGTACAGGGACTGGTGGGATGGGTTGCCCAAGGTGATCGGCTTCGACCTCTATGACCTGGGCATCGCGTTCTTTGACCCGAGGTACAACAGGCAGGACTACATTGTCAGTTTCTGAAGGACAAATTCTTAATTCCTGAATAATCATGAAAGTTTACACGAAAACCGGTGATGCCGGTATGACGAGCCTCGTGGGAGGCAAGCGCGTGCCCAAGACCCATGCCCGTCTGGAGGCATACGGTACGGCCGACGAACTGAACAGTCAGCTGGGACTGCTGCTGACCTACCTGATGGAGGAGGTTGATGTCTCGCTGGTCACCCGCATCCAGAATACCCTGTTTGTGGTCTGTTCCGAACTGGCCACGGACGTGGATTGCAAGAAGCAGCCCAAGAGCACGGTGACGGAGGAGCTGATAGAAGAACTGGAAGAAGCCATCGATCAGATCAACGTGACCCTGCCGCCCTGGCGGGGCTTCATCCTGCCTGGCGGTGAGCGCGGGGCTGCCGTGGCCCATGTCTGCCGATGTGTCTGCCGGAGGCTGGAGCGCCGCATCCATGCCCTGGCCGGGGAGGCGCCCGTCAGTCCGCTGGTCATGGCGTATGTCAACCGTTTGAGCGACTATCTCTTCGTCCTGGCCCGCAAAATCAACCTTTTGGCGGGTACGGAGGAAAATATATGGTCGAAAAGTTGACGGATTCATTTTAATTTCCTATATTTGCGCGCCAAAAACGAAAAACTGTTAAACATTTAATTTTTAAATTAGGCAGAACTATGTATTGGACTTTGGAACTTGCTTCAAAGCTGGAAGATGCGCCTTGGCCTGCAACCAAGGAAGAGTTGATTGACTATGCCATGCGCTCCGGCGCTCCCATGGAGGTGATTGAGAACCTGCAGGAGATCGAGGATGAGGGCGAGGTGTATGAGACCATTGAGGATGTCTGGCCCGACTATCCCACCAAGGAGGACTTCCTGTTCAACGAAGACGAATACTAAGCCGGATTCCCTGCCCGTATGCTGATGGATTGGGGATTTCTGTAGGAAAGAAACGTTTTTTTGGGAAGGTGGCACAATAAAATGCCATCTTTCCCGTTTTTTGTATCAGGATGAAAAGACTGCTGTGGTTTGTAGTGACGTTGCTGGCGACCCAGGTGGCCAAGGCACAGTACGATGTGGCGTTCACCAACTACTGGGCGCTGCAGAGTTACTACAATCCCGCCTCCAGCGGACTGAACGGCCTGCTGGACGTGCAGGGAGCCTACAGCATGCAGATGGTGGGTTTCGAGGATGCTCCGGCCACGATGCTTGTCAACGTGGATATCCCCGTCTACTTCATCGGCCCCCGGCACGGTGCCGGAGTGGGGTTCATGAATGACGAGGTGGGTCTGTTCTCCAACAAGAAGATGTACCTGCAGTACGCCTACCATCATCCCCTGAAGGGTGGACGCCTCAGCGGAGGTGTCCGTTTGGGATTCCTCAATGCCACCTTCGACGGTACGAAGCTGGACATGACGGACAGCGGCGACCCCGCCTTCCCCAGCAGTCAGGTGAACGGCATGAGCCTTGACCTGGATGCCGGTCTGCGATACAGCTACAGGAACCTGTGGTATGCCGGACTGAGTGCCATGCATTGCCTGAACCCCACCGTCAGGCTTGGGGACAGCAAGACGAACGAGATGACCGTCAGGCCGCTGCTGTATGCACAGGGCGGGTACACGCTGAAGTTCCGTCAGCCGGAATTTGCGCTGCATGCAACGGGCATCCTGCGCACGGACCTCAGGAACTGGCGTGGAGACCTTACGGCGCGGTTGGCCTACAACGGTGAGAAGCTGCACATGTACGGCGGCCTGAACTACAGTCCCACGGTATCCGTGGGTGTGTTGCTGGGCACGGTCTTCCATGGCATCAGCGTAGGGTACAGCTATGAGGTGTACACCGGCGGCATCGGTGTCCTGAACGGTACCCACGAGCTGGTACTGGGCTACCAGACGGACCTGAACCTCTTCAAGAAGGGGAAGAACAGGCACCAGAGTGTCAGGCTGCTGTAGGACCTCCAGGGCCTCTCCTGAAAAAGGGGGGAGGCAGGCAGGATGAAAGGAATCAAAACGAATGGTTGAATCCAAGATATAGAGAAATTATGATAAAAAGGAACATATACATTGCGGCAGTAATGGCATCGGCGCTGGTGCTGCTGGCATCCTGTGCCGGTGCGATGAGCAATGCCAATGCGGCGGGAGGTGAAGTGACCGGTTCGCGTGGCATGGCCTTCAGTGAGCCTGCCCCCTTCGGCATGGTGGCCGTGCACAAGGGTTCACTGAAGATCGGACTGGAAGAGAATGATTCCCTCTGGGGGGCAGGTTTCCCCAGCCGTGACATCTCCGTTGACGGTTTCTGGATGGATGAGCATGAGGTCAGCAACAGCAAGTACCGTCAGTTTGTCAACTGGGTGCGCGACAGTATCATCCGTGAGCGCCTGGCCGACCCTGCATACGGCGGCGATGAGACCTACAAGATCGAGGAGGACCGTGAGGGCAATCCCATCACGCCTCACCTGAACTGGAACAAGCCCATCCCCCGCAAGCCCAACGAGGATGAGCAGAGGGCCATCGAGAGCGTCTATGTGACGCATCCCATCGACGGTACGAAGATGCTGGATGCCAGTCAGATGAACTACCGCTATGAGATCTATGACTATGCGGCTGCCGCCCAGCGCCGCTATCGCATGAATCCAGAGGAGCGCGACCTGAACACGGATCATGCCATCAGCACGGAGCGGGTGATGATCAGCAAGGACACGGCATGGGTTGACGATGACGGCAAGATCATCCGCAAGACCATCACGCGTGAGCTGACCGGTCCCTGGGACTTCCTGAACACCTACATCGTGAATGTCTATCCCGATACGACCTGCTGGGTGAACGACTTCCAAAACGCCGACAACGAGCGTTACATGAAGCTCTATTTCTGCAATCCTGCCTACGACGACTATCCCGTGGTGGGTGTGACCTGGGAACAGGCCAATGCCTTCTGTGCATGGCGCACGGACTTCCTGCTGAAGGGACTGGGCGGTCAGGCCAGGCAGATCCAGCGCTACCGCCTGCCCAGCGAGGCCGAGTGGGAGTTTGCCGCCCGCGGCAAGGAGGGCAGTGCCTTCCCCTGGGAGAGCGGCGAGGTGAAGAGCGACAAGGGATGCTTCTATGCCAACTTCAAGCCCGACCGTGGCAACTATACCAAGGACGGATCGATCATTACCAGCAAGTGCGGCATCTTCAGTGCCAACAGCAACGGTCTGTATGACATGGCGGGCAACGTGGCCGAGTGGACCAACACCGTATATACCGAGGCGGGCGTGGAAAGCATGAGCGACATGAATCCCGAGCTGCGCTACAATGCCAATATCATCCGCCGGGAGCAGAACGACGGTGTGGCGCCCGATCCCTATCGCCTGGCGAAGAAGTCGGTGAGGGGCGGTTCGTGGAAGGATCCCGAGAGCATGATCCGTTCGGCCTGGCGCAGCTACGAGTACCAGAACCAGCCCCGCTCGTACATCGGTTTCCGCTGTGTCCGCTCCATGGTGACGGACAACAGCAGGGCTGCCCTGAAGGCTGCCACGCGATCCACCATAAAGGCTTCGGCCAGGAAGAAGTAGAAATACCTTATTTAATATAGAGACAAAATGGCAAGTAGTAAATACAATCCGATTTCGATTATCCAGAAGTGGATGGACTCCATGGCAGGACAGACCTTCATGCAGTATGCATACAGTTGGGGTGCTGCCGTCGTAATTCTGGGTACCTTGTTCAAGCTGACCCACCTTGAGGGTGCCAACCTGATGCTGTTCATCGGCATGGGTACCGAGGTGTTCGTGTTCTTCATCGCCGGTTTCGAGCGTGTCACGGAGAAGGTGGAGGAAAAGCTGGCTGCACAGACAGGCGGCGTGATCTATGGCGGTGCTCCCGTTGTGGGTGATGCTGCCGCACTGAATGGCGCTGTGGTGGCTGGCCTGCCCGCAGGTGAGGCTGCCGATACTGACGCTGAGGCCACGGAGGCGGCCGTTCAGGAGGATGGTGCTCCCATCGTTATCGGTGGCGGTGTTCCCAAGAGCGGTGTGGTATATGCCGGCGGTCCGATTGTGGCCGGCGGTTCCGTAATGGCCGGTTCGCCTGTCGTTGTGGGTGGTTCCGTCACCGAGGGTGCCGGCGTGGCCGAAGGTGCAGCTATCAGTCCTGCTGCCATTCAGGCCACCGATCCCTCTGCCATCGAGGAGGCCGTGAAGAACTATGCCGAGGAGCTGACCGAGCTGACCGAAGTGCTGGGCCGCGTGAAGATACAGGCCTCGCGCATGAGCACGGACAGCGAGGAGATGGAGAACCTCAACCGTACGCTCACCGGTATCGCTACCGTCTACGAGTTGCAGCTGAGGAACATCAGCAAGCAGGTCAACACCATTGAGCAGATTGATGAGCAGACCAAGCGGATGGCTCATCAGATCGAGGAACTGAACAACGTATATGCCCGCATGATCCAGGCACTTACCGTCAATATGGGAGGAAGTCCCGTAGCACCTTCCACCGAGGCATAAACCGGCTATCACATGGCACAGTTTAAGAAGAAAAAGCAGTCTCCACGTCAGAAGATGATCAATCTGATGTACGTCGTCCTCATGGCGATGCTGGCCCTGAATGTCAGCAGCGACGTACTCAGCGGATTCTCGCTGGTGGAGGAGAGCCTGAACCGTTCCACGCAGAATGCCACGCAGACCAACGCCGGCATCTATGCGACCTTCGAGGAGCAGATGAAGGCGAATCCGACGAAGGTGAAGGAGTGGTATGACAAGGCGCAGTCCGTACGCGAGATCAGCGACAAGCTCTACAACCTGGCCGAGGACCTGAAGATGAGCATCGTCAGGAAGAGCGACGGTGAGGAGGCTGATGTACACAATATCAGGAACCGTGAGGACCTGGAGGCAGCCACGCAGGTGATGCTGGCACCGGGTACCGGCAGGGGACAGGAACTGTATGATGCCATCAACAGTTACCGCGAGAAGATCCTGGGCATGGTGACCGACGAACAGCAGAAGGCCGTGATTGCCAGCAACCTGTCCACGGAAATCCCGGAAAAGGGAAGGCAGCTGGGCAAGAACTGGCAGGAGTATATGTTTGAGACGATGCCCACGGCTGCAGCCGTGACCCTGCTGACCAAGCTGCAGAGCGACGTGCGCTATGCCGAGGGTGAGGTGCTACACACCCTGGCCGGCAACATCGACGTGAAGGATATCCGTGTGAACGAGCTGAATGCCTACGTCATTCCCCGTTCCCAGACCATCGTCCAGGGCGGCAGGTTCAGTGCCCAGATCATCATGGCCGCCGTGGATACCACCAACCGTCCCACCATCTACGTGGGTGGCAAGGAGTTCAGGAACGAGCATGGCATCTATGAGACGACCTGCGGTTCTACGGGCGACTTCACCCTGAAGGGCTACATTGAGATGGTCAACGGCAGCGGCGAGCGTGTGAAGCGTGACTTTGAGCAGAAATATACCGTGGTGGCACCCAGTGCCACGGTGAGTGCGGACATCATGAACGTGCTCTATGCCGGCTATGACAACCCCATGAGCGTGAGTGTGCCGGGTGTGCCCATCAATCAGGTGAACCTCAGCATGACGGGCGGCAGTCTGACATCCAAGGGCAATGGCAAGTACGTGGCCCGTCCCACGAACGTGGGCGGCGAGGCGGTCTTCACCGTCACGGCCCAGACGGAGGGACGTACCCAGGAGATGGGCAAGTTCAGCTACCGTGTGCGCAAGCTGCCCGATCCCACGGCCTTCATCATGGATGGAGACAACATGTTCAAGGGCGGCAAACTGAGCAAGCAGGCCCTGATGAATGCCACCAGGCTGAGTGCGGCCATTGATGACGGTCTGCTGAACATTCCCTTCTCCGTGAAGGGATTCGAGGCAACCTTCTTTGACAACATGGGTAACGCCGTTCCCCTGGTCAGCAACGATGCCGAATTCACGGACCGTCAGAAGAACATGATCCGTCAGCTGGGTCGCGGCAAGCGGTTCTACCTCTCGAAGATCCGTGCCGTTGGACCCGACGGGGTGGAGCGCACGCTGAACGGTGCGATGGAGGTCATCGTGAACTGACAAAGCAGAACCGCCAACTCAAACCGATCCCTCGATAGCTCGATAGCTCGAAAAAACGTCCAACCGCCAAACCTCAAAACCTCATAACCGACAACTACGATATGAAGAAACTTGTTGTAACGATATTGCTGGCATGTGTGGCGTCTGCCATGATAGCACAGCCTGCACAGCGCAGGACTGCAACCTCTGCTGCCACGGCAAACAGGACGGCCACCAGTGCCGCCAACCGGAATACGGCAGCCCAGGCCAATAAGGCGACGACAGCAGCAACCGTAGACCGTGCGTCGCTGATGTTCCCCACCAAGGATGCCATGCCCGAGGACGTGAACTGGCGAAGGGATATCTATCGCCAGCTGGACCTGAAGCAGAGCAGGAATGCCGCCCTTTACTATCCCGTGGAGCCCAACGGCCAGCAGATGAACCTCTTCACCTGCATCTTCCGTCTGGTGCTGACCGGACGCATCAATGCCTATACCTACAAGCTGGACGGCAATGAGAGTTTTGCCGAGAAGGACAGGATCAACCTCATTGATTTCCTCAATGACCAGAGCATCTACTATGAGGAGAAGAACGGCAAGCCGACGGTGGCCGATGCGGACGTTCCCAGTCGTGAAGTCATGCGCTACTATCTGAAGGAGAGTTCCTACCTGGATCAGCGCACCGGTACCATCCATACCAAGGTGGTGGCACTCTGTCCCATCATGCTGGAGGGGTACAATGACGAGTTTGCCGTATCCAGCGACTTTGGGGATGATGATGAGGACGGTTTCGGCACTTCTGGGGCAGCCTACACTTCCAAGCCCCTCTTCTGGGTAAGGTATGATGACGTGGCCCCCTTCCTGGCCAAGTTGCCCGTGATGTCCAGCGACCTGAACAATGTGACCAACATGACGGCGGCCGATTACTTCAACATGAACCGCTACGAGGGCAGGATCTACAAGACGAACAACATGCAGGGACAGACCCTCAAGGACTACTGCAAGACGGATTCTGCCATGACCAAGGAGCAGGATCGTATCGAGAAGGAACTGAAGGATTTCGAGGAACACCTCTGGGGACACGTCGAGGCAAGTCCCGAGGCGCAGGACAGCGTTGCGGTTGTTGAGGACGCAAAGGGCAGGAAGGCCAAAGTGGTAAAGACCACGACGAAGGTCACCAAGTCTGAGCCCGCGGAGAACCGTCGTTCATCCTCGGCCAGGAAGGAGAAGTCATCGGGCGCTGCCTCCACACCACGCGTTTCCGCTCGTCGTGAACGAAGATAGGCAATGTATGCAGATGTCATCCTTCCGTTGCCGTTAGGCTCCACCTTCACCTATGCCCTGCCGGAGCATTTTGCCTCGCAGGTACAAGTGGGATGCCGCCTGAACGTGCCTTTTGGAAAGAGCAAGAAATACTCGGGCATCGTCACTCGCATCCATCAGGAAGAACCTGAGGGGTGTGCAGTGAGGGATGCCCTTGAACTTTTGGACCCATCGCCCATCCTCCTGCCCCAGCAGCTGAGGCTCTGGCAGTGGATAGCGGACTACTACCTGTGTACGGTGGGCGAGGTCTACAAGGCAGCCCTGCCCAGCGGCCTGAAGGAGGAGGACGAGAAGAAGACCTACAAGCCACGCACCACGGCCTGTGTGCGTCTGTCCGAGGCATTTTTCAGCATGGTTCGCCTGGAGGCTGCCATGGCGGAGCTGAAGCGTTCGCCCAGGCAGCTGGAACTGCTGGAGCACTACCTGTCCATGAGTGCGGCCAGGGCTGCCGTACGACTGTCCAATCCCCAGCTTCTCATTGAGGTCAGCAAGGCCGATCTCCTGCAGCAGTCCTCTGCCAGCGCCGCGGTCTTTGCCTCGCTGGTGGCCAAGGGAATACTGGAGGTCTACGAGAAGCAGGTGGGACGCATCCCGCAGGGTGACATTCCGACGGAGCTCGTCCTGCGTCCGCTGAGCGACAGGCAGGGGCTGGCGAAGGATCAGATCAATGCGGCCTGGCAGAAGCACGACGTCTGTCTGCTGCATGGCGTCACGTCCAGTGGCAAGACGGAGGTCTACATCCACCTCATCCATGAGATGCTGCAGCGGAAGCGGCAGGTGCTGTATCTGCTGCCGGAAATTGTGCTGACCACGCAGCTGGTGGACCGCCTGAAGCGGGTCTTTGGCGACCGCCTGGGTGTCTATCATTCCAAGTACAGCGATGCCGAGAGGGTGGAGGTGTGGCAGAAGCAGCTTTCCGACGAGCCGTACGATATCATCGTCGGCGTGCGTTCCAGCGTCTTCCTGCCCTACCGCAACCTGGGACTGGTCATCGTGGACGAGGAGCATGAGAACAGTTTCAAGCAGCAGGATCCTGCTCCGCGCTACCATGCCCGCAGTGCGGCCCTGGTGCTGGCGCGCATGATGGGGGCCAAGACGTTGCTGGGCACGGCTACGCCGTCCATGGATACCTATTATAACTGCAGGACGGGAAAGTATGCGCTCGTTGAGCTGAACCAGCGCTATCAGCAGGTTCTTTTACCTGAGATTGAGGTGGTTGACATTGGGGAGCAACGCCGCAGGAAAATGATGAACGGGCCTTTCTCCAGCGTGTTGCTGGCCAGGATGAACCAGGCCCTGCAACAGGGGGAGCAGGTCATCCTCTTCCAGAACCGCAGGGGGTATGCCCCTACGGTGGAGTGCCACGATTGCGGTTGGGTGCCCCGGTGCCCGAACTGTGACGTCAGTCTGACGAATCATCGCGGACAGGGATTGATGACTTGCCATTACTGCGGCTACCACAGTCCGATTCCCCAGCAGTGTCCTGCATGCAATGGGCGCGACCTGCTCAGTCAGGGATACGGCACGGAGCGCATCGAGGATTACATCCAGACGCTCTTCCCGGAATCCAACGTGGCCCGCATGGACCTTGATACGACCCGCAGTCGTACTGCATACGAGAAGATCATATCGGATTTCCAGTGCGGGAACACGCAGATCCTCGTGGGTACGCAGATGGTGACCAAGGGACTGGATTTCGGCAAGGTTAGCGTGGTGGGAATCCTGGATGCGGACACGATGCTGAACCAGCCCGACTTCCGCAGCTACGAGCATGCCTTCCAGATGATGGCCCAGGTGGCCGGCCGGGCCGGTCGTCGCAGCAGGCAGGGGGCTGTTGTGCTGCAGACAAAGACTCCGGATCTGCCCGTCATCTCCCAGGTTGTGCACAATGACTATGCCTCTCTTTACCAGGAGACGCTGGAGGAGCGTGAAGCCTTCTGCTTCCCGCCGGCATGCAGGCTGGTCTATGTGTACATGAAGCACCGGCATGAGGAGGTGGCAAACCGCCTGTCCGTGGACTTTGCACAACTGATGCGCCGGGTCTTCGGCGACAGGGTGCTCGGCCCCGAGACCCCTCCTGTTGGCCGGGTCCAGCTGATGTATATCCGTAAGATTGTACTGAAGGTCGAACTTGGCGCTTCCCTGCCTGAGATCCGTATGCGCCTGCGCCAGATCGCAGACTATTTCCGTGGGCTCAGCGACTATCGGTCTGCGGTGATCTACTACGACGTGGATCCTGTGTGAATGAAATCATTTTTTCATTCCCTTCAGTTCCGGGTAGGTGATACGCGTGTGATAGATGCTCTTTAGTTTTTCCTTGAAGGTGTTCTTGGCCCTGTCAATGTTGGCAAAGGTGATGTCGCACTGCCGGAAGTAGCCTTCCTGCAACTGCGCATCGATGATGTTCTCCACCAGCGTGCCGATGCTGTCCTCCGTGTATTCCTTCAGGCTGCGTGAGGCGGCCTCGACGGCGTCGGCCATCATCAGGATGGCATGCTCCACGGTCTTGGGATTGGGGCCGGGATAGGTGAAGATCTCTTCGTTGACCGTTTCATCCGGGTTGGCATTGCGGTAGGATATGTAGAAGAACTTCGTCTTGCTGCGACCGTGATGCGTGGCAATGAGTTCCTTGATGTCGGGTGGCAGGTTGTATTTGTCTGCCAGCTCCAGTCCGTAGCGCACATGCTGGATGATGACCTGCGCACTGTCCTCGAAGGACAGGCCATCGTGCGGGTTCACACCACTCTGGTTCTCCGTGAAGTAAACCGGATTCTTCAGCTTGCCGATGTCGTGGTACAGGGCTCCCGTCCTTACCAGCTGACTCTTGGCTCCCAGATCGTTGGCCACTGCGGCAGCCAGGTTGGCCACCTGCATGGAATGCTGGAAGGTGCCGGGGGCCTCCTCCGACAGGCGGCGCAGCACGGGATGGTTGATGTTGGAGAGTTCCACCAGCGTCACCATGGAGGTGAACCCGAATGCCTTCTCGATGGGGAAGAGCAGGAGGTAGGAGATGAAGAGCAGGATGCCGTTCGCGCATATATAGATATAGGTCTCCCCGTCCACGCCGGTACTGCTGAAGAAATTCATCTGGATAAGGTCCATGCAGAGGTTTACCAGCAGGGACACACCCGTGACGAGGAGAACGCACCTGAACAGCTCGCTGCGTTCCTGCAGCTGCTTGAGGCTGAAGATGGCCGTCAGGCCGGCCAGTATCTGGATGGACATGAACTCAAAGGGGTGGTTGGTGGCCAGGGCGCAGAGCATGATGCAGGCCAGATGTGTGATGAATGCCGTACGGGAGTCCATGAAGACGCGCAGGAAAATGGGCAGCATGCAGTAGGGCACGACGTATATGCTCAGGAAGTCATTCCTGGCCAGCGAATAGCAGAGGATGGGGAACAGCAGGAACAGCAGGTAGATGAGCAGGATGTACTTCCGGGTGTGCAGATAGTCGCTGCGGAACTGGAAGTAGAAGATGTACAGGGCCAGCACCACCATCAGGATGTACAGCGCATTGCCGCCGATCTGGCTCGTGCGCTCGCTTCCCGTGCGTCCCTTCTCCATCTCATGCCGCTCATAGGAACGAAGCTTGTCAAAGATCTCCTGACTGACGATCTGTCCCCTGTCCACAATCTTCTCACCCACCAGCACCCTTCCGGCGAATGCCGTGGCGAACATGTCAATCTCCGACTTCTGGAAGTCCGAGAGGCGCTGGTTGTAGGTCAGGTTGGCCTGGATGTACTGGCTCAGCTGGCTTCGCTGCAGGATGCTGCGCACGTTGTCCGAGTTCTGCATGATATCCTCCAGCGTGGCCCGTATGGAATAGATCCTGTCCAGGGGGCAGGTGATGTCGGTGGGATGCTCGTATTTGTGGATGAACACGGTCCGGTTGTCCTGCAGCAGGCTCAGGGCCTCGTTGTCCATGATGCCGGCCTCGTAGTGTGCGGCCAGATCCCTGACCACGGCACGGGTCAGGCTTCGCTTGGCCGGCTCCTCTGCGGTCAGCGAGTCCAGCTCTGCCCTGAACCGGTCAATGACCTTCCGGGAAACTTCCGGCTGAACGTCGTAGTAGGGTTCGTAGCGCTGCTTCAGGCTGTCCTGCTCCTTTTTCACCTCTTCCTCGCTCTTGTAGACGACAAAGCTGTCCTTGGCTATCAGAGGTTCATAGTCCCAGGGCTCTTTCAGGCTATAGTTCAGCTTCGTGCTGGCTTCGTGGGGACACATCAGGCATAGCAGGGCGACGCACAGGATTCCTCCCAGTATGTGTGCGGCTATGGTCCTGTTCTTCAGGGTGTGCGGATGGTTGTATCTGCTCATGATTCCTTGGCTATGGTTGGAAAATAAGGGCGGGAAGTCAGCCCGGCCCGTTCGTTCCGATTCAATTTTGCTGCGAAAATACGAAAAATATATCGTACCATATAAAAAAAAGTCGTAAATTTGCACAAAATAACCTAAAATCATTTGCACTGATTATGACAGAGAAGAAAGTTCGCGTTCGTTTTGCACCCAGTCCCACCGGTCCTCTTCACATCGGCGGCGTGCGCACGGCCCTCTATAACTACCTTTTTGCCCGCCAGCATGGCGGCGACCTCATCTTCCGTATCGAGGATACCGACTCCACCCGTTTCGTGCCCGGAGCCGAGGAGTACATCATCGAGTCCTTCAAGTGGCTCGGCATCCAGTTTGACGAGGGTGTCAGCTTCGGCGGCGAGCACGGTCCCTACCGCCAGAGCGAGCGCAGGGATATCTACAAGAAGTACGTTCAGGTTCTTCTCGACAATGGCAAGGCATACATCGCCTTTGATACCCCGGAGGAACTGGACGCCAAGCGCCAGCAGATTGAGAACTTCCAGTATGACGCCTCCACCCGCATGCAGATGCGCAATTCGCTGACCCTTCCCAGGGAAGAGGTGGATGCACTGATTGCGGCAGGCAAGCAGTACGTCGTGCGTTTCATGATCGAGCCCGGTCGCGACGTACTGGTGGATGACATCATCCGCGGCAAGGTGACCATCAACAGCAGCGTGCTGGATGACAAGGTGCTCTACAAGAGTGCCGACGAGCTGCCCACCTACCACCTGGCCAACATCGTGGATGACCATCTGATGGAGGTCACCCATGTCATCCGAGGTGAGGAGTGGCTGCCCAGCGCTCCCCTGCACGTCCTCCTCTATGAAGCCTTCGGCTGGGCCGACACCATGCCCCGCTTTGCCCACCTGCCCCTGCTGCTGAAGCCCATCGGCAACGGCAAGCTCAGCAAGCGCGACGGTGACAAGCTCGGCTTCCCCGTGTTCCCCCTCGAATGGCACGATCCCAAGAGCGGTGAGATCAGCAGCGGCTATCGCGAGAAGGGCTATCTGCCCCAGGCCGTTGTCAACTTCCTGGCCCTGCTCGGCTGGAACCCCGGTGAGGCTCACGATGAGATGATGACCCTGGAGGACCTGGTGCAGTACTTCGACCTCAGCAAGTGCTCGAAGAACGGTGCCAAGTTTGACTACATCAAGGCCGCCTGGTTCAACCACCAGTACCTCATCCAGCAACCCGATGAGGCCTGGGCTCCCGCTTTCGGCAAGGTGCTCGGTGAGCAGGGCATTGAGGCCACCACTGAGCAGATGGCCGAGGTGGTGCGCATGATGAAGACCAAGGTGATAGAATACGTTGACGGCCAGGGCAACAAGAAGAAGCGCAACATCAGCTTCGCCTCAGACCTCTGGCCCCTCACCAGGTTCTTCTTCGTGGCTCCCACGGAGTTTGATGCAGAGGATAAGTTCATCCGGAAGAACTGGAAGCCCGCATCAGAGGAAACGCAGGGTGCTGCGGCAGAGATGCAGCTCTTTGCAGACCGTCTTTCCCAGGTAGCTACCTGGACGGCCGAAGGCCTGAAGGCCGAGATTGATCCCTGGGTGGAGCAGAACGGACTGCGTCCCTGGAACGCCTGGCGCGTCTGCCTCGTAGGTGCCGGCCAGGGTCCCGACATGTACGAGCTGGCTGCCTTCCTGGGCAAGGAAGAGACCATCCGTCGAATGGAGTTCGCCATCAGCACATTGGGATAGACAATACACGGAAGGTTGAGGGATGGAGATACCAATCCCTCAACCTTCGCTTTTTAGTTTCCAACCTTCACATTCACCTCCTTGTATAGCTTAGGAATCTACATCTATGCCCTGCTCGTCATACTGGCCAGTCCCTTCAACAGGAAGGCCAGGCTGCTGGTAAGGGGCCATGTCAATACCTTCCGCCTGCTGCGCCATAAGGTCAGCAAGACGGATCGCTACGTCTGGTTCCATGCCGCATCCCTGGGCGAGTTTGAGCAGGGACGTCCCCTGATGGAACGTTTCCGTCGTGAGCATCCCGAATACAAGATCCTGCTCACCTTCTTCTCCCCTTCCGGCTATGAGGTGCGCAAGGATTACCCGGGAGCGGATATCATCTGCTACCTGCCCTTTGACACCCCCGGCAACGTGATGAGCTTCTTCCGCCTCGTCCGTCCCGAGATGGCCTTCTTCATCAAGTACGAGTACTGGATCAACTTCTATCAGGCCTGCCATCTCCTGCACATACCCGTCTATATGGTCAGTGCCATCTTCCGTCCCAGCCAGGGTTTCTTCCATTGGTGGGGATGGCCTCGCCGCCGCGTCCTGCACTACGTCACCCATTTCTTTGTGCAGAACGAGGTAAGCCGGGAACTCCTGGCCGGCATCGGCTACACCAATGTCACCCTGACCGGCGACACCCGCTTTGACCGCGTAATTGACATCAACCGTCAGGCCAGGAACCTGCCGGCCGTGGAGCGCTTCAAGAACGGTCGGCCCCTGCTGGTGGCAGGCAGCAGCTGGACACCCGATGAGGACATCATCATTCCCTACTTCAACCGTCATCCGGAGATGAAGCTTATCCTGGCGCCCCATGTCATCGACGAGTGGCACCTCCGTGAGATCGAGGGCAAGCTGGAACGCCCTGCCTTGCGACTGTCACAGGCCACCCGTGAGGATATTGAACGGGCCGACTGCCTCATCATCGACTGCTTTGGCCTTCTCAGCAGCATCTACCGCTACGGTGA
>JAZRVZ010000035.1:0-11410 GCA_045599425.1 Bacteroidaceae bacterium | reverse complement strand
GAAAGGCGCCGGTCTGGAGTGCGACGGTCTTGAACTGGTTGTCGAAGAGCAGTTCGTCACCCAGCAGCTGATCGTTGAAATTGAAGGCCATGGTCATGGGACCGGACTGCACCACGGGCATGTGGGCATTGGCGTTCTGGTTGATGAGGACGTCCAGCATCTGCACGCCCTCCTGGCGGAAGGTCACGGGTGCCTTGGCACGACTGTGGAGCAGGGAGGCCGTGACACCGCTGATCCATTGCCACCGGCCCGCCTTGCGGGATTTCAGCAGCAGGTCCTGGGTGAGGGTGATGTTGCGCTGGGCCTGTGCCAGTTTATAGATATCGTTGGAAAGGAAGTCCTGGTCCATCTGCATGGAATCCCGGAGATGCTGCAGCGAGGTGATGGAGCGCAGTTCGAGGTTCCGGAACTTTTTCGATGCATTCATCGAGGTTCTTGTCGTATTCCTGTCGTAGCTGCCGGGCAGGTTGCTGTTGATGCGACCCAGCTGTTCGGGATGATCCTCGGCCTTGCCGTCCTGCCTTCCCAGGTAGTAGTAGGGATAGGCTCCCTCGTTGCTGACCTCGAAACTGAACGCCATGTCCAGCATCCACTGCCTGCGAGTGAGCAGCATGAAGCGAAGGCGCAGTCCGCCCCCCGAAGTGTAGTCCAGCCTCTCGCCCGTGAAATCGTTGTGGAAGAATCCATCCCCACCGTTGTAGAAACCGCCGAAGGACCAGGCAAAGCGCTCGCTGGGCTTGTCGTAGCGCCCCAGTGTGAGTCGACGGGTACGGTCTCCTGTGGCAAGGCCCATCCTGATTTCCGTACCCTGGAAATCAAAGGGTGAACGGGTATAGGCCTTCATGACGCCCCCCATGGTGCCTGCGCCATAGAGGGTGGTCTGGGGACCGCGCAGGATGTCAAGACGCTGCAAGTCGAGGAGTCCGAAATCAAAGGCGGACTTGTCTGGCACAGGTACATCATCTATATATAGTCCGATGGCCGGGGAGTTGATGCGAGAACCGATGCCGCGAATGTAGACGGCACTGCTCTGGCGTGAGCCGTAGTCGGGCATGAAGAAGTTGGGGGTCAGGGTACTGACTCCCTTCAGCGAACTGGCATGCATGTCCTCCAGCTGACGGTTGTCCACCAGACTGACGCTGGCAGGCTGACGACGCATGGCTCCCTCCTCACGCGGAGAGGCTATGACGTGAAGTTCCATAAGATCGGCTGTCTCCGTTTGCTCTTCCTCTTTCTGGGCAAAGGTGGTTGCGGTGCCAAGCATCAGACTGGCCAGCAGGATGGTGCGTCGTATCATCACTTTTTGGTATTTGTTGGGTTTGCGGCTGCAAAGATACGGCTTTCTTTTCAATCCTGCAATCCCCATTTATGATGAAAATGCATCCATGGATGGATAAAAAGCGACGATGTACTTGGCATTCTTGGGCTTTCTTTGTATTTTTGCACGGCAAAACAGTTTGCATGATGAGACATTTCTTTTATACCCTGATGCTGCTTGCCACGGCAGCAGGCCCAGCGTGGGCTGAGCATGATTGTGAGGAGGAGTCTGTTGGTGTGGATGCACCGGAACCCTCGGGCTTTGTGACGGAGCTGCTGAATTCCGCCATCCGGCAATCCATGCCGGCCGAGGGAGAAGAGGGCACGCCGGAGTATGGCCGGACGGTGACAAAGTGGGCCAGCGCACCCAGGTTTGGCGGCTATGCCATCGGCAGCTACAAGTACAGCGACCTGGACGGCGCCCATGGCGGCGACGGTTTCAATGCGCGCAACATCCGTCTCTATGTGGACGGTACGCTGCTCACGGACTTCAAGTACCGGTTGCAACTGGAGATGAGCGGCGATCCTGCTGCGTCCAAGGGCCCCCACGTGAAGGACTTCTTCCTGGCATGGAGCCACTGGAAGGAACTGGAGGTAAAGGTGGGACAGTTCAAGCGCTGCTTCACATTCGAGAATCCGTACAATCCCTGGGAGGTCGGTGTGGGCGACTATGCCCAGATGACCAAGAAGCTGGCGGGCATGAGCGACTATTGCGGCGGTGAGAGCAGTCAGTCGGGTGGACGCGACCTGGGCTTGCAGCTGCAGGGCGACCTGTTGCCTGTGGGACGGGACGGACACCGCCTGTTCCACTACCAGGTAGCAGCCTACAACGGACAGGGTATCAACCATGCAGATGCCAACGGCCGCAAGGACCTGATAGGCACCCTACAGGTTCAGCCCGTGAAGGATCTCTACATCGGTGTATTTGGATGGAAGGGTGACATGAAATACAATAATGTGACGGCGCAGCGTAACCGCTATGCCCTGGGTGTGAAGTATGAGCACGACGGATGGAGTGCCCGTGCCGAGTATGCACACCAGACGGGACACAGGATCAGCGACTTCAGTTATGACGCCACGCAGCAGACCCAGGTGCTGAAGGCCAGCGCAGGCAACGGTCGTGCCGATGGCTGGTATGCCACGGTGGGCGTTCCCTGCACACCCTGGCTGAAGGTTTATGTGAAGTACGATGCCTATCGCGACAATGCGCAGAACGGATCGCTCTCCAGCATCTATACCCTTTGCCCCAACTTCCAGATCCACAAGAACCTGATGCTGCAGCTACAGTATAACTATGTGAACAGCAAACTGTCGGCCGACCGTCACCACAACGAACTTTGGGGCGAGATCTACTTCCGGTTCTGATCGGTCACTTTCACAGGGTTGTCCGGGCCGTTCCGGATAGTCCGTCCGCCAATATTGCATACAGTTTGATCAAGCAAGGAATTTGCAAAAGTTGAATCCCCCAAAAGAACAGCCATGACATACAAGAAGACAGACCCGATGAGCGGTCTCATAGGCGATGACTACCGCATGTTGCAGATTCTCTCCCGCTTTGGCATCTGCCTGGGTTTCGGCAACCAGAGCGTGGAGGAGGCATGCAAGTCCTGCGACGTGGATTGCCGGACTTTCCTGGCCGTTGTGAACTATGTAAAGAACGCCGGCCACGCGCATATCAACGAGTTGAGGGAGCAGGTGAAGCTGCCAGACATGCTGAGATACCTGAAGAATTCCCACTCCTACTTCGTGGACTTCCGCCTGCCCTCCATCCGTCGCAAGCTGATTGCCTCCATCGACTGTGCCACGCACAACCAGATTGCCTTCCTGATACTGAAATTCTACGATGAATACGCTGCAGAAGTGCAGCGCCACATGGAGTATGAGAACACCCATGTCCACCCCTTTGTGGAGCAGTTGCTGCAGGGACGCCTGCCACGGGAGACCTTCCGTGATCTGGTGAATGAGCACGAAGGCAATCATGCCAGCCTGGAGAAGAGCATCGCCGAACTGAAGAGCATCATCATCAAGTATTATCCCAGCGAGGCCAATGCCCAGCTGCTGAACGATGCCCTGATGGATATCTATATGGTGGAGGAGGACCTGCTGATGCACTGTCAGCTGGAGGACACGCTCTTTGCCGAATGTGTCCGCCACCTGGAAGCTGAGGTGCGTGAGCGCGGCAGGATGCAGGATGCAGAGCCAATGGAGGATGAAGGCAGCGACAATGGCGGCAACGACAACCTGAGCGACCGTGAGAAGGAGGTCATCGTACATGTGGTCCGCGGATTGTCCAACAAGGAGATTGCCGAGCAGATGTTCATTTCGCCCAACACCGTGATGACGCACCGCCGCAACATCTCCCGAAAACTGAACATACGCAGCGCTGCGGGCCTGACCATCTATGCCATCGTCAATGGTCTGGTCAAGCTGGAGGACGTCAGGCTTTAGCCCATCAACCTGTACATCCCGCCGTTCATCATCTTCACGATGCCCTTCATCTCCAGGGCAAAAAGCAGGCCAGAGAGCGTACCTGAAGGGATGTTTGTCTCAATGGAAATCTGATTCACAGCCTTGCCCTCATTATGACCCAGGGCGTCGACGATTCTTTGTTCCTCGCCCGTCAGTTCGGGGAACAGTTCGCGCTGGGCATACTGTCTCTGCAGGGCCTGCTGTTCCTGCATGCTCTGCCATCCCATGGCCTTCATGAACTCCTCTGCACTGGTCAGGGCAAGTGCCTCCGAACGGGCAATCAGCTGGTTGCATCCTGCCGAATAGGGGTCGGTTATGCGACCGGGAAAAGCGAAGACGTCGCGGTTGTAGTCCCTGGCAATGCGGGCCGTGATGAGCGATCCACCCTTGTCTGCCGATTCAATAACCACGGTGGAATCGGCAATTCCTGCAACAATACGGTTGCGAGCCACGAAATTCATCTTGTCTATGGCAGTATGGCTGGGATATTCGGTGAGCAGTCCACCCTGACCGACCATCCTGACCGCCGTATCGCGGTGTATGCGGGGATAGATCTGATCCAGGCCATGTGCAATGACACCTATGGTGGACATACCCTGATCCAGGGCGTTCCGCTGGGCATGAATGTCTGCCCCGTAAGCCAGTCCGCTGACAATCAGTGCATCGGGACAAAGTTGCCTGAGATCGCGCAGGAATCCCTGGCAAAGCATTTTTCCGTACTCGGTGATCTTGCGTGTGCCGACGATACTGACGATGTGCCGCGTGTTCAGGTCTGCGTTTCCCCGGTAATAGAGCAGGATGGGCGAATCCGGACATTCACGCAGCCGGGCCGGGTATCCGTCGTCCTGCAGTCCCAGGCACTGTATGTGCTTGCTCTGCGTGAAGCGAATTTCCTCTTCTGCCACAGAAAGTTGCGCATCCATCGTGGAAATTGACTTGCACAAGGCTGGCGAGGCATCAGGGATGACCTGCCTGATGTCTGTCCGGTTCCTGTAAATCTCCGTGGCACTTCCCATTGTCTCCAGCAGGCGGTGCTGGTGAAGGCTGTTGAGGTGCGTGACCTTTGTCAGGGCTATGGTGTATAGGAGTTCCTGCTCTGTCATGGAATGGTTTGTTTCTTGTTGGGGGATTGAGTGATTATATAATAGCCACCAGGCATGATAACACAATGTGCCCGGCGTTACGCAAAGTACTTGCCGAACGTCTCATCCAACTGAGGGCAGGAGCACATCAGGACCCCGTTGAGCATGCACACGGTGTCAATCTGGCACCTCGCCACCAGTTTCTCATCGGGCAGACGGTAGATATCCTGGAAGAACACATACTTGATTCCCTGTTTCTCAATGCGCAGGCGGCAGGCAAACTCGTCCCGGCTTCTCAGGGGCGTCTTGTATTCTATGGAGATGCGGGCAACCACGGCGTCTATGCCCTGATCGTGGAGCTCCGAGAAACTGACGTTGTTTGCCAGCAGGAACTCGTGCCGGCAATGCTCGGTGTAATGCTGGTAGTTGGCGTTGTTGACGATGCCTTGCAGGTCGCATTCATAGTCGCGCACCTTCATCCTCAGTTCATAGATGTAGTCTTTCTTCATATCGTTCTTGACATTTTCAGGTATTCATATCCAAAGCGGCAGCGCAGGCAGTCCTTCCTGTCGCAATACTGGCGTTTGAGCTGGATCAGCGCCTGACTGTCTGCAGCCGTATCGACCTTGATTCCGCAGTCCCTCCACTGGCGCAGGATGTGGTTGTCCTCCGCCTTTATGCCTTCCAGGAACCGGATGGCCCGGTCAATATATTCCTCTTCCTCATGATACTGTCCGTATGCACAGAGTACGGGTACGACGGCATTGATGACGAGCAGATTCCTGGTGGCTGGGGTCAATCCGGCCGTATTCAGACAATCGTGAACCGCCGCCAGCGACTCAGCCTCAAGCAACCGGCTCAGCGTCGCGCTTTCCTGCTGGAAGAGCAAGGCCAGCTGGTGCATCCTGACATGCGGGGCATTCTGAGGCCGGGTACGCATGTAGCGCCAGTCTTTCAGCTGCAGTTCCTCCGTGATGCCGAACTTATGCTTCAGGAAGGCGTATTCCCTGGACAGTTCCTGATCGCCAGCCTTTTCAAGCAATCCGGCCACTCCCAGGAAGAGTGCCTCAACCTGCAAAAGATGGTTGCGATGCTTGCCGGCGGCCTGGAAGGGCATGATGCGGGCCCATCGCTCAAAGGCATCACCGTTGAGTGAGAACCCGAAACTGCGTGCCAGGGTTGTCATGTATGCTTTCTCCCAGTCGTTGCCGGCTTGTTCCAGTCGTTGCAGGACCAGCGCAGACCGTTCACGCAACCGTTGGTCCAGCAGGGCGTCCATCCAGGCATGGACCTTCATCGGCTCAAACTGTGGGATAAGTTTGTGGCATCGCGGATAGTCCATGGTAGTGAGCAGTTGCTCGTAGTTTGTTCGCAGCTGCTCCGGGATGGGCATCTGCAACTGGGGGACATGCTTGCCCGTCGAGGTCACTATCGTATTCTCGTTCAGCTCTGTAGAGACGTGAAGGATAACATTGTCATAGGCGGGATTCGTATGGTGACCGTGCAGGAACCAGTCTCCTGAACGCATGTGCAACTCCACGTTGCCGGCCCACATCACCCCGCCAATCCGTATCTTGGCATTGAAGAAGTCGGGTCCGGCATTATGGTTGCTCATGCCCGGATCGATGATCTCCAGTTCCTGTCCGTCAGTGGTCTGAAGTGGTTTTAGCGGTAGGATTTTGTGCTTCCAGGCGTAGTGAAGAAGCTTTTCCATGCGTCCAATAGTTATAATAATATAATTTTAGACGCAAAAGTACGCATTTTTACTCAAAAAAGCCTACCTTTGCACCATAATTATTTAATAAGGTATGAAAATAGCATTGATAGGATACGGCAAAATGGGCCGTATGATTGAGCAGATTGCCCTGGAAAGGGGACATGAGATTGTCAGCATCATCGATATTGACAACCTGGACGACTTCGGGAGCGAGGCTTTCAGGAGTGCCGAGGTGGCCATTGAGTTCACCACGCCCTGGACGGCATACGACAACTACCTGAAGGCCTGGAAGCAGGGCGTGAAGGTGGTGAGTGGCAGCACGGGATGGATGAAGGAGCATGGCGACGAGGTGCGCAAGGCCTGTACCGAGGAGGGCAAGACCCTGTTCTGGGCCAGCAACTTCAGCGTGGGTGTGGCCATCTTCAGTGCCGTGAACAAGTACCTGGCCAGGATCATGAACCAGTTTGCCCAGTACGACGTGAACATGGTGGAGACCCACCACGTACACAAGCTGGATGCCCCCTCCGGGACGGCCATCACCCTGGCCGAGGGTATCCTGGAGAACCTGGACCGCAAGAATCGCTGGGGGCTGCATGAAACCGCTGCCGACGTTCTCCGCATCGACGATATCCGCCGCAAGGAAGTACCCGGCATCCATACCATCACCTACGATTCTCCCGAGGACATGATCACCATCACCCACGACGCCCACGGTCGTCAGGGATTTGCCCTGGGTGCCGTGCTGGCAGCGGAGTACACCGCTCAGCATCAGGGACTCCTGACCATGAGCGACCTGTTCCAGTTCTGATGAACAGCCCGGCAATGGACAATTTACAACTGATAATCATTTCTGTATCTGCAAGACGGTACACCTAACAACCTCAAAACCTTGAGATGAAAAAGAAAGAGAAGAAGAAGCTCACCAAAGGCGAGATGGCCAAGGGCATTGTTGTCATCCTGCTTTACCTGGCCTTCATGGTCTATGCCCAGTCATGGTGGTTCCTGCTGGCCCTGCCATTTATCTTTGATGCCTATTTCACCAGGAAGATCAACTGGCAGTGGTGGAAGGAGGCGGAGAACCCCGTCACCCGCCTTGTAATGAGCTGGGTGGACGCCATCGTGTTTGCCCTGGTGGCCGTGTATTTCGTCAACATCTACTTCTTCCAGAACTACACCATCCCCTCGTCATCCCTGGAGAAGAGTCTGCTGGTAGGCGACTATCTGGCTGTCAGCAAGATGAGCTATGGCGCCCGTGTGCCACAGACACCCCTGCACATGCCCCTCTGCCAGCACACCCTGCCCCTTGGCCTGGGCAAGAGCTATATCGAGGGGGTACAGTTTGACTACAAGCGTATCCATCCCAGGCAGGTTCCCCTGAACGATATCGTCGTGTTCAACTATCCCGCTGGCGACAGCATCCTGACCGAAGAGTCCCTGCAGACCCGATACTACGAGATGTGCTATGGACAAGGATGGGACTACTACAGGCAGAAGTATGGCATAGATCCCAGCTCCCCCTCCGGCACAATCGCATGCTGGAATGGGCAGATGACCATGATGGACAGCCTCAGCACACTTCAGCAACGTGCCGTCTACCAGGAAGTCTACAACCTGGGGCGCAGTCTGATGGTCATGAATCCCGATCAGGTCGGCCAGATTGCCTGGCGCCCGGTTGACCGTCGTGAGAACTATGTGAAGCGTTGCGTGGGCACTCCAGGACAGACCCTGCAGATCAAGGACAAGGTGATCTATCTGGACGGCAAGCCCAACAAGACTCCCGACAATGCGCAGTTCAACTACTTCGTATGGTTCAAGCGGGAAATTCCCGAAGACCTGGCGCACGAGCTGATGCTGAGCCGGGCTGACCTCTACGGCGAGGGCGGCGAAAGCGGCCTGTATGCCGGCGGCTATGCCGGTATGGGCATCCTTCCCCTGACGAAACATGCCAAGGAAGTACTGGAGTCGCACAAGGAGCTGGTGGACAGCATCCATCCCGTCCGCTATGCCGAGGATGCCATGCTCTATCCCCAGAACATGAACCATCACTGGAGCCAGGACAACTACGGTCCGCTCTGGATTCCCGCCAAGGGTCAGCAGATTCCCGGTGGCCTGACCCTGGAGAACCTGCCCATCTATGAGCGACTGATCAAGGTGTATGAAGGCAATGCCCTGGAGGTTACGGCCGACGGCAAGATCCTCATCAACGGCAAGGAGGCCCGGAACTACACCTTCAGGATGGACTACTACTGGATGATGGGTGACAACCGTCATTGCTCTGCCGACTCCCGCTACTGGGGTTTCGTACCCGAGGATCATGTGGTGGGCAAGCCCACCCTCATCTGGCTCAGTCTGGATCCCGACCGCAGCCTCTTCCAGGGAGGCATCCGCTGGAACCGCCTGTTCCGCTGGGTTGACAATATCAAGTGATGAAGAAAATCCTCCTTACATCGGCCTATTTTGCTCCCCTTGCCTGGTACATACCTCTGGCGAAGGGAGCAAATGTGTGTATGGAGCAGCACGACAATTTCATCAAGCAGACCTTCCGCAACCGCTGCATCATCACGGGACCCAATGGCCGGCAGGTGCTTACGGTGCCCGTGGAGAAGAATCCCAAGGGCAAGACACCGATGCGGGATGTGCGCATCAGCGACCACGGCAACTGGCGGCACCTGCACTGGAATGCCCTGGAGAGCTCATACGGCAAGTCTCCCTTCTTTGAGTACTATGCCGATGATCTCCGTCCCTTTTTCGAGCAGCGCTGGGACTACCTCTTCGATTATAACGAGGAGATACGGCAGAAGATATGCCAACTGTTGCAGATTGACGAAAAAGTATCGTATTCATCGGAATATTTGCAGGGTGAGCATATCACGGACGGCATCCTGGACCTGCGTTCTCTTGCAGAGCCATCCGTACTCGAACAGCAACCCTGCCCCCCATACTATCAGGTATTTTCACAGCGTCATGGCTTCACGCCCAATCTCAGCATCCTCGACCTCCTTTTCAACCTTGGACCGGAGGCACTGATCTATCTAAACGCCATCTGACCCCTCTCACTCACTCTTTCATTATTTCATTCCACATCTTTTTCATTATGCACATAGCATTAGACGTCCACACCCATACCATTGTCTCTGGTCATGCCTTCAGCACAGTGCAGGAGATGGCACGTGCCGCCGCCGACAAGGGATTGCAGATCCTGGGTATCACAGAGCACGGTCCCAACATTCCCGGCACATGCGACCCCATCTATTTCCGCAACCTTCATTGTGTTCCCCGACAGATGTACGGCGTGCGACTGCTGATGGGAGCCGAACTCAACATCCTTGACACAAACGGCACGCTGGACCTTGACGAATGGTACTACCGCGAACGACTTGACCTGCGCATCGCCGGCATCCACCGCCTTTGCTGGAAGGGTGGCACGCCCGAGGAGAACACCCACGGTATGGTGGAAGCCATCAGGAATCCTTACGTGCAGATTATCAGTCACCCAGGCGATGGCGAGGCAGAACTGATCTACGAACCCATTGTGCTGGCCGCCAAGGAACACAAGACACTGCTGGAGATCAACAATGCCTCCTTCAAGCCCTGTCGTGGACTTACCGCCTCGCATGCCAACTACCGCGAGATCCTGCGCCTCTGCAAGCAGCATGAGGTGCCCGTCATCCTGGGCAGCGACGCACACATCAGCTTCGACATTGCCAACTACGAACGTGTGCTGCCCCTCCTGGCCGAGATTGACTTCCCCGAGGCGCTCGTCATGAACCACCAGCCCGACTTCTTCCTTCGCTACACCGGCATAGAATCCTGACCTGCATGAAAACCGTCCGACATGCCCTGCAAATTATTGCTCAAATTTTAGAATGAAGGTTGTGTGATAGCCTGCATCAGCTTTTTCAGAGAGTTCAAGCGAGCCACCCAGCATGGTAACGATTTGACGTGACAGGGCAAGACCTATGCCTGTACCTGTACTTTTGGTTGTATAGAATGGGATGAAGATATCCCTTCTGACCTCTGCCGGAATCGGCGCTCCGTCATTGCTGATGTGCAAAGACCCACCCCGTCCCTCCCGTAAAGGGAGGGAGTTATAGCATATTTCTATTGTCTTGGCATCGGCTTCGGCTGCATTTTTGATGATGTTGACGATGACCTGGCGCAGGAGTGATTCATCCGCATCAAGGGCAGTATCTGTTGGAATATCTATTTTCCAGGTTATATTGGGATATAATTCCATAACGCCTTCAAGGAAGTCTTTCAGTCGGAGAGTTGAGATTACAGGTTCCTGAAGCTGAGTTAGCTTGCGATAACTGTCCACAAAGGTGACAAGGTTGCCTGCAGCATCATTGATGGCACGGACGCCTTTCTCCAACGATGTACCAACAACCTTTGGGTGTTCAAGGTATGCCTGGCTAATACTCTGGATCGGAGTGCTCACATTCATTATTTCATGGGTAAGCACACGCGTAAGCTTTTGCCATGATTCCACTTCCTTCTGTGCCACCAACTTGTTGATGTCTTGCCCCAGATCATTCAGTGCCTCTTGCAACGCCTTTTCTCCGTAGAACAGTCCTTGTACTGGCAGATGAAACGTAAACTCATGGTTTCTTACAGCTTCACGCATCAGTCGGGCGCGTAACTTCAGTTTGTTCTGGTGGTGAAAAAAGAACACTGTGCCAGCCAGGATAAGGACAATTATGAAAACTATAACTGTTGTCATTTGCCTAACTTTTTGTATAGTCTTTGACGAGAAATCTCAAGCAGTTCTGCAGCCTTGCTAATGTTGCCATGGCATTTGTCAACCACCTTGCGAACATGTTCTTCT
>JAZRVZ010000034.1:0-47232 GCA_045599425.1 Bacteroidaceae bacterium | reverse complement strand
GCCATCGATTAACATTGGCGAAATATTTGAAGCAATATGGCACTTCTCACCATGATATATTCGCCTCTGTTTAATACAGTTTTCGTCCGCTATACCAACAATCACGCAGGTTACACCTGCATTATACTTTGCATTGTTTTTCCACTTAAAGGATGTATAAGCAAATTCTATGGCAAGACCACCTTGCAAAGCTTTCTTCCATAACAATGCAACCTGTAAACCTTGGCAAACAGAATTGGTTGTAACAAATGCATATTTACTTCGACTCTTACGTATAAACCTGGATCCACACAAAAACCAACAACCAATGTAATCCAACTCCCCAAAGTCTTTTACAAAAAGCTTTTCCATATCTTCTTTCTGCGAAGCATCTTGCCTCCTACTTCCAAGGTACGGTGGATTGCCAAACACAAACACCTCTTCATCCTTCGTATGTGGACACACCTCGTTCCAGTCTACCCGACACGCATTGCCGCAACGAATGTTGTTGATGTCCTTCAGGGGCAGGGCTTGCGTATTGACTCCAAAGTTGTCGTGCATCTTCTTGTTCATCTGGTGCTCAGCCAGCCAGAGGGAGAGCATGGCCACCTCGTGAGGAAAGTCAAGCAACTCGATGCCATAGAACTGCTTGAGGGTGATGCACGAACTGTCGATGAATTCCAGCATGCCCTGAGGCGAGCACTGGGTCTTGATGCGCAGGATATCCATCTCCAACAGACGGAGCATCTTGTAGGTGATGATGAGGAAGTTACCGCTACCGCAGGCAGGGTCAAAGAACTTCATCTTCGACATGCGCAGCATCAACTGGTTGCAAGCCTTCTCCACCGGTTTGCACATCGTGTACATCTGGCTTTGCGTGATGACACCCAGTTCCTTCTGCTGCCTCACCTTGTCATAGTCACTGGCTATCTTCTGATACTGCTCGCGCAACTCGTCCATGAACAGCGGATTGATGACCTTCATGATGTTGGGCACGGAGGTGTAGTGCATACCCTGATTGGCACGCACATCGGGATTGACCACAGCCTGAATCATCGAACCGAAGATGTCGGGGTTGATGTCCTGCCAATCCAGTTCGCCACTGTCGATGATGATCTGGCGTGCCTTGAACGAGAGTTGGGGGATGTAGATGTCGCGTTCGAAGAGTCCACCGCCCACGAAGGCAAAATGCTCCTTGCAGTAGGTTCGCAGCAGGCCTTCGGGCAGGGCCTTGCCACCCATGAAGCGGAACAGCTGCTCCAGCAAGTCCTTCAGCGTGATGCCATCGTGGCTGTACTGCTGAATGGCATGAGTGAATGAGTTGGAGGGAAAGATACCCGTGTCCTCAGCAAAGAAGCAGAAGAGCAGGCGGGCAATGAAGGTGTTGAGGTCATGGAGGTCGCTGTCGCTGGTAAACTCGTTATAGGCACGTATCTCATCGTGCAGCTTGGCCAGTTTCTCGGCCGCCTTGATGTCGGCTGGCGATTCCTCGGTGTATTCCACCCGTTCCACACCAGCCAGGGGATAGAAGAACTCGAAGTCGCAGAACAGTCGGGCGACCTGCTGCTCAAAGGTATTCCGCTCTCGGGTGTCGTAGGCACGGATGGTCTGTCCGTCGCTCACCGCTATGATCTTGGGTGCCGACTTCATCACCTGCGGGTCGGCCTTCAGGTCGTCCAGTTCGCCGGCAAAGCGCAGCGTGGTGCTGGCCTTGTAGCAGAACAATCCCTTGATGAGCAAGCCATCAAAGGTCTTGATGATTCCCTTGCCCTCCTTGTAGCGCTCTATCTCGCGCTCGGGCTTGCCAAAAGCCCAAAGCAAGAGGTAGCCAATATCCTCTTTCCGGAACGGCTCATTGCGGAATACCCGGAGCCTGTCCTCAATCTCCTTGTAAGTGAGCTGAAGTTTCTTTGCCATGATATCAGATAGTTAGTCACAGCTGACTACCTGAAAACTCTGATAATGCTGGCAAAGTAATAAAGACGTACGGACATAAAAGAAGGGCGCAAGCCTTCTTACGGTCGTCTGAGGTTGAAGCCTAGGAATGTTCTCTGACCTCCTCCGCGTATAAGAATAATGCTCACAGCCCTTACGGGATGCAAGTCATCATTTCTATCTTCATACGTGGAGTTGGCCTTATTCCATAGGTTCATACCTATATACGCTAAAGCCAACCATCATTGCTGTGGTTTGTATCAGAGAAAAATGTAAGTTTCCTAGGCTTCATTTCTTGACGACCACAATGATAGTCTGATGCTGCTATGTGTTAATATGTTATATTTCTATTCTTTCTGTTTTGTGTAAACCTTATTTTATATATTAAACTCTATGCAATAAAAGTTGCCGAACTCTAAGCGGGGAAAGTCGCCTTTGGGGCGTTACTGCTGCGCGGCCTCCTCAACCGGCACTACAGGGGTGACGCTGACGGAGGTGATGCGACGCTCGGGAGAGAAGTTGGCCGAAACCCTGTAGTTCACGACCATGGCACTGTCCAGCGAGGAGCGGTTGATGGTGGCGGTAGCGGTGGAATTGAGGCTATAGCTCATGGCATCGCTGCCGGAGACGCTGCGCTTGTTGATGCTGACACCGGCCAACTGGAAATGAATGCCAAGGACGTCTTCCTTGTGCAGGTTCTGCTGATAGTAGTCCACCACACTGGATCCGGTGGCCTCGGACACGCCGCAGAAAGTGATGGGTCCGCGGGTGAGCTCGTCGATGCGGGCAGCGTCACGGGCGGTCATGGCCGAAAGGAAGTTGTCCACGGCTCCACGCAGGATGCTGCTCTCCTCAGGCGTCACGATGAGGCGCATCTGACGGGTACGTGCATCGGTGGCCTGGCTGAGGAAGATACCTTCGGGGTGCAGGGTCAGGTACTGCTGGTAGGATTCCAGGGAGTTGGCCGCCAGGGCTTCATCCCAGTCCAGGGAGTCGATGCGACGCTCGCAGATGGCGCGGTAGGGGGACGTGGGATGGGCCTGTATGAAGGCCGAAAGGATCTCACGGCTGCCCTGGGCAGCCTCGCGGAAATACATGTCCTGTTCCACCTTCATCTTCTCATATCGCTGACGGACCTCATCGGCATGGCTACTGCCGGGGAAGCGCAGCATAAAATCCTCATAGACAAGCAGGTCGGTGCATTTCTCCAGACGAGCAAAGGCACGCTCCTCCAGCTCTGCAGCCCTGCGGATGTCTGCCACGATCAGGGCAATGGCAGCCACAATGAAGGGAAGCAGTACGCAGAGAACCACAATGCGCCGTGCGGATAGCTTGTACCATTTTTTCTGTAAGGGAAGTGGTTTGGCACCGGCCGTCTCCTGCTGTGCATCGGGAGTTCCGGGAGTCTCGGAGGGAGAGGTTGACACGGATTCAAGCGACTCGCCGCACTCGGTGCAGTGAGTCAGGGTGGAGGAGATATAATTGCCGCAGTGCGGACACTTGATGACAGCCATGATATATGGATAATTTGAGGGACGCAGGCCATCTGGAGGGAAAGCCGTCGCGCGTAATGTTCTACAAAAGTAATGAAAATATCGTTAGCAAATGATATTTTGAAGACGATTTTTTTGTGGTATGGGAAAAAATGCGTAATTTTGAGCATTGAAAGACCTGCCAAGACAAAACACTAAACAAATTCCTATAAGACAAATGAAAGCACTCAAGCATTGCCTGCGGGGCATCGGCGCAGCATTCCTGGCCGCCGCCATGGTCTCCGCATCTACGCCTGCCATGGCCAAGGACGGCAGCTTCAAGGTAGGAAACCAGACGTTCCTGCTGAACGGCAAACCCTTCGTGGTCAAGGCGGCCGAGGTTCATTACCCCCGTATCCCACGCCCCTACTGGGACCAGCGCATCAAGATGTGCAAGGCCCTGGGCATGAACACGCTTTGCGTGTATGTATTCTGGAACATCCACGAGCAGCAGGAGGGACAGTTTGACTTCACCGACAACAACGACCTGCGGGCCTTCATCCAGCTGGCGCAGAAGAACGGCATGTACGTCATCGTACGTCCCGGTCCATACGTCTGCGCCGAGTGGGAGATGGGCGGTCTGCCCTGGTGGCTGCTGAAGAAGAAGGATATCCGCCTGCGTGAACAGGACCCCTACTTCATGGAACGCCTGCGCGTGTTCGAGAAGAAGGTGGGTGAGCAGATCGGCGACCTGACCATCGAGAAGGGCGGTCCCATCATCATGGTACAGGTGGAGAACGAGTACGGCAGCTACGGCGAGGACAAGCCCTACATCAGCGAGGTGCGCGACATCATCCGCGAAAGTGGCTTTGACAAGGTCGAGCTGTTCCAGTGCGACTGGTCCAGCAACTTCACCAAGAACGGCCTGGATGACCTGACCTGGACGATGAACTTCGGTACCGGAGCCAACATCGACAACGAGTTCCGCAAGCTCAAGCAGCTCCGTCCCGAGTCTCCCCTGATGTGCTCCGAGTTCTGGAGCGGCTGGTTCGACAAGTGGGGCGGCCGTCACGAGACCCGTGGCGCACAGGCCATGGTGGATGGCATGCGTGACATGCTGGACCGCAACATCTCCTTCTCCCTCTACATGACCCACGGTGGTACCAACTGGGGTCACTGGGCCGGTGCCAACTCACCCGGCTTTGCACCCGACGTGACTTCATACGACTATGATGCACCCATCAACGAGGCCGGTCAGACCACACCGAAGTACTTCGAGCTGCGCGAGATGATGGCCAAGTACAACGACGGCAAGAAACTGCCCGCCGTACCCAAGGAGTACCCCGTAATCAGCATTCCCAAGGTGGAGTTCAAGGAAGTGGCCCCCCTCTTCCAGAACCTGCCCGCACCCACGGTGAAGAACAGCGAGATCAAGACCTTCGAGGAACTGAACCAGGGCTGGGGTTGCATGCTGTACCGCACAACCATCACCCAGGCCACCACAGGCGAGAGCGTGCTGAAGGTAACCGAGGCGCATGACTATGCGCAGGTATTCGTAAATGGCAAGTACATCGGCAAGATCGACCGCATCAATCGTGAGAGCACCGTCATCCTGCCTGCCCTGAAGCAGGGCGACGTACTGGACATCTATGTCGAGGCACTGGGCCGCATCAACTTTGGACGCGCCATCAAGGACTTCAAGGGTATCACCGAAAAGGTGGAACTGAGTTACACGCTGTCCAACAACTCACAGGTAAGCGTGAACCTGAAGGGATGGGACATCTACTGTCTGCCCGACGACTACAAGACACAGACCGGGATGAAGTATGTTCCCGTCACCGAGGCCAACAAGGGCGTACGCGGAAACTACCGCGCCACCTTTAATTTAAATAAGGTAGGCGACACGTTCATCAACATGGAGACCTTCGGCAAGGGACAGGTTTACGTCAATGGTCATGCCATCGGCCGCTTCTGGCAGGTTGGCCCCCAGCAGACCCTCTACATGCCCGGATGCTGGCTCAGGAAGGGTCAGAACGAGATCATCGTGACCGATGTCATCGGTCCGAAGGAGGCTGCCGTTGAGGGTCTGGAGAAGCCCATCATCGACAAGCTCAACCTGGCCGGCCCCCAGACCCATCGCCTGGAGGGGCAGAAGCTTGACCTGAGCGGCGAGACTCCCGTCATGCAGGGGCAGCTGAAGAAGGGCAACGGCTGGCAGGAGGTGAAGTTTGACAAGCCCGTCAGCGGTCGCTACTTCTGTATCGAAGCCCTCAACAGCCACTGGGACCGCGAATACTGCTGCATCGCCGAACTCTACCTGCTCGATGCCAACGGCAAGCGTCTCTCACGCGAGCCCTGGTCCATCGCATACGCCGACGATGAGGACGTGAGCAGCGGCAACAAGAACGGTGACAAGATCTTTGACCTGCAGGAGAGCACGTACTGGAGTACAAACCAGGGTGTGAAGTTCCCCCACCACATCATCGTGGACCTGAACCAGGATCAGACCATCAGCGGCTTCCAGATCCTGCCCCGCATGGAAAGCGGTGCCCCCGAGAGCATCAAGGATTACAAGATCTACGTAAAGAGCAGCGCCTTCAAGATGTAAGCTTTAGCAGCTGCAAGTTGGCAATGCAGCATTTGCAAAATTCAACAGCAATGCCTCTTGCAAGATACAACGAATGGAAAGCGGGAAATTGGCAACCGCCAATATCCAACTGACATTCCAATGACAGAATACCATCGCACCCTGTGGTTCAGGACGAGCCACGGGGTGCAACTGTGTTCATGGGTAATCAACTACTCCTATACACTGCCAAACTCAAAAAACATGTTTCAATCCTTCACCTTGGCACTTAACAACATAGAAAACAATCTGTTACGGTGAAACATCCTGTCCTTCACCTATCTGTCACCATCCTTCACCAGTCATTCTTCCATCATTCCATCATTCTTCCATCTATCAGGACTACACTTTAGTTCAAAGCCCACGAAAACGAGCTGGGCAAGTGTAATCAACAGGGAGATTTCATTAAGCAACCAAGGTCAATTGATTAAGCAACCTTGGTCAATTGATTAAGCAACAAAGGTTGCTTAACCAACACAACAGGGTGATGTAGACTATTCACGCGCCATCTGCATCCTTCGGTGAAACATCTGGATCCTTCGGTGAAGGATAGGATCCTTCACCGTATCACATTGTCAATAAGACAGATACAGCCAAGGTGAAACATTGAAGGATGTTTTTATGATTAAGCATGTAGGTACCCTCCCCGATTTTTCAGGGAGGGCACTAATGACGCGGTCTAATTCTTGAAGCTATGAATGGGGGCAGGGATGCGGCCCTTGCGATTGATGAAATCGGCACAGGAATACTTGTTGACAGGCATGACGGGGGCATGGCCCAGCAGTCCACCGAACTCCACACTGTCACCTACGGTCTTGCCGATGACGGGGATGATGCGGACGGCGGTCGTCTTCTGGTTGACCATGCCGATGGCGGCCTCGTCGGCAATGATGCCGCTGATGGTGGTTGCAGGGGTGTCACCAGGAATGGCAATCATATCAAGACCCACAGAGCAGACGCAGGTCATGGCCTCAAGTTTCTCCAGGGTAAGTGCCCCGCACTCCACGGCATCGATCATGCCCTGATCCTCGCTGACGGGAATGAAGGCACCACTGAGACCGCCAACATAGCTGCTGGCCATAACACCGCCCTTCTTGACCTGGTCGTTGAGCAGTGCCAGTGCAGCAGTAGTGCCGGGGGCACCGGCATGTTCCAGTCCGCACTGGCAGAGGATATCGGCCACTGAGTCTCCCACAGCAGGCGTGGGAGCCAGGGAGAGGTCTATGATACCGAAGGGAATACCGAGTCGGCGACTGGCCTCCTGGGCAACAAGCTGTCCGACACGGGTAATCTTGAAGGCGGTCTTCTTGATGGTCTCGCAAAGCACCTCGAAGCTCTCGCCCTTGATGGTCTGAAGGACACTGTTGACCACACCAGGACCACTGACACCGACGTTGATAATGGCATCCGCCTCGCTGACACCATGGAAGGCTCCGGCCATGAAGGGATTGTCATCGGGGGCGTTGCAAAGCACAACGAGCTTGCCGCAGCCCAGGGAGTCATTGTCCTTGGTGGCCTCGGCGGTCTGCTTGATGATCTCGCCCATCAGGCGCACGGCATCCATATTGATGCCGGTCTTGGTGGATCCGACGTTGACACTGGAGCAGATGCGCTCGGTGGTGGCCATGGCCTGGGGAATGGAACGTATGAGCAACTCGTCACTACGGGTCATGCCCTTGCTGACAATGGCACTGTAGCCGCCAAGGAAGTTTACGCCTACCTCCCTGGCAGCACGGTCGAGGGTCTGGGCAATCTTCACATAGTCCTCTGGCGTCTTGCAGCAGGCGCTGCCAACGAGCGATATGGGGGTGATGCTGACACGCTTGTTGACGATGGGTATGCCATACTCACGGCTGATGTCCTCACCGGTCCTGACCAGGTCGCGTGCCAGGCTGGTAATCTTACTGTATATCTTCTGGCAGCACATCACCAGGTCCTTGTCGGCACAGCCCAACAGGTTGATACCCATGGTGATGGTACGCACGTCAAGGTTCTGCTGCTCGACCATCTTGTTGGTTTCGAGCACTTCGTTGATATTGATCATCCTGGTATTCCGATTAGATTCTGTGCATCTTCTCAAAGATTTCCTCACGCTGGCACTTGACCTGTACGCCCATGCCGCGGCCCAGTTCCTCCAGGTCATTCTGGGCCTGTTCGTAATGAACGGTAAGGGTGGACATATCCACGATCATCATCATGTTGAAGTAACCGCCAACAATGGTCTGGCTGATGTCAAGGATGTTCACGTCGTTCTCGGCCAGATAGGTACAGACGCGTGCAATGATACCCTTGGTATCCTTGCCCACGACGGTAATGATTGTCTTGTTCATTGAAAGAAATATTTAGGGGTTCATAGTTCCTTGGAAAGGTCAAGTGTGCCTCCAACCCATAGCGTGGAGGGCTCTTCCTGCTGCAGGGTATGCCAGGAAATCACCCGTCCGTTCTCATCATAGGTGACGACTGGACTGGCAACGATTGTACCATCCGGCAGGATCAGTCTATGGTATGCCTTCTTATACATCACTGGGCGACTGTTCGTCAGACAGGTACCAACTACAGGGATCTTCTGACCCGTGCAGGACGGGCAGGACGCACAATGCGTTCCTTGACAATCTCAATGTCATGCCGCTCTTCACGCTGGTCACGTTCTTCCTGGGGGGTCAGGCGGCGTACGGGTTCAATGGGCAGACTGAGGGTGTCGGTTGTGAGCGAGTCGGAAGAGATCGAATCGACAGGCAGGGCCTCGGCATCTGTCTCTGCCGGTTTTTCGTCTGGCTTGCGTGTGTGTATCCTCAGCAGAACGGGATGGGTCAGGTAGAAGAGGTCGTCCCTGGAACCGGCGGTGAGTGGCGGCGTATAGAGGGTAATGACCAGTCGCTGGGGCTGCAGGGTATTCTGATAGAGGTTGGGAAGGATATCAATCTCCGTACGATAGTTGCCGCCGCTGACCATCCTGACCTGCGAGGCCACGGTAATGTCCTCATAATAGGCACAGAAGAGCACATAGACGGAATGCAGCCCGGTGGGTGAAAGGAAATGGGGATCAAAGGATAGTTTGAAGATGTCGCCAGGAAGGAAGGTTGAGTCGGCAGGAAGGGTGATGGTCTTGACATTGCCGGGCTGGAAGCGGGAGAGCCAGACAATGCGGTCACCATTCCAGACATTGGCCGTATCGCCATCACTGGTATAGCTGGCATATAGCTCCGTTTCACTCATACCCACACCCATGGACTTGGCCTCGGCATCCAAACGTTCATTCAGGCGCTCGAAGATGCTCTTCAGGCGCTTGCCCTCTGAGGCGTACCATACCATCGTGGAATCAAAGTACTCCTCCGAGATGTTGTATTTCTGGAAGACCTTTTGTGTGTACTGGAAACGCAATGCCTCGCGGTCCTCACCCTGCTCTGTGGGAACGTTCTCTGCCATGGACAGTGCCAGCATATAGTCATAGAGTACATCCTCAAGCCGTCCTTCGGACATGACGCCCTGAGGCGTGGAGGGTTTGCAGGAAGACCACATTGCCAGCATGAAGATGGCAATGAGGCTGCATGGCAGGAACCGGCGGACTATGAAACTGAGACTTGTCATGGAACGGGAGTGACGTGACTTGATGGAACCTTAATGCTGGTCAGGGACTTGTTTGCCTGCGTCCTTTGGAGAAAAGACGGGATCGTCGGAAAGTTCCTTGCGGAAAAAGAGAAGGAGGGTGACAATACCGCAGGAGATGCAGGCATCGGCAAAATTGAATATGGGACTGAAGAAGAGGAAATACTTGCCACCGATGAAGGGCAGCCAGGACGGCCAGTAGAAATCAAACAGGGGGAACTGGAACATGTCCACCACCCTACCCTCGAAGGCTGTGCCATAGCCTTCGCCGAGGGGAACCAGCCTTGCAATGGAATCCTCGAAATAGGGACTGTACCCTGATGGCGAGAATATCTCTCCATAAAAGACACAATCAATGATATTGCCCGTGGCTCCAGCCAGGACAAAGCAGACGATGGTGAGATAGGGCCAACTGATATTCAGTCTGATACGCTTGAACAAGTACCAGATAATGAAGAGCATGGCAAAAATGCGGAAACCGGTAAGGAAAAGCTTACCGAAGAATTCCAGGCCAAAGGCCATTCCATTGTTCTCGACGAAGATAAGATGGAACCATGGCGTCACCTGAATATCTTCACCAAGATAGAAATGTGTCTTGACATAGACCTTGATAACCTGGTCTACCACGATGAGCAGCAGCACGAGTGCCGCAGAGAATATGGATTGCTTTTGCGCTCTGGTCATTCTTAGTGATTGCGGGGATTGTTATTCTTGACCTCAATGCAGAGGGTGGCATGAGGCACGGCACGGAGGCGCTCCTTGGGAATGAGTTTTCCGGTTTCACGACAGATGCCGTAGGTCTTGTTGTTGATACGTACCAGGGCCGCCTGGAGTCCCTTGATGAACTTCTGGGTACGTGCACAGAGTTGCATGGTCTGCTCCTTGGTGTGTACAGTGGATCCTTCCTCCAGGGCATGATAGGTAGGCGAGGTGTCATCTACGCCATTGTCATTACGATTGGTCAATTCGTCCATGAGTTTCTCATAGTCACGCTTTGCCAGTTCCAGTTTCTCAAGGATGATGGCACGGAATTCTTCCAGTTCCTCATCCGAATAGCGGGTCTTTTCTTCCATGGCGGTGGAGCTAAGATAGGGTTTTACAATGTATAAGTTAATAAGGTCAGGCTGCCCTGCGGTTTACGATTGCCTTGCGGTGAGCTTCAGTTCCTCACAGGAGGCAATTGTAAACCGTTGGCAGCTGCAAGATAATATTCAGACTTTCGTGACGCTGATCTCATCTCCGCCGAACACTATGCTGTCGGCCAGTACCTGAGTAGCAACGTAATCACCGAAGCGTTCCACGACGGCACGGTTGTCAGGAGTGTCGGGCAGGCTAACGAGGATGCGGTCCTTGTACTGGAAGCCGGAGCTCTTGCGGAGACTCTGGATGGCACGGACAATGTCACGGGCGTTTCCTTCGGTCTTCAGTTCGGGGGTAATGGTAATATCAAGGGCCACGGTAAGGCTGCCGTTGCTTGTTACGCTCCATCCTGGCATATCCTGTGCCTGGATGTCAACGTCCTCACGGGTGAGTTCGTAGTCGGTGCCCTCAACATTGATGGTGATGGGAGCCTGCTCGAGTCGTGAAATCTGATCCTGTGGGAGGGCGGACACAACGGCGGCAGCTGCCTTCATCTGCTTGCCAAACTTCTTACCCATGACGCGGAAATTGGGTTTGATGGTCTTCTGGACCATCTGTCCCTCAACATAGTTGATGTCCTTGATGTTGACTTCCTCGAAGATGATCTGCTGGAGGGGCTGAACACCTTCCTTCAGACTGCTATCGGTCACGGGTATGGCAATGGTCTGCAGGGGCTGGCGTACGCCGATGCTCTCCTTCTTGCGCAGGGAGTGCGTGAGGGTACAGATGTCACGCACTGAGTCCATGTTCTTCTCAAGACCGGCATCTATGAGGCTTTCATCGAAGCCGGGATAGCGGTCAAGATGAACGCTCTGGCATCCCTCGCCCTTGGTAAGATCGCGGTAGAGGCTGTCGGCAAAGAAGGGTGATACGGGTGCAATAAGCTTGGAGAGGCTGAGCAGGCACTCGTAGATGGTCTGGTAGCAGGCAAGTTTGTCCTGGGTCATGCCGTCATCGAAGAGGCGCTTCTTGCAGAGTCGGATGTACCAGTTGGAGAAGTCGACGTCGACGAACTCCTGGATGGCACGACCGGCACGGGTGGGCTCGTAGTCATCAAGGGCCTCGGTAACGCCCTTGATGAGGGTGTTGAGGCGTGAGATGATCCAGCGGTCCATGACGCTGCGCTCGGCGTAGGGTACCATAGGCTCGTCGCCGGTGAAGCCGTCGCCATTGGCATAGGGGGCAAAGATACCGTTGTAGGTCTGGTGGATCTTGAGGAAGAAACCGGCCACGACCTCCTTGACGCCGTCGGGATCAAAGGAGAGATTGTCCCAGGGTGATGAATTGGTCACCATGTACCAGCGTACGGGATCAATACCGAAATCCTTGATGCACTCGAAGGGGTTGATGACATTGCCCAGACGCTTGGACATCTTGATGCCGTTCTTGTCAAGGACAAGTCCGTTGGAGATGACGGCCTTGTAGGCAACGCTGTCAAAGACCATCGTGGCAATGGCATGGAGGGTGAAGGACCAACCGCGAGTCTGGTCTACACCCTCGGCAATGAAGTCGGCGGGATAACAGTTGCGGCTGTCCAGGGCCTCCTTGTTCTCGAAAGGATAGTGAATCTGGGCGTATGGCATGGCACCGGAATCGAACCACACGTCAATGAGGTCGAGCTCACGGGTGAGGACGGCACCACTCTGACCGACGAGTTTGATGTCATCGACGTAAGGACGGTGAAGGTCTATCCTGTCGTAGTTCTCCTGACTCATATCGCCAGGCACGAAGCCCTTATCCTTGAGTGGGTTGCTGGGCATGACACCGGCAGCCACCGCTTTCTCGATCTCGTTATATAGCTGCTCTACGGAGCCGATACAGATTTCCTCCTTGGTATCGCGGTTGCGCCAGATGGGCAGGGGGGTTCCCCAGTAGCGTGAGCGGGACAGATTCCAGTCATTGAGGTTCTCAAGCCACTTGCCGAAACGTCCGCTTCCGGTTGCCTCGGGCTTCCAGAGAATGGTCTTGTTGAGTTCAACCATACGATCCTTGCAGGCGGTGGAACGGATGAACCAGCTGTCGAGCGGGTAATAGAGAACGGGCTTGTCGGTACGCCAGCAGTGAGGATAGTTATGAACGTGCTTCTCAATCTTGAAGGCACTACCCTCTTCCTTCATCTCAAGGCAGATGATCACGTTGAGGTCCATATCCTTCTGGGCAGCCTTCTCGTCATACTTGCCATCCTGGTTGTACTTGGGATCGTATGCATTCTTGACATAGTCTCCGCTATGATGCCAATAACTGTCATTGACACAAAGGCTGACAAACTCAGGATTCATATCTTCCTTGACGAAGTACTTACCCTGGAAGTCTACCATGGGACGGGTATCGCCAGCCTTGTCGATAATGAACAGGGAGGGGATGCCGGCATCCTTGGCCACCTTGGCATCGTCGGCACCAAAGGTGGGGGCAATATGTACAATACCGGTACCATCCTCGGTTGTTACATAGTCGCCGGGGATGACACGGAAGGCTTCAGCCGACTTCTCCACAATCTTGTCACCTTCAAGGGCACAGGGCTTTACCCAGGGCATCAGCTGCTGGTAATGCAGACCGACGAGGTCGGTACCCTTTCCACGCCAGATGATCTGAAGGGGTTGTTCGTTGCCTTCCTCGTCCTTGGCAGTCTGGAAATAGGCAGCAAGACGGCTTTCAGCAAGGATATAGATGGCTTCCTCGCCGGTATAGGGATTATTACCCTTGAGGGCTACATAGTCAATCTTGGGTCCCACGCACAAAGCGGTGTTGCTGGGCAGGGTCCAGGGGGTAGTGGTCCAGGCCAGGATGTATGCAGGAAGATCATGACTGGCATCGTCAAGCAGCTCACCCTTGCCCTTCAGACCTTCGCATGCATCAAGCACCCTGAACTGAGCGGTAACGGTGGTGTCCTTGACATCACGGTAGCAACCGGGCTGGTTGAGCTCGTGGCTGGAGAGACCGGTACCGGCTGCAGGACTGTAGGGCTGGATGGTATAGCCCTTATAGAGCAGATCCTTGTTGTAGAGTTGCTGAAGCAGCCACCAGAGGCTCTCAATATACTTGTTGTCATAGGTGATATAGGGATGCTCAAGGTCTACCCAGTATCCCATCTTGTTGGTCAGCTCTGTCCACTCGTTGGTGTACATCATGACATTCTTACGACAAGCATCATTGTAGTCATCCACACTGATCTTCTTGCCGATATCCTCCTTGGTTATGCCGAGGTTCTTCTCTACGCTCAGCTCAACGGGAAGTCCATGGGTATCCCAGCCGGCCTTTCGGTTAACCTGGTATCCCTGCATGGTCTTGTAACGCAGGAAGGTGTCCTTGATGGTACGTCCCATGACGTGGTGGATGCCTGGATGTCCGTTGGCCGATGGAGGGCCTTCAAAGAAGATGAAGGAGGGACATCCTTCACGCTCTGTGATACTGCGATGGAAGAGGTCCTCCTGTTCCCACAGCCTGAGGACTTCCTGGTTCACCTCTGAAAGGTTGAGCTTTCCGTGCTCTACGAATGTTTTTGCCATATCTGTCTATGTAATGATTACTCTTGTCCGATGACCCTTTCCTATCCTCTCGTCCAGGGAGCCAGAAGGGAGAAAAGGCCACTTCACGTATTTTAATTTGCAAAATTACAAAATAAATATGAAAGCAAAGAATATTTCGCAAAAAACCTCGCAAGCCGGAACTTGCGAGGTCTTTATATTAATATTATATAAGGTATAGATGACGTTTACCAGCCAATCTGACCCTTATAATGCAGGAACCAGTTCTTCTTGTCAAGCAGCTTGCCTGCCACCTCGGGACGAGCCTCGGAGATAGGATCATTCAGTCGCTTGGCATCACCATACCACAGGGCGCGACGCATCAGGTCGAAGAATCGGTTACCCTCGTAGGCAAGCTCAAGAGCCTGCTCATCCAGGATGGCCTGGTCAACCTGATCCTGCTCGGCAGCAACGAATACGGGATTGGAATAAATATCGTTGTGCCACTGCTGCCATGCGTTGAAGTAAGTATCTACACGAGACTGGTAGGCAGCAACCTCGGTTCTGTATTCCGTCATGATGACGGCGGTATCAGCACTCCATACCTCCATCTCAGCGTTGAATTTGGCAAGAGCCTCCATATACTTGGCATATACGCCAACAGAGTCATTGTCAACATAACGCTGATAGAGGGTGGCACGACGGCTTTCTGACTGGCTCGTAAGCCAGCGGAAATCCTGTGATACATAGGTAGCACTGTCGACAACCTGGTTGGGATAGAGTGCCCAGGTACTGGGCTCGTTAGCCTTCTTGCCATCCAGCTTGGGCTGGGTCTGGAAACGATCCGTATAATCCTTCAGGACAGGAGCCTCACCAATCTCATCCAGTTCAGTCTGAGGATATACAGCATAGGTGCTGTCGGGAGTCATGACGGGCAGGTACTTCTGATTGATGAAGGGCAGACCCGAACCACGGCCGTGGATACCCCACATGTTAGCCTCATTCTCAGCGTTTCTCAGCTGGGGAGCAATTCTGGTGGGAACGCCATAGGCATTCTTGGGAATAAGGTAGCCTTCGGCATAGGTCTTGTAATAGGTATCGTTGAAGTCGAAATACTTGATGAAGGCGCTATCCTCGGGAGTGGTATAGTAGGGCTGAACCTCATTCTGGATCACCAGGTTGCTGAGACCCATGGTCAGGATCTGCTTGGCAAAACGGGGATAACCGGCATAGTTCAGGGCCTCGGCAAGGCGCAGGAACACCTGCTGCTTGCGATATACCATCACGTTCATGTTGTTATGCTTGGTGATCGTCTGCATCTTAACCTCCTTCTCATTATACTCGTAGTCGCTGGTAGAGTAGATGGAGGCAAAGCGGAGGTCACCCTGATAGAAGTTCTTGATGGCATCCTCATGAAGGGCAGACTCGATAACCTCAACGGTATCCTTATACTGGTCATAGCCAACATAGACCTGAGACTGGCTCAGGGCCTTCAGGGCCTCGGAGGGAGACACACTGGCCTCCTTCAGCACGGGACGCTGGGTAGTGTTGTAAATGTTGCGCAGCTCATTATAGTAACCCTTGGCAGAAGAAGAGTCCATGGCGATAGCGGTGATACACTCGGTGTTGGTGGCGCCCCAGTTACCGGTGGTACCGAAGCTGAAGCTGCCGCTTGCACCCCTGAGTTCCTTCAACTCATAGAGGTCACGGGCACTCCATGCAGCAGTCTCACGGCCGGTAACGGTCCAGACCTTGCCACTCTGATCCCAGTGGATGAAGTCATAGTACTTCTTGGCTGCGTTCTTGGCAGCCTCTGGATCGTGGTGAAGGGCTGCCTTCCAGAGGTAGAGGTCTGCCATGATCAGGTTGGCGGGGAAGAAGCACATCTTGGGAGTTACATTACGGTTATCAAAGTCGTTGTAATCGGGTAACTCAACATCGACATAGGGCTTCAGGTCATCAATGAAGTAGTCGCAGATCTGATCCAGGTCGTACATGGGATACTGTGCCTTGGAGTCAGCCTCGGTCAGAACGGGCTTCTCGACAAAGGGAATCTTGCCGTATGCCAGGACACACTGAAGGTAGGTCCAGGCACGGATGCTGTGAACGGCAGCCGTCTCACGCTCGAACATGTACTTCATGGCATCGGTGTGGATCTCGGGCAGAGAGTCGTTCACACGATCCAGGAAATAGTTACAGTTATTGATGATTGCATAGTAGTCACGGGGATTGTTGTACTTGTTGACGTCATCGTCACCATTGACGTCTGCCTCAAACATGGACAGTTTCTTTAAATCAACAATCGCATTCTCATTGACCGACACCAGATCAGCACGAACCTCACCGAGGAGATTGTTGCGAACGGCGATGGCCTGAAGCTTGTTCAGGATACCGACAACTGAGGTAACGGTATCTGAAGAAGATGTAAGGTGCTCTGTGTCTGCATAGATCACATAGCTGTTACCCTTGTCCAGCATATCCTCACAAGAGGTGAAGGTGGCAATACCAGCTGAAGCCAGGGCAAAAGACATTAAATATTTTGTCAATTTCATATCTTCTAAGTATTAGAGGTTGATTTTAACACCGACGTGGAAGTTGCGGCCCTGAGAGAGCAGACCGGCATCAACACCCTGCATCAGCACACCGTTACCCATTGAGAATTCGGGATCGGTACCCAGGTACTTGGTCATGGTGAAGAGGTTGTTGGCCTGTGCCCATACGTTTACACCCTGGATGAAAGTATTGTTGATGGGTACCTTGTAGCTCAGGGTCAGGGACTTCAGCTTCAGGTAGCTGGCATCCTCAATCCAACGGTCGCTGAAACGGGCATTGCCCATGGGGTCGCCGTAGGTTGCCTTGGGCATGTCGGTTACCATACCCTCGTTGGTCCAACGGTTCATCATGGCAGTGGTCTGGTTCATGAAGCGAGAACCGCTCTCCAGCTGCTGACGCATGTAGTTGTATGCCTCGTTGCCCAGAGAATAGTTGAAACGAACGTCAAGTGAGAGGTTCTTCCAGCTGAGGTTGGTGAAGATATTACCGTAGATATCGGGGTTGGATGTACCCAGGATGGTACGGTCCTTATCATTGATCTCATTGTCACCATTCAGGTCAACGAAACGAACGTCACCAGCCTCAAAGTAGGTCTTGGCACCGGTCTCGTCAGTGAAATAGAGTGCATTGGGATTAGTGTTGGGATCGTTGTCAAGACTGGTGCTGAACACACCGTTGGTGCGGAAACCATAGAAATTGTTGATTGCACCACCTACAATGCTGCGAACAGTACCACCGAGTACCTCGGTATCCCAGTAAGGCTTGGCATCAGGCAGGGCAGTCAGGGTATTCACATAGTGACCTACGCTGGCACCAACTGACCAGTTCCAGTCCTTGTGCGAGAGCAAATGAGCAGAGAAACCTGCATCAAAGCCCTGGTTCTTCAGAGAACCACCGTTGCTCCAGTTGTAGTCGAGACCGCTGACGAAGCCGAGCTCCTGGAGAGTCAGCAGGTTGTCAGTCCATGAGTGGAAGTAGTTGAAGTGAAGACCCAGACGGTTGTTGAGGGTGTTCATCTCAATACCTGCATTGAAACGCTTGGTGGTCTCCCACTGCAGCTGAGTGTTACCGATATTGTCCAGATAGAGGCCGGCAACGCCATTCATGTAGAGGATACTGCTGAAGTATGAACGGTTGGCATCGTACGAGATATTGTCGTTACCACTCATACCGAATCCGGCAGTCAGCTTCAGGTAGTCGATACCCTTGACGTCAAACCACTTCTCGTTGGTAGCAACCCAACCAGCCTGCAGGCTGGGGAATACGCCCCATCTTACGCCACCCAGCTTGAAGCCGGCCTTGGCGTCCTTACCGAACTGAGAGTTGGTCTCAACGGCCAGGTCACCCTCGAGGTAGTAGCGGTTGGCCCAGTTGTACTTGGCCTGAGCATACCAGGTCAGGGTAGCGAAGTTCTTGTCGGTACCATCGGCAAGCTTGTCATCGGTGCTACCGATTGAAGGAGTCTTGTCACTACCGGTATTGTAACCCTTCTGGGTAGCCAGGTTGTAGCCTTCGTTGATGTAGCGGAAACCACCGAGCAGGTCGATGTTGTGAGCACCGTAGGAATTGTGCCAGTTCAGCTTGGTGTCACTGTTCACCGTATTCTGACGTGAAGACAGGGACTGAATCTGGTTCTGACGGTTACCCTGCAGCTCAGTCACATAGTAACCGGGAACACCGTTCAGGGGTACATAGTACTTCTCATTGGTGTTGATGATGGTCATGCTGAACAGCTCGCTCAGCGAGAGATGCTTGTTGAAGTCATAACGGGGGGTTACGGTCAGGCTGATGTAGCTGTTTTCAAAATAGTTCTTGTTCTCGGCAGAACCATACTGGGTAATAGCCAGGGGGTTGGCCAGACGGTAGTTGGCATTGGCCAGCACATTCACCTCATCCAGGTAATCCTCATCCTTTACGTCCAGGTGAGCATTGTAGATATGACCCTGACCGGAAATCTGACCGGTAATAGGATCCTGATAGATGTCACCTGCGTATGAATAGGGACTCAGCATGGGACTCTTGGCCAGGGCCAGGAAAGAGGTGCTGGTGATACTCTTGGCATCGTATGACTCAGGAGCACCCTGGTCGAGCAGCTTGCGGGTCTGGTTGGCATAGGATGCGTCGAAACGCAGGCTCAGCTGGTCGGTGATCTTGATGTCGGTGTTGAAGCGGATGTTCAGACGGTTGAAGTTGTTCTCGTCCAGCACGCTGTTGTCGTGGGTATAGCCTACAGACAGCATGTAGCCGGCAACGTCACCACCACCCTGTACGCTCAGGCCATAGTTCTGAACCATGGCGTTCTGATATACTTCCTTGGCCCAATCGGTATCATTGTTATACTTGTTGTACCAATAGTAGCTGGGATCGGCATTCAGGAACTTGAAGTTGGTGATGTTGGTACCCGTGCTCTGCAGCAGACCTGAGGCATAGCCCTTGTACTGGGGACCGTTCATCATGCTGTACATCTTGGGCATCATCTCGAAACCCATGTTGGCAACAGCATCAATGCGGGTAGCCTGGCTGCGGCTACGCTTGGTCTTGATGATGATGACACCGTTGGCACCCTTGGCACCATAGAGAGAGGTACCGTTGGGCATTACCTCAACACTCTCCACATCGTTTACGTTGACGTTGGTCAGGAAGTCGTTGTAGAAACCTCCGTGGATCATCGTCTGCTCATACTGCTGGTTGATGATGGAACCATCGAGGATAATCAGAGGCTCGGCATTGCTTGACAGGGAGTTTACACCACCGATGTTCAGGTAGTTACCGATACCGGTAACGCCGTTACGGGTGATGGCGTGCACATACGAACCCAGCTGATCCTGGATTTCAGAGGTAATGTTACGGGTGGGGCTGAAGCCGAAATCGGTGGCAATAGCCTTGTTCAGGATATTGTCGTCCTCCGTATAGAGAGCCTTGGCGGCATCGTCCTGCATGATGATGTCACGAAGCTTGCCGCTCTCATTCAGGCCCACCTTTACCATATTGTAACCGGGGATGGATACAGTGACGGCAGAACTATAGAGAGGAACCTGCATGGTGAACTTACCTTCCTCGTCACTCAAGGTAGAGTAGCCTTCACCGGCAATAGACTGAATCAGCACACCGGAAAGAGGCTGACCGTCAGACTGACCGAGGATGCGGCCCTCAATCGTACGGGTAGGCTCTACCTTCTTGGTCTTGGCAACTCTGGTCACCAAGACAACCTCGTCATTTGCTTCCTCGTCGTCTACATCCTGAGCAGATACAACCACAGGAGCAGCCAGAAGCATCGAGAGGCAAAATATATTCAGTTTTTTCATATCGAATTATTCCTTAGTAGTTTATTCTTCCTTACCTTTATATAACTCAAGAAGCTCGTCGTTGATGGCGTTGAGATCATCGGCAGCAGCTTCAGCCTCCTCCTTGGTCTCAAAGGGTACGAGGATGATTTCGTCAAAACGAAGGGTACGGGTATAAACCTTCTCCTTGGTCTTCGTTGCAGCAGGACCGAACGACTTGAACTGCAGGGTAACGACACCCTTGTCCAGTCCATAGCTTGAAACGTCGAAGTTCTTGGCCTTGGCAATCAGGATGGTATCAATCTTAGTCTGGTTGGTGGCATAGGCACGGTCGAAGTTTGACTGACCCTTCAGCTCAGCATAGCCGGAGATGGGTGACTCCTCATCATACTTGTGGGGGTTCAGCAGGAACTTGTTGTTGGTGACACGGTTGCCCTGTGCATCAGAACCACAGTTCACAAACTTGCCATCCTCGCTCTGTGCCTGACACTCCACGGTGAAGTAAGAGGACAGATAATCCCTTGTGTTGGGATCCTGACCACGGCCGGGAATGGTAACTACATAAATGTTGTAGTAGACATTGGAGAAGGTCGAGGGAATGGTATAGGTCACATCCGTGTGGCTGGATGAAGACTTGGCGCTGAACTCAACATAGCGGTATTCCTTGTAGCTGTCATCATAGGTGTAAGTCCAGACAGAATCTTCAAGCGTCTCGTCATAAACCTTTGTTGAATCGATGGGATTGGGATTAAGCAGATGCAACAAGGTTACCGCTCCCTCGTTCATCGTAGACTTGTTATCCTTGTCCACAGGAACCTCATAGTTGAAGGAACTCTCAGCCTGCATGTCATCACGGGTGAAGAAAGTTTTTGTAGGATCAATCACACCCTTGTTGTCAACATAGAGCTTACCGTTGGAGCACTGAACCATATCAAGTCCGTTTAGGATGGTATTCTCTGTATCGTAGAATACATTCTTACGGGGATTGTGAACCTGATTCAGCCAGTAGTTCGTGTTAACCAGTGAATCAGCAGGATGCTGGTTGTGCTTCGAGGTCTTGCTCATGTTGAAGAAACGACCCTGGAAGATAGCCAGCTGGGTCAGCACCTGAGTCAGTGAATCCTTGTTGTTGGTGTTGTTGCTGTACTGGTAGAACTTGTTGTAGCGCTCATACTCGCTTGCCCATACCTCGTTGGTGGGAGCAATGAAGATATAGTCGCTATCCTCACGCTGGATCAGACCATAGTTGTTGAGCATACGGTTGGACAGGTGAGTCACAGAGTCCAGGTAGATGGTCTTACCATCGATTACACCGCCCTCAACAGAGGCAGTCTCGTCCAGTGTGTACTTGTCAAACTGCTTGATGAAGTTTGCAACGCTGTCGATGCCGTTCAGCTCCATGTACTCGCGAATGTTGGGGAAGAAGGTCTGCAGGTTCTGGGTCTTGTAGAGGATACCATTGTTGCAGATCTCCATGGCGGTGAAGGGATTACCCTCCAGGCTACCCTTCTCAGGAGTCTCGCCCACCAGACGCATGTACTTCTTGTTAAGCATGTGGATGGTGGTGTCGGTCAGGGCTGAGATGGGACGGGCATACAGGGCAACGTGGTTCTGCATGAACTGCTTGATGGCACGGTTGTCAACCAGCTTGACGCCTGCTGCAGAGTCTTCGCGATAGACATTGATAATGCTGTCAGCCTGAGCCGAAGTCATGTTGGTAGGAGCCCATACGGTAAGCTGCTGGGGAGAATCCAGAGTCTCAGCACCACCAATGCTGGAAATCACCTTATAGAAATTGGCAAGGTTGGGATCGGCCTGAATCTTCTCAAGCAAGGAAGCCTGCTCAGCCATTCCGCCAGGAACGATGTCATAGTGCTCGTTCCAGTCGTCAGTACATGCTGACCAGAGCAAGGGAGCTCCGGCCAGCAGCACTGCTGCCATACATTTTTTATATTTGTTGGTTTTCATATTCAAATATTGCTTAATGTAAGTGTATTAGAACTGTGGATTAATAGTCATCCTCTGCGCGACCCGCACCTTCTACGCCGTAAACGCTCTTGGGAACGATCTCGAAGTAGTCCATCATGATCAAGGCACCCTTGGGAGCCCAGATGGACTTGATACGGATCTTATGACGCTTGTTCTCGTTGAGGTTCGTGGTGGCCAGCACATAGCGAACGGTACCACTCTGGTTAGCGAAGAGGTTACCATCGCCTACAGAAGCCAGGGCATCGGAGCCATCCTTATGAACGTATGGCGTGGTGAACACACTGGCAGGGCCATTGTACCAGCCGTTGTTGTGCATGTTCTTCTTGGTAGCCTCACGACGGTCCTCGTCCCAGCCCTTCATGGTAGAGATAGAGTTCCAGCCGATACGACCAGAGAAGTCATTGGTGCTACGCTGGTCGAAGGGAATACCCTGAGGTACGCCGTCCAGATAGAACTGGCAGATACCACGAGAATCCATGGCACAGAAGCCCAGACGGATCTGGTAGGTACCAGAGGGAACAGCAGGCAGCTGCAACTCAACATCGAAGTTACCGCTCTCAGAAGCCAGGTTGAACTCGTCACCCTCATAGCTCCAGTACCAGCTTCGGGCACCCTGATACAGGAAGATACCATCCTCGTTTACACGACAGCCATCCAGGTAGCCGTTGGGCAGGATCCAGTTCTTGGCGGGAGCATTGATGTCCTCGCAGGAAACCGTATTCCAGGGCTCCTCGTTACGCAGGTTGTTGTTGTAGAACTCGGGGAACATGGCCATCATGTCGAAACGGATACGAGTGTTGAAGATGTCGTTCTTGGTATGCTCACCATAGTCAGCCAGACCATCGGTCGTATAGTAGAAACCGTTGACGGCCTCATGGATATAGTCACCACCTACATTACGGTTAACATGAACACCCTGGTCGAATGAACGGATCATGTCGCCACGGTTCAGGAACAGCTCATTCTTCATCTTGGACAAATCGTACTCGGGATGGGGGAAGTTACGGATGTCATAGTTGGATGAAAGGCGCAGGATCTTGATGGTTGCCAGCGAGTCCATGGTCGTGTACCACTCATGGGGGTTGATGGCAGCATCGGTGATATTGGTCTTCCATGAGGTAATGACAGTGTACTTGTCATACGTCGTAGCGAAAGGCAGACAGTTGTATGCAATCAGGCGATAGAGAGGATTGGTCTTCTCCTTCAGCATATCCAGGTTGTTGGGATCGTATGCAGGACCGCCATAGATGCTCTGTGCATAGTTGTAGAAGCTTTCAATATCAGTGATGTTGTACTTGCTGGCCAGGACAGAGTCAGGACAGGCAAAGATCGTAAACTTGTAGTTACGATACATGGGCACGTCACTCATATCCCACTGGGCACCCGAGTAGATCTTGATCTTATGAAGTTTCTCGTACTCAGGATTGTAGTAATCCCAGGACTCATCCTTGACCTTGGCTGCCATGATGGCACCGATTCCAGTCAGTGAGATGGCATCTGAGAAAAGCTGCACGTCAGGGTTCTCAGCCATCAGATCGGCAACGGTCTGGGTGGAAGATGAAAGCACATGGTCGATGGTATGGACAATACCGTTTGAAACCGTATCATTGCAGGCGTAGAAGTCAATCACACCGGTACGGTTCAGGCGATAGGTCACACCCAGGGTGTCACCGTCAACAACCAGCGTATCCTCCTCAAGGGTAAGGTAACGCTCGTTCATGTTGATGTGAGGTACGGAAGAAATTCCACCGAAGTCAACAGTGTTATAGACGATACCATTAATAAGGTGAGTACGAGCGATGGTGTCACAGACATCAGCGGGAATGCTGCTTACGTCAGCATAATTATGCTCCTTCATGTAAAGATCCACAGCTTCATTGGTGGGAGCAAAGCAAGTGTACTGACCATAGATGGAGATCAGGTTCATGATGTCCACCTGGCGCTTGCTGTCCTTCGAGCGGGAAACAATCTCGGCAAACTTGCTGAACTGCACACGGCTCTCCAAGTACTGGCTCATTCTCTCGCCCTTGAAGACGAAGAAGTTCTCCTCAGCCATATTATCCCGACAAGATGTCGTGAAGATGCCGGTAAGGCCCAGACAGGCAACAAGCAAGATATAGAATTTATTCTTGATTTTCATAACTTCACTTATTTTTTACTGCTACTTTCATAATCCTTGTCGTCATCATCACTGTTGCCATAGTAAGGCTTCTGCTTCAGCACGGTATTCGACTTCAGCTCAGTCTTGTTGTAAGGCCAGTAGAGAGACTCGTAGTTAGAGAACAGACCACTGATGGGATGGTCGGTCTTGGCAGGAACATACTTTCTGACATAGTCGGTCGTGCAACCGTTGCGATGGCAATAGCGCAGCAGGTCAAACCAGCGCTTACCCTCGAACAGAAGCTCGCGGCGACGCTCCTTCATAACCAGTTCGCGCATCTCCTCCTGAGACTCAAACTTGCTCTGCTTCAGGACCAGACCACTGGTAGTGGCATTCGTGGTGTTGAAGTTGGGAGTCATCAGGCTGCGACGGTTGATGGCCCAGATGATGGCAAAGGCCCTGTTCAGGTTGTCATCAACCGTGCGGACACCATTCTCGTCCACGACGGGCTCACCATTCTCATTCAGCTCATACAGGTTCTTGCCAGCCATCTCGACGAGTGCCTCTGCCTCCATCAGCATGACATCGGTCAGGCGATAGAAGATCCAGTTGGCATCACTGCGTGAAGAACCGGAATAGCGAACGCTGAAGGGCATGTGGGTGTCAAGGGCATTGGCACCACCGGCAGTCTCAACCGTGGCTGAGGTGCTGACAAACTTGGTGGGAATAGCCTTCTCCCAGGCACTGTTTGCCTGCAGGCTGGTATAGTAACGGATATCGTAGGCATGGTCAAACACCTTGTAGAGCTTGTTCTTGACGTCCGACATCAGACCCTCGTAGACATAGAGGGGACCCTCGGTCATCTCAGAACCGTTCTGCTTGCCATAGAGACCGCCGACGGCACTGTTGCTGATATAGTTGCCACCAGAGGAAGAAGGAGTAAAGGCCAGCTCAAACACGCTCTCGAAGCTGTTACCCTCACCGAAGATGGAACTGAAGTTGCTGCCATAGGTCTGGCCAGAGTAGCAAGGATAGAGGGGATAACCGGTATGCTTGCCGTTCATGTGGGGATAGATGTCACCATCCCAGAGGAACTGTACGGGACGGCCACCAGACTCCATGTTCACGTTCTGACTGAAGTCCTCATCGAAGTCCATCCACTTCTGGTCGATGACCTTCTCGGCATAGGTAACAACCTTCTCGTAGTCACCGTTCCAGAGGCAAAGATCGCAAAGCAGGGCGTAGATGGCACTCTGGGTGATACGGTTGTAGTTGCTGTTGTGGTCACGGTTCTCGTCCTTGGGATACTTCTTCAGGGCCTGACCCACACAGCCTTCCAGGTCAGCAATCAGCACACGTACGATGCTGTCGCCATTGTGGGCATACATGGGCTCCATATCCAGCTCGCTCTGTACGGCATGCGTGGGATAGGGAACATCCTTGAAGGCACGTACCAGGTAGAACATGCAGAGCGCCTTGATGGTCTTCATCTCTGCCTGGGTAGCCAGTACCTGTGAGGGAGTATAGGTGGGGTCCTTCTCACTAACTTCGGGAGCACGCTCGATGACAATCTGGGCAGCATTGATCGTCTTGTAGAACTGTGCCCAGTCGGTGTACTTGTTCTTTGCCTTCAGCGTTTCCTTCAGTGTGAAATACAGATCCTCGTTGTTCTTTACGTTCAGACCCTCGTCCAGGTTGTCGCTACGCATCTCACCCCAGACGATACAACGTTCGATAATGGCAGAATTCTGCAGCATGCAATACACGCCGGCAACCATCTGGTCCACATCGTTCTTCTCGTTCCAGAAATTGTCCTCGGTCACGAAAGTCTTGGGCTCAATGAGCAGGAAATCGCCACAGGAAGACAGAGAGAACGAGATGATACTGAGCAATGTCAGTAACTTAACTTTATTAATATAGTGTTTCATCTTAGTTAACTCTTAAAATTAGAATCCGATATTGATACCCAAGGTATAAGACTTGGCACGGGGAGTCTTGCTGTTATCCGTTGAATAGCCACCACGACCGGCCACACCAATCTCAGGCTCTACACCAGAGTACTTGGTCAGACAGAAGAGGTTGTTGGCATTCAGGTAGAAGTTCAGGGTATTCAGGTGCCACTTCTTGATCAGCTTGCTATCGAATGAATAGTTCAGTGAGAGGTAGTTCAGACGGAGGAATGAGGCATCCTCGATGAAACGGTCGCTCACCAGGGTGTTGTAGTTGGTGTACAGGGTGTTACTCAGGGCACGGGGGATGTACTGGCCATAGCCGCCGTCACCCTCCTTACGCCAGCGGTAGTTTACAGCCTGGCTCTGGTTGGTGGTACCGTTCATGTTCTCCATGTTCATACGAGCCTGGTTGAACACATCAATATCAACACGATAGTTGAACTGGCTGCTCAGACGCCATCTGCCGTAGCGGAAGGTCATACCGAAACCACCATTCAGCTTGGGCAGTGAGCTACCCAGGTAAACCAGGTCGAGGTTGTCGATCTGACCGTCGTGGTTGATATCCTCGTACATGGCGTCACCACCGTCGAACTGGCTGGTGCTGCTGCCATCCTTGTGATCATAGTAGTACATCATGCGTACGGGCTCGCTCTTCTCATTGTAGATAACCTTACCGTAGGGATGGTCGTCATCTGCCTTGGCCAGTGCGATGGGGAAGGTCTGTCCCTGGTCGATGCGATCCTGCAGCTCGGTGGTACCATTGATACGGTCGTTGCGGGCAATCTTCTCGGCAGTAGAGAACTTGTACTGGTAGGTACCGTGGCAACGGAAACCGTAGATGGCACCGAAGGGGTTGTTGACCTGTACACGGTTCAGGGTCTGACCATTGGTCAGGTGGTCGATCTCATCATCCCTGTTCCAGTTCTCCAGCGTCAGCTCGGAGATCTCGGTAACCAGGTTGCTGTTGTTTGCGAAGTTCATGTAGAAGTCCATGCCGAACTTGCCCTTCTTGATGATGTTGTTGGCATTGGCACTGATCTCATAACCACGGTTACGCATCTTACCCTCGTTCTTGAAGGGAATGTTTTCCCAACCGGTAGCAGAAGAGATGTAGCCCTGCAGCAACATGCCGACGTTGCGACGGTCGTAGAGGTCTACGTTAACGGTGAACTTCTGGTCCAGGAAACCGATTCTGATACCCAGGTTCCCCTGGTAATTACGCTCGGCGTTGAAGTTGGACATCTTCAGGCTGCTGCTGGTCATAGAGGTAGTACCCAGATAGGTGCTGCCCTGAGAATACTTGTTCAGGTACATGTACTCACCGCTGGGCTGGTTACCCTGGATACCATAGTTGGCAGAGAAACCCAGCTCAGACATGCGGATGGCCTTACGGATGGGCTGCATGAACTTCTCGTCACCGGCATTCCAGCGTGCCGAGATGGCAGGCGTGACGAACCAGCGCTTGTTGGGACCCATTCTGGTCGTACCACTCATGTTGATGGTACCGCCCAGGATGTAACGGCTCTTGTAAGAGTAGTGCATGGTGAAGTACCAACCCATGCTCTTGCTTTCACCCCAGCTTGAGTTCATACCGGTAATCAGACCACCGGCAGAGGGATCGGTGATACCCTCGGGCAGACGCTTGCCATCGGTACCCTGACCGCTGTTGGTGCCACGGCTCAGGTTGAACTGTGCCTGTGAGGTCATGTAGTGGTCACGGTTCTTGAAGACGGGAGTGAATACCAGGTTATGACGGGTAGTGAACGACAGATTCTTGCTTGAAGAAGAAGAAGAGGTGTGTGCGTTCAGGAAGTCATTGGTAGACATCATCAGTTCGCGGGGATAGTCACGGTTGGCGTAGCTGCTACCGGTATTTACGTTCACGCTACCACGGTAGGTCAGCTGTGTCTTGTTGTTGTCCAGACCCAGGAACTTGTACTCAATCTCCAGACGGGGAGTCAGGCTGAAGTTACGGCTGCGGCTCAGGGCCAGCTCGGCAGATGCCAGGGGGTTGGCCATGCCCTTCTGGTCACTCAGACGGTTGTTGTTGGTGCTGGGTGCGTTCAGGGGGCTACCGGCGGTACGCAGCATGTAGTAGTAGTCGTCTGACCATACATCGTTCTCATACTCGTAGTAGGGAGAGAGGTTAGGCATCTTACGATAGCCCAGGTCGATCAGACCATCGGCATTCTGCTTGTTGTCGGTGTAGTTCAGAGACAGGTCGGAGGTGATCTTGATACGGTCACTTACATAGTAGTCCAATGCCATGGCAGTGGTGAAACGGTTCATCATCTGCTTGATCACGGTACCGGTCTGGTGGTCGTAACCACCGCTGATACGGAAGTGAGTCTTGTCGTCACCACCACTTACGTTAACGGTGTGAGACTGGTTGAAACCATTCTGCTTGACCAGCTTCAGCCAGTCGGTGTTGTTATCGTACATGTTGGCCTCAGAGAAGCCGTTGTAGTCATAGTTCAGCTCGGGGATATCACCATCGGTATCGCTCAGCTTGGGGTTGAAGTAGGCCTCCTTAAGCATCATGGTGTACTGGTCACCGTTCAGCAGCTTGATGGCCTCCGGCTGGTGGGTAGCGGTGAATCGGCCGGTATAGTTGATACGGGCGGGACCCTTGCTACCACGCTTCAGGGTGATCTCGATTACACCGTTGGCACCGCGGATACCCCAGATGGCCGTTGCGGCAGCATCCTTCAGTACGCGGATCTCCTGGATGTCCTCGGGGTTAACCTTCAGCAGCTCGGCGAACTTCTCCTCGTTGGCAGTACCTTCGGCCAGACCCAGGTTGGCAACCTCCTCCTTGCTGACATCGGTCAGGATCTCGTTGTTAACGACGATCAGAGGCTCATTGGATACCTGGTCGGAGATTGAGGTGGTACCACGCAGACGCATCTGGGTTCCGGCACCAAGGTCACCAGAGTTGGCAACGATATCCAGACCGGCGATACGACCCTGCAGGGCCTCGTCGACTGAGGTGATGCCCAGACCCTCGAAGTCCTTGGCGGAGATTCCCTGGGTTGAGAAGGTGATCTCATGCTCGGGAATGGCCAGACCGGAGGTCTTTACCATCTTCTTGCCGACAACGTTCAGCTCCTTCTTGGTAACTACATTGTCGCTCAGCTTGATCTTGAAGACAGCCTTGTTGATAACCAGAGTCTGTGACTGGTAACCCACGTAGCTGACAACCAGCTTGTTCTTTGCACTCTTGATAGGCATGGCAAAGTTACCATTACCATCAGTCACTGTCGCATTGATGGTACGGTTGCTGGAGTCTACCTCCTTCACCGTAGCACCGGGCAGTACGTCGATATCATCCGATACAGTACCACTAATACGACTGATCTGTGCACTTGCCATCTGTGAGATGAACAAGATACATATTAATAAGGTATATTTGAATGTTTTCATCTCTTATGACGTTTTACAGGATTTACATCAGTTACGTCGGGCTCGGTCTCAGGCTCCTCAACATAGTACTTGGCCACGATGTCCATCACCTTCTTGTAGGTATCGGGGTTGTAGTAGCCATTGTCGGGATGCTTGGGATCGTTGTCCTTAAAGGGCATCATGGGCGTGTCGATCATGTGGATCACAGCGTATGAAGATGAGTAGATCTGCGTACAGCTGTTGCCCTTCAGATTGGCACCATTGAAGAAGTACTGACGGGTCAGGATATTGTTGACGGTCTCATCCACGGTGTGTGTCTTGCCGGTGTTGTCGGTAACGGTCAGCTTGCCGCCGGGAGTGTAGTCCACATAGACCTTGGCGAAACGGGTGGTAGCCGTATCCAGACAGGCAGACTCGAATACGCTGTTGGAGTGAGCCGCACCGTCAACGAAGACTGAGTTATCCTGGATGTGATAGCTTACGAAGTTGCTGATGACGTCGGTCATGATGACATCCTGCTCCTGCAGGAACTCCTTCTCGGCGTCGAGATCGTTCATCTGCTTCCATACGGCGGGGATGGTGTCACCGGCCTCGTCGAACAGGTTGTTCTCCAGCTCATCCTTGAGCTCCTCGATACCGGCGATGGCCTGGGTGATGGCATCACGGTCGTCGAAGGTGGGCAGGCGATGCTCGGTGATCAGCTGCTCGATGGACTCGCTCTTGGGAACGTAGATGGTGTAGTGATAGTTGGACATGTTGGTCAGGGCCTTGTCCATGGTGGCATGGTTGGCCTTGTCGTCGGAACCGATGAAGTTACAACCCTCCAGCAGGCTGGCGAAGGCCTGGAACTCGGGACGGTTGGGATCGGTGATGGCTGCGTATGGGCTGAGGGTAGTGCTCTGCAGGGGCTCCATGTCAACCAGGTAGCTGCGGCCGTTACCCTGTACGCTCTTGTCGAATGACTCGGTAACGGGGATGAAGTAGCCGCGCTCGTACTGGAACGAACCGGCAACACCCTTCACTACGTCACCATCCCACTCAACCACGATGGGGCTACCGTTCTTGGCCTGGTAGAACTTCTGGCCGGGAGTCAGCAGACCCATGGCCATTGAGCCGTTGATGATATCCTTCATGTGGTTGAATACATCACCGCTTGAGTTCTTGTTCTCGGGCGAGGGAGTAATCAGTGAAGGCTCCTCGGTAATGGTACCGCGACCGTACTCATCCAGGTTATCCCAGTCTACGAGGTATGAACGGGCAGCGATGTTACCATTACTATTAATATAGAACTCGTAGTTCACAGCGGTAGACTCATCCTTGTTATCCGTACGCTTGTACGATACGGGATCGTAGTAGTGCTGCAGGGCGTTGTCGGTGGGGATGATGAAGCTGTACTGGCTACCCATATTATTAAGGTATGCCTTGAAACCCTCACCACCGGCAACCTTGTCGTCGTTCTTGATGGTGGTGTACATGAGGCTCAGGTCCTTGGAACCGCGGATAACGCAGGGGTAGTAAACCGAAACGTAGTCGGGAGCAACATATACCTTGTTGGTCTCATATACGACACCGTTGCAAGCCCAGTGTGTGTAGTCGATATCCTCTTCCTTCACACCCATAGGATCCTTGGCGGTATTTACGATGGTTGAGAATACGCTGGGGATGGATGACTTCAGAGAGGTGAACATGGTGTTCTGGAGCAGGGGCAGTACCACACCGTCGGGAGCGTTGTCCCAGGCGTCGTAGCCGTTCTTCTCTGCCGTACCGTAGAGGTCTCTCAGGTCCTGACCGTCGGTATCCAGGTACTTCCTCATGGCCTCGTCGGTGGGAACGAGCATCATGGCACCGTCGTTCTGATAGGTTACCTCAGACTTGGTGTCGATGACGAAGCGGTTCCATCCCGGATCGAAGTCAAGTACCTCGAGGGCGTTGGTCAGGTTGCGCATCTGTGAGAGGGCGTGGTTGCCGCTCTTGTTGAAGTAGCGCTTAACGAATACGGAGTCCTTCTCACCGTCGCCATAGCGGGCGCTCAGGCTGGAGCTGTACTCAGGATAGCTGAAGCGCTCCAGCAGACGGCTGTACATGCTGAACTGAGGCTTGGAGTTGATGACCTGGGCCATGTTGTCCATGGGAGTGGGAACACCGTCGAGAACGTGGATGTAGCCGTTCTGGCAGACAACGTCGCCCTCACGTACGACCTTGCCGTTGATGAAGCCGCGCTCGATGCTCTTGATACCGCCGTTGGTCATGAAGTCAACGTCATGGTCGGTCACGTTGTTGAAGAGCATGAAGCGGGGCATGAAGTGAATCATGGTAGCCACGTTGTCATCCATGAAAATCTTCATGGTGTCACGGCCACGAACCTCGCTCCAGTAGTCAATCTGCTTGCCGTCATCAAAGAGGCGGACGGGGTTGATCTCGGGATAGTCGGCGCTGGTGATCACGGGGATTGAATCCGACAGGTCAACGCTGCTGATACGGCGCATGCAGGAACCCTCGACAGGATCCGAGTTGCCGTTGGCGGCGGGGATGTTACCCAGCAGCTCCAGCAGGTAGGCACTGTTGATCATGTTGCCCTTGAACAGCAGCTTCTTCTGGGCTACCGACAGATCCTCGTAACAGGTAACGCCCCACGGATTGGACTTATAAAACTCTTTCCATGCATCATCATCTGCAACGAAAAGGGTCTTACTACCCGTCTTTCTTAACACAGAGGCATAATCACCACCCTGGGCTTCATCATTGATGAGCTTCAGCGTTTCGGTGAAGTTGCCACGAGACTCCAGTTCTTCGTAGATACTACTACCCAGCCAGTCTGGCATACCGGTCAGCAGGTCGTCCTTACAACCCGTCAGCATACCGCCAAGCAGAATAACAGCACTCGCCGAACCCGCAATGTGAGTCAAACGACGTCTTAGAATACCGTTTTTCATGATTGTTAATTAGTTAATATTTATTGATTATCAATTATTTACGAGCATAATTCGGGCAAAAGAACATACGCTGGCACACTCCAAGCCTTTATTATTCAGCACAAAGATAAACAAATTTTAGCAAATGACAAACAAAATAAACGAAAAAATACAGCTTGCCGTGAAAAAAACTTAATAAGAATTAAAAGCTGGGAAAATTTACAAAACAGGCAATCCTTAGGGCGCTGTAAGGTTGTCTGCATCAAAAAGTTAAGGGAACGGCATGAAGAGGACAGGAAAGTCGTTTGGGACAGGCAGGAACGGAAGGCTTGACCAATGTAAACAATTCGGATACCCCTTCAACAAAGAAAGCAAGAAGCGACGGGCAAACCGGAAAGGCAGCCGGAACGAGAAGGCAAGGCAAATTGGGGCTGTCGGAAGGAGGGCAAAGACTGATCGGCAGGGCTACACGGGAAGAGCAGCAGGGTAATCCGGGAAAGCCAGCAGGGCGACTACAAGCAGCCACAATAGTGACTGAGACAAATCTATATAGGGATTTGGGCAAATCGATATAGGGACTTGAGCAAATCAATATAGTAACCTGGCTAAATCGCCCTGAGGGCCTCAAATGGCTGGTTTTGTAATCGTGGAGCCACCCTGCCCCACTTCACGACGCACGTTGGCCACGAACCAGCGATGCCCCCTAGACAGATAGAGGAGCAGCGACAGCAACACGAGGACAAGACAGGCGGAATACATGGATTCGAGGCAGGAACGCCCTACGACACATGTAAAGAAAAATCCAAGACACAAACCAGTCTCAAAGGTCAGTTTGTAGGTTCCCTGGGCACTACCCCGCTCCGTATGTTTGCTGACCACGGTGAGGAAGGACTGCAGCCGTCCGCTGACACACCCTACCCCATAGCCACTGAGACCTGCCGCTATGCGCACCATCTTCTCGTCATCCTGGACGAGCAGCAGCAAAAAGGCAATGGCAAGAGCCAGGTAGCCCACACAGATCTCGGCCCGCACATCGGAGCGGTAGAACACCATGAAATGCAGGAGCAGGGCCAAGGCAAAGCCGGCAAGCAGCGCCACGAAGAAGAGGAGGTGAAGGTTGGCCGTCATCTCCACACCCAGGGCAAAGGTGACGGGAAAGAGCAAGAGGGCAAGCGGCCATCCCCGCTTGAGCCAGAAGCGGTCATAGGAGAAGAACGACGGTTCGAGGGGCGTGCGGAACGGCAGGTCGATCCTGAAAACAAGATAGACAGCCACCAGGGCACAGAAAAAGGGGAAGTACTTCAGATAGACCCACAGCTGCGGCTTGAGGGCAAGGATGCCGAATGCCGGACCGAGGGCCAGTGCAAAGCGACTGGCCCAGAAGTAGATGAAGGCGGCCAGGTCGCGCCGTTCGCTGACAGTGATATCAATAAGCACCGTACTGCCCAGTGCAATATGGAAGAGGGCAAAGAAGGCCCCTTGGGCCAGTCGCAGGAAGGCAATGGACCAGACCGGAAGCTGGAGCATGGAAAGCAGACTGACGAGCACCAGTACGGATATGCTCCACAGGCAGACGTCCTTACGTCGGTACCTGTCAACCAGATAGCTGCTGAAGGGGCCAGGAATGAAGAGTCCGACGCAGAAGAGCATCATCATCCACCCCGACTCATTCAGGGTGATTCCACTCTCGCGCTCCAGCATGAGGGGCCACAAGGGCATGAGCATATAGACAAACGAACTGACGAGCAGGTTGATGATGATGACCCGCCAGAAGTTCAGGGAACGAAGGGAGCTATGCAATAGAATGAATATTGTTTAGTACCTGTGGAAGCAGTGTGAAACCGAGCGCTCAGCGTGCCTTCAGGCCGATGCTTCGCTCGAAGGGCAGAAGAAGGTTTAGCTCGACGAAGTCAACGAAACGAACGAAACGAACAGAATTATCCTGCTCGGCTACATGCGAACAATCATATAAAAATTCGTTTTTTTCGTTTTGTTGTTGTTTCATTTTCATTCACACGAAATCCACATGAACCTGTTATTAATAAAAACGAAAGAGCCGAGGCAAGGCCTCATGGTTGAGGTAGCCTCAAAAACACTTTGGGCAAAAGTGCCTTCACTCCTTCATACCGGGAATCTCAATACTGCTCGTTCGCGTTGGGGAAGTCGCAGCTCTTCACATCGGACACATACTGGCCCACGGCATCCGTAACCAACTCTGCCAGATGGGCATAGTGGCGCAGGAACTTGGGCTTGAAGCCATCGTTGAGTCCCAGCATGTCCTGGCCAACCAGCACCTGACCGTCGGCCGGACCGGCACCGATGCCGATAATGGGGATGTGAAGCTCGCTCACCACCTTCTGGGTCAGGGCGGCTGGAATCTTCTCCAGCACAATGGCAAAGCAGCCGGCTTCCTCCAGCAGACGGGCATCGCTGATCAGCTTCTCTGCCTCCGCCTCCTCCTTGGCCCTTACGGCGTAGGTACCGAATTTGTTAATACTCTGCGGCGTCAGGCCCAGGTGTCCGCAAACGGGAATGCCTGCGTCAAGGATTTTCCTTACGGCATCAATGATCTCAACGCCGCCCTCCAGCTTCAGGGCATCGCAATGGCTCTCCTTCATGATGCGGATGGCATTGGTCACTGCCTCGGTAGGACTTACCTGATAGGAACCGAAGGGCATGTCACACACCACGAGTGCACGATTCACGGCACGTACCACACTCTTGGCATGATAGATCATCTGATCCACCGTAATGGGAAGTGTCGTGAAATTTCCCGCCATCACATTACTGGCCGAGTCGCCTACCAGGATAATGTCGACGCCAGCGGCATCAATGATCCTGGCCATGGTGAAATCGTAGGCCGTGAGCATGGCAATCTTCTTGCCCTGCTGCTTCATCTCTATCAGTCTGTGGGTTGTCACCTTCCGGGTGTCCTCCACCAAATAACCTGCCATAATTGAAACTTATTTTGAAATTACGGTGCAAAGTTAGTGCTTTTTTCATTATGGACAGGCATGAAAGCACTTTTTTTTGAGTCTGAGAGAAGTAAGTGGCGCGGATTCTTGAATAATTCGGAGAAAAGTGCTACATTTGCGACAATAATATATAATGTAACGTCCATGTCCTCGTCACTCGTCGTCTACAAAGCCTCCGCAGGAAGCGGCAAGACCTTCACCCTGGCCGTGCAGTACATCAAGCTGCTCATCACGACCACGCCCCAGGAATACCGCCACACCCTGGCCGTCACCTTCACCAACAAGGCCACGGCCGAGATGAAGGAGCGCATACTGGAACAGCTGTACGGCATCAGCAGGTCGCTCAGGAGCAGCGAGTCCTACCTGGATGCCCTGATGGCCGACTGTGAGGACAGGCACGGGATGAGCGAAGAGGAGTACCGGCAGGACATCCGCAGACGATGCGGCATGGCCCTGCACGAGATACTGCATGACTACAGTCGCTTCCGCGTCGAGACCATCGACAGCTTTTTCCAGAGCGTGCTGCGCAACCTGGCCCACGAACTGGGTCTGAGCGCCAGGATGCAGGTGGACCTGAATGACAAGGAGGTCCTGAACCAGGCCGTGGACAACATCGTGGACGACCTGGGCCGCAAGGACGGTGACATCCTGCCCTGGATCAACAACTACATCAAGGAGCGCATCGAGAGCGGCGAGAAATGGGACGTGCGCGATGACATCAAGCAGTTTGCCAAATGCATCTTCCGCGAGGACTACATGCGAAGGGACGAGGGCCTGAGGCAGAAGCTGACCAGCGGAGAGAACCTGAAGGCTTTCCGCAGCGAGATGCACCTGCTGGAGAAGGAGATAACGGGCCAGCTGGAGGCCGCGACGGAAAGGATCACGGAGGAGATCCGGGCAAGCGGCATAGACTTTGACACGCATGTCAGCTACGGCAAGAGCTTTACCGGCTTCCTGTCCAAGGTGCAGCATTTCAGGGAGACGCTCAGCAAGCCTGCTACGGGCGACTACTTCTGGGGCGACCGACTGGAGAAACTGACCGGCGATCCCACCGCATTCCTGAAGAAGGAATACAGGAAGGATGCCGCCCTGCTCACGGCAGCAGAAATGGTCTGCGGCAGACTCAGGGAACTGAACGACCAGGCCCACAAGGCCATGAGGCAGCAACTGACCATCAGGCTGGCCATGAAGCACCTCAACCCACTGAGGCTGCTGAACCACATAGACCAGGAGGTGACGGAAATCACAAGCGAGGCCAACCGTTTCATCCTGGCCAAGACGCCCATCCTGCTCTCCCGACTCATACAGGGATCGGACGCGCCGTTCGTCTTCGAGAAGATGGGCACGCTGTTCCACAACGTGATGATTGACGAGTTTCAGGACACCAGCCGGCTGCAATGGCAGAACTTCAAGGTACTGATGCTCGAGAACCAGTCGCAGGGCGGACGCGACCTGCTGGTGGGTGACATCAAGCAGAGCATCTACCGCTGGCGCAACGGCGACTGGCGCATCCTGGCCCGCATCGGCGAGGAGATGTCCGCACACAAACCCGAGATTCGCAACCTGGACACCAACTTCAGGTCCGAATACCATATCATACACTTCAACAACGAATTCTTCCCCAGGGCTGCCGACTACCTGAACGCCTATGCCGGCGAGGCAGGAATCGTCAGCGAGATATACGGGGACGTAAGGCAGGAATGCAGCAAGAAGGACCGCAAAGGCTGGGTCCGTACGGCCGTGTATCAGCAGGACGCCAAGGAGTGGGAAGAGGAGATGCTCAGCGACCTGTGCCGGCATGTCAGTCAGTTGCACGACCAGGGCATCCCCTACGAGGAGATGTGCATTCTGCAACGCGACCGCAACCACGTCGACACCCTCATTGCCTATTTCCACGACCATCTGCCCGGCGTGGAACTGGTCAGCGACGAGGCATTCAACCTGGAGAGCAGCCGTTCGCTGAACGTCATCATCAACGCCCTCAAATACCTGGCCTGCGACCGGGAGAAGGACGCTGTCAGCATACGCCTGCTGATGCAGAGCTACATCAAGGATATCCTGAAGCAGGATGCCGGGAAGGCAGACTTTGCGCTGGCAGATCCGTCGGACGTCCTGCCCCGGGAGTTCCTGTCAAGGACCGGCGAGCTGTCCGACTATCCCCTGTACGAACTCTGCGAGGAGATATACAGCATACTGGGTATCAGCCGGATTGAAGGCGAGGACAGCTACCTGCTCAGTTTCTATGACGAACTGTCGGCCTACCTGCAGAACGCGCCGGGCGACATCACCTCCTTCCTGGAATTCTGGGAAGGCGAGATGAGACTGAAGTCCATCCCCGCATGCAAGGTCAACGGCATCTGCATCCTCACCATACACAAGTCCAAGGGACTGCAGTACCACACCGTACTCATGCCCTACTGCAACTTCAGCTTCGAGCGGTTCAAGGCCGGCGACCTGCTGTGGTGCGAACCCACGGCAGAGCCCTTCAGCAGGATGGACGTGCTGCCCATCCAGCCCGGCAAGCAGATGCAGAACTCCCTCTTTGCACCGTACATGCAGGAAGAGGCCCTGCAGAAGAACATCGAGGAACTGAATGCCCTCTATGTGGCCTTCACCCGTGCCGAGAAGAACCTGCTGGTTTGGACAAGGGACGAGAAGGGCATGACGGCCGGCAACGTCATAGCCGGCAGTCTGCCCCTGATCGGCGGACTGGAGACGGAGGAGGCGGACGATGTCACCGTCTATTCCCTGGGAAGCCCGGTATTTGAGCAGAAGCGAAAAGCTTCCACCCAGGACAACAGGTTGCTGCCCGCCATGGAACCGGCCTCCATCCGGATGTGCTCACACCGTCGCAGGCACGACTTCAAGCAAAGCACCGAGGGCATGCTGTTCATGGAGGAGCTGGACGAAACGGTTGAGCACGACCTGCTCAAGACGGCCGACGGACTGACCTATGCCCAGCAAGGATCGCTCCTGCACGAGATTTTCAGCAAGATCGAGCATGCCGACCAGGTGGACGAAGTGGTCCGCGAGTATGCGGACAAGGGTGTCCTGACCAACGGTGAACAGACAAAGCGCATCACGGGACTCATCCGCAGGGCACTGGGTCAGAGGCAGGCAAAAAACTGGTTCAATGGCAGTTACACCGTGCAGAACGAATGTGAGATTGCCTCGGTGAATGCCGTCACGCACAAGGCCGAGGTGCTCCGCCCCGACCGTGTCATGATGAACGACGAGGAGATCATCGTAGTTGACTTCAAGTTCGGCAAGCCCCATCCCGAAGAATACCACAACCAGGTCAGCGGCTACATGAAACTGCTGGGCGAGATGTATCCCACGCACAAGGTCAGCGGCTACCTGTGGTACGTCTACCGGAACGTGATTGAAGAGACAGGCAAGTGACTGAGGAAACAGGCAAATGGCTGACAGAGACAGGCAAATGACTGACAGAGACAGATAAGTGATTGATTATTAAATTCGGCAAGCTCAATTGTGCATCATAGACAAAGATATGGCGAAGAAGTTTCTTGAACTGGTCGCACAAGACCTTTTGACAACATACGGCAGCAATCTCTCCGGGGTGACGGTAGTCCTCCCCGGCAAGCGTGCCCGACTCTTCATGAACCAATACCTGGCCCAGCTGAGCGACAAGCCCGTCTGGGCACCCAGGTACCAGACCATCGACGAACTGTTCCTGGAACTCTCGTCCTACCGGAAGGCCGAGCAGATCGAGACGGTCTGCCTGCTCTACAAGATCTACAGCACCCTGGTGGACAACCCCGAACCGCTGGACGAATTCTACTCCTGGGGCGAGATCATCCTCTCCGACTTCGACGACATAGACAAGCACATGGCACCGGCCGACAAGATCTTTTCCAACGTCTACGACCTGCACGCCATACAGGAAAGCTACATCACCGAGGAGCAGGAACAGGCGCTGAAGGACTTCTTCAGCAACTTCAGCATACAGGGCAACACCGAGCTGAAAAGGCGCTTCCTGCGACTGTGGGAGATCATGCCCGTGATGTACGCACGGCTCCGCGACGAGCTGAAGGCCCGCGGGTATCTCTATCCGGGAGCCCTCTACCGCGACGTGGTGGAACGCTACCGGAAGGCGGAAGGCCAGGATGCCGGCAAACTGCAGGAGATGCTGAAGCACACCTATTGCTTTGTCGGTTTCAACGTGGTGGACGAATGCGAGGAATCCCTCTTCAGACTGCTGGGCGAGGAGCACACGCGCTTCTACTGGGACTATGACGAAATGTACGTCACGGACGTGAAGTTCACCATCGGCCAGGGCAGCACGGCTGCCGGAAGCGGCAGGCGTACCGTCACCGGCTCGCCCTGGGAGGCCGGCCTCTTCCTGAGGCAGAACCTGCAGGCCTTCCCCAACAGGCTGCCACGCGAATGCTTTGACAACCTGCGCCACCTGAAGGACATCACCTTCGTGGCAACCAGCACGGACAATGCCCAGGCCCGCTACATCCCGGAATGGATTGACAGACAGCTGACCCGTGAGGAGAACGACACGGCCATCGTGCTCTGTGACGAGCACCTGCTGCAGCCCGTCCTGCACTCCCTGCCCGAGGAAAGCCCCGAAAAGATCAACGTTACGATGGGATTTCCGCTCACCGACACGCCGATATACAGTTTCCTGTCCCTGCTGAGCTCCCTGCAGATTGACGGATGGGACGCATCAGCCAGACGCTTCCGCAACACCTTTGTCACCAAGGTCAGGCGCCACCCCTACTACCAGTTTGTCAGGGAAGGCCTGAAGGACGAGCTGCTGGTGCACCAGCCGGACAACCTCTCGCTGCTGCGCTACCTGCAGAGCGTGATCGGTGAGGTGGGCAACCATCTGGCCAACAAGGGAAAGGAAGAAGTGAACGAAGACGGGAACAAGGACGGCAAGGAAGAGCAGAAGGAGGACGTGTACGAGCAGCTGTACGGCGAATCCCTCTTCCAGGCACACAAGGTGCTGAACCGTTTCATCACCCTCATCGAGGAAGACACGCTGGACGTTCATCCCATCACCCTGCGCCGACTGATCCGCAGCGTCCTGGGCAGCACCAGCATACCCTTCCACGGAGAACCGGCCATCGGCATGCAGGTCATGGGTCTGATGGAAACGAGAAACCTGGACTTCAGCCACCTGCTGATGCTCAACGTAGGCGAGGGCACCATGCCGAAGAAGGCCGACGACAACAGTCTCATTCCCTACACCCTGCGCGAGGCGTTCGGCCTGACGACCATCCGCCATCACATCAGCGTCTTTGCCTACTACTTCTTCCGACTGCTGCAACGCACGGAGCACGTCACCCTGGTGTACAACGAGAACACGAGCGGCGTGAAGAACAACGAGATGAGCCGGTTCATGCGACAGCTGATGGCCGAGACCGACCTGCCCATCCGGCATGTCCGGCTGACTCCCCTCAACCATCCGGCCTGTGACCAGCAGGCCGTCCATGCCGAGAAGACACCCGAGGTCATGAAGATGCTCATGGACTGGTTTACCGGAAGGCCCCTCTCCCCCACCGCCGTGAACAACTACCTGGACTGCCCCCTGAAGTTCTACTTCAGATACGTGGCCGGAATGAAGACGGATCCCGAGGCGCAGGATGGAATCACGGCAGCCGAGATGGGCAACATCTTCCATGATGCGGCCCAGACCTTCTACGACCGGCTGAAGGAGAAATACGGCACGGACACCTACACGGCGGACATGCTGCGGCCGTTCCTGGAGCAGGAGAAGAAGACCGCACTGGAGAAATGCATCAACATGAAGGAGTACGAGGCAAGCAGCGGCCTGCCCCTGATCATCCGGAACGTCATCCTGGAATACCTCAGCCAGCTCATCCGCCATGACCTGCACCACGCACCCGTGACGGTCAGGGAGAAGGAGGTGAACCATTACCTTCCCATAGAGCTGGAGGATGCCGAAGGACGGAAGATTACCGTCAGGATAGGCGGTCGGGTGGACCGGCTGGACCAGACCGAGGAGGGCATGAAGGTGGTGGACTACAAGACCGGAGGCATGCCCGAGGACATGGAAAGCCTGGATGCCATCTTCGAGCACAAGGCAAAGAACGCGGGCTACTACCTGCAGACCATCCTCTACGCCCTGGCCGTCAGCAGGGACTTCAACCGCCCCGCCAAACCCACGCTCTTCTATGTCCACCGGGCCACGGATGCCAAGACCTACGACCCGTCCCTTTCCTTCAGGAAGGGAGACGAGGCAGGCGTCATCCAGGACGTCACGGGGCTGGCCGGTAGGTTCCTGGACAAGATGCGCGAAACGATACGTGAGATCATCAACCCCGGCATCAGTTTCTGCCAGACGGACAAGGAGGACAAATGCAGATACTGCGACTTCCTGAAGATCTGCGGCAGGAAGGTGAAGAACTATTAGCCTGCAGCGGAATTGAGAACTGAACGCTGCGACCAAGCGAGTGCAAAGACAAACAATGAACCCAAACATACACCGATGAAAAAGATACTATTATCCCTATTGCTGGCGGCAGGCCTCTCCTGTAACACGGGACTTGCCCAGACAGAGAAACCATTCGTAGTACCAGCCCTGCACAACTGGAAGGGTACGGAGAACAGTCTGCAACTCAGTCAGATACAGAAGTTGACATACAACGATGCCTCGCTCTCCCCCGCCGTCCAGCTGCTCGGGAGCGTCCTGTCGGCCCACACGGGGACAAGCCCCGAGGCCACGCTGGGCAAGCCCGGCAAGAAGGACATCTGCATCAACCTTCAGAAAACCAGTCAGAAGAACCTGGGCAAGGAAGGCTATGAGCTGAACATCACCCCGACAGGCATCGAGGCCAAGGCCCAGACCGTACAGGGCATGCTGTGGGCCGTGCAGACCCTCAACCAGATGATCGGCACCCAGGGCAGCATTGCCTGCGGCCGTACCACCGACGTACCCGAGTACCCCCTTCGCGGCTTCATGATCGACTGTGGCCGCAAGTACATTCCCCTCTCCTACCTCTACGAGGTGGTCAGGTGCATGTCCACCCTGAAGATGAACACCCTGCAGGTTCACCTCAACGACAACGGTTTCAAGAAATACTTCCACAACGACTGGCAGGAGACCTACGCCGCCTTCCGACTGGAGAGCGAGCTGTTCCCCGAGCTCACCGCCCGGGACGGCTACTACGGCAAGGAGGAGTTCCGCACCTTCATCAAGTGGGCAGAGACCCAGGGCGTGGAGATCATTCCCGAGATTGACGCCCCCGCCCATGCGCTGGCCTTCACCCACTACCGGCCCGAATTCGGCAATGAGGAATTCGGCGTGGACCACCTCGACCTCCTCAATCCCCGCGTCATCCCCTTCCTGGACAGCCTCTACAGCGAGTACCTGGGCGGCCCCGACCCCGTCTTTGCCGGTCCCCGCGTACACATCGGCACCGACGAGTACAGCAACAAGAAGCAGGAGGTGACGGAGAAGTTCCGCGAGTTCACCAACCACTACATCAACCTCGTCAAGGAGTACAGCAAGCAGCCCGTCATCTGGGGTGCCCTGACCTGGTCGAAGGGCGAGACACCCGTGGAGGTGGACGGTGTGCTGATGGACATGTGGTACAACGGCTACGCCGAACCCGACTCCATGAAACAGCTTGGCTATCAGATGGTAAGCATCCCCGACGGATGGGTGTACATCGTACCCGAGGCCGGCTACTACTACAACTACCTCAACACCGAGATGCTCTACAACAAGTGGACGCCAGCCAACATCGGCGGCAAGGAGTTCCCCGAGCATGACCCACAGATCGAGGGTGGCATGTTCGCCGTATGGAACGACGTCTGCGGCAACGGCATCAGCACCTTCGACATCTTCCACCGCTGCCGTCCTGCCATGCAGGTCATCGCCGAGAAGTCGTGGAGCAGCACCGTCAGGGACATGGAGTTCGCCCAGTGGGATGCCCGTTGCAAGGACGTGCCCGACTACCTGAACACCCTGGTGGGCAGCCCCGTTCCGCGTGGCCACAAGGCACAGGATGCAGTGTGCAAGGAGGTCCGACCCAACATTCCCCTGACGTTCGACGGCGCAGACTTCAAGGACTTCACCATCGACAAGCTCGGCTATGACGGCGGCTATGAGGTGACATTCCTCATCCAGGCCGAGGACGAGAAGATGGGCACGGCACTGACCATGAACGACGAGTGCGTCTTCTACCTCTCCGACCCCATCACCGGCCGCATGGGCTTCGCACGCGACGGCTACCTCTTCAGCTTCGACTACAAGATGCGCAAGGGCGAGACCAGGCACATCAGCATACGCTGCACCAACAAGGAGACCGCCCTCTATGTGGACGACAAGCTCTACCAGACCCTCGGCTACAACCAGGTCATCGCCGCCGACAACAAACCCTACAACATCATCCGCACCCTGGCCTTCCCGCTCAGGAAGACGGGCAACTTCAGGAGCCACGTAGAGTACATCAACGTACACAGGCCCTACACGGAGCAGTAACCCGCAAAAAGTAACTTCTGAAATAAAGAATGGTTAAGTAAAGATAAAAAAATAATCCCGGAAGATCACAAAGCTTTTGGGAGTTTCAACATTTTTTCTTACTTTTGCAATCACAAACCATGTTTCTCGGCGAAATCATATCCATCATCGTCTGCGTCTGCTGGTCAGCAAGCGCGCTCTTCGGGCAGGTAGCTGCCCGGGGCATCGGTCATGCCATGCCGCTCAATGTGCTCCGCATGGCCCTCTCCCTGCTGCTCCTCGCGCTGTCCATGACCTGGATCTGCGGCTCACCCTACCCCCGGTATGCCGACGGTGAGACGTGGATGTGGCTGACGCTGAGCGGACTGATGGGCTACGTGCTGGGCGACTACTGCCTGTTCAACGCCTACATACTGATAGGCGCCCGCTTCGGACAGCTGTTCATGACCCTGGCACCGCCCGCCGCGGCACTGTCGGGCTGGATCCTCCTGGGCGAGCACATGTCCTGGCTGGCCCTGCTGGGCATGTCCGTCACGGTCATCGGCATCAGCATGTCCATCCTGGGCAAGAAGGACGAGCAGCACAAGCAGCACCTGCAACTGCCCCTCAAGGGCGTGATCTTTGGCATAGGAGCCGGAGTGGGACAAGGTGTCGGACTGGTACTCAGCAAGTTAGGCATAGAGCACTACGAGCAGACCATCCAGCACAGCCTGGGGCACGACACGGCCCTCATGCAGCAGTTCCTGGATGCCATGCCCATGTCGGCCACCTTCATCCGCGCCGTCACCGGACTCATCTGCTTCAGCATAGCCCTCTTCTGGATAGGCAGGCAGAAGATGGTGTTGGACGGCCTGAAACAGCGTCGCCTGATGCTGATCATCCTGCTGGCCACCATCACCGGCCCCTTCGTGGGCGTCAGCCTCTCGCTCAAGGCCACCCTCTACACCTCCACGGGCATAGCCCAGACCATCATGGCCTGCACGCCCATCCTGGTGCTCTGGCCCTCGCACGTGCTGTTCCACCAGAGGGTTACGACCAGGGAGGTCATCGGAGCCATCATCTCCGTCATCGGCGTGGCCCTGTTCTTCGTATAGACAACAAACCTAATATCAAGTGGACCTGTTCTTCGTACAGACAACAAACCTAATATCAAAAACATTATGAGAATCAAGAACATCCTTGCAACCTGCGCCCTGGCCCTCAGCGCCACGGCCAGCATGGCACAGAGTCTCTCACCCAGCACCAAGTGGCACTGGCAGGAGGGAACCATCGTAGTTGACACCCCACAGCGTCCCGCCGGACAGCAGAGCGTCATCGGCCTGACCGTGCCCAAGATGACCACCGTTCGCGTGGGCTTCGTGGGCCTGGGCATGCGCGGCCCTGGTGCCGTCAACCGTTTCTGCCACATCCCCGGTGTTGAGATCGTGGCCCTCTGCGACTACGAGCCCGGACGTGCCGAAGCCTGCCAGAAGTACCTGCGCGAGGCAGGTCTCGCCCCCGCCACCATCTACAGCGGCGAGACCGGATACGAGAAGCTCTGCAAGCGAGCCGACATAGACCTTGTCTACGTGGCCACCGACTGGGACCACCACTTCCCCGTGGCCAAGTGCGCCCTTGAGAACGGCAAGCACACCGCCATCGAGGTACCCTCGGCCATGAACCTGGAGCAGTGCTGGGAGCTCATCAACCTCTCCGAGCAGACCCGCAAGCACTGCATGATCCTGGAGAACTGCTGCTACGACTACTACGAGCTGAACGCCCTGGCCATGGCCCAGGCCGGCGTCTTCGGTGAGATCCTGCGTGCCGAGGGAGCCTACATCCACAACCTCGACGACTTCTGGGACTACTACTGGAAGAATCCCGACGGCAGCGACCAGGGCAAGCTGGGCTGGCGCATGAAGTACAACATGGAGAACCGCGGCGACCTCTACGCCACCCACGGCCTCGGTCCCGTGGCCCAGTGCCTGGACATCCATCGCGGCGACCGCTTCACCACCCTCGTGGCCATGGACACCAAGAGCGTACACGGCAAGGAGTACGTCAAGAAGAAGACCGGCAAGGACGTCGAGTACCGCAACGGCGACCACACCACCACCCTCATGCGCACAGCCAACGGCAAGGTGGTTGAGATCCAGCACAACGTCATGACCCCCCAGCCCTACAACCGCCTGTTCAAGCTCACCGGCACCAAGGGCTATGCCACCAAGTACCCCGAGGAGCACTTTGCCGTAGAGGCCGAGGCCATGGCCAACACCGGTGCCCCCCAGGTTGACAACCTCTCCAGCCACAGCTTCCTGCCCGCCGCACAGCACCAGGCACTCGTCAAGAAGTACTACCACCCCATCCTCACCAAGTACGGCGAACTGGGTCGCGAGATGGGCCACGGCGGCATGGACTTCATGATGGACAGCCGACTGGTGTACTGCCTGCAGAACGGCCTTCCCCTCGACATGGACGTCTATGACCTGGCCGAGTGGTGCTGCCTGGCCGAGCTGGGCTCACTCTCCATGGACCACAACTGCGCCGCCGTCACCTTCCCCGACTTCACCCGCGGCGAGTGGAACAAGGTGAAGGGCTACCGCCACGCGTACGCCAGCCAGGCCGACGAGGCCGCCCAGGAAGCCAGCGCCAAGGCCAGCACCGACGCACAGAAGGCAGCCGTCAAGGCCGCCAACCTCTGGGCCCTCTATGACGCACAGGCCAAGGGCGATGCCAAGGCAGCCAAGACCTACCAGAAGGCCGTGCTGAAGTACAAGAAGCTCCTGGCAAAGTAATTTCCCGGCAACCCCATAAGCAAACATCAAACCATACATAAAAAAACATAAACCATGAACATACTCCTTACCGGAGGTGCAGGCTACATCGGTAGCCACACCCTCATTGAACTGGACAAGGCCGGCCACAGCGTGGTCGTAGTAGACAACCTGGTAAACTCCAAGGTCGAGGCCATCCGTCGCGTCGAGAAGATCATCGGCAAGAGCGTCCCCTTCGTTGAAGCCGACATCCGCGACCACGCCGCCATGGACAAGCTCTTCACCGACCACAAGATCGACGCCGTCATCAACTTCGCCGGCCTCAAGGCCGTGGGCGAGTCCGTTGCCAAGCCCCTCGAGTACTACGAGAACAACATGAACGGCGTCTTCGTCCTCGTAGACGTCATGCGCAAGCACGGCTGCAAGAACATCATCTTCTCCAGCTCCGCCACCGTCTACGGCGACCCCGCCATCATCCCCATCACCGAGGAGTGCCCCAAGGGCCAGTGCACCAACCCCTACGGCTGGACCAAGTCCATGCTGGAGCAGGTACTGATGGACATCCAGAAGGCCGACCCCGAGTGGAACGTCGTACTGCTCCGCTACTTCAACCCCATCGGTGCCCACG
>JAZRVZ010000033.1:0-3091 GCA_045599425.1 Bacteroidaceae bacterium | reverse complement strand
TCCAGTCGGTGACCCATGTTGAATACCTTGTATGCCTCGGCATAGTCGGTGCCACTCTCCTTGATGATGGCCTTGAAGAGGGGAGGCACGGGGAACATGTTGTCCTTGATTACACGACAGTTGTCGCCAATGAAGTGCAGCACCTTGGTTTGCGCACCTCCGGTGCAGTGCACCATGCCGTGCAGTACCTCCTGCAGCTTTACGCCACGCTCAGCGGCCAGTGCCTTCATGTCGTCCAGCAGCTTCTTCACTACGGGAGCATAGGTGCGAGTGGGGGAGAGGACGAGCTTGCCGGCGTTGATGGGACTGCCCTCCACCTCGTCGGTCAACTTGTAACTGCCGCTATAGACGAGTTCTTCGGGCACAGCCTTGTCGTAGCTCTCGGGATATTTCTCTGCCAGATATTTGCTGAAGACATCGTGACGGGCAGAGGTCAGACCGTTAGAGCCCATACCGCCGTTGTACTCCTTCTCGTAGGTAGCCTGACCGCTGCTTGAAAGACCCACAATCACGTCACCGGGACGGATGTTGGCATTGTCTATCACGTCGCTGCGCTTCATGCGGCAGGTCACGGTAGAGTCCACGATGATGGTGCGAACGAGGTCGCCCCCGTCGGCAGTCTCACCGCCAGTGGCGTAGATACCCACGCCCATCTCGCGCATCTGCTGCAGGAGTTCATCGGTGCCGTTGATGATGGCCGAGATGACCTCGCCGGGAATCAGCATCTTGTTGCGGCCGATGGTGGAGCTGACCAGGATATTGTCCACGGCACCCACGCACAGCAGGTCGTCCGTGTTCATGATCAGCGCATCCTGGGCAATACCCTTCCAGACACTCAGGTCGCCCGTCTCCTTCCAGTACATGTATGCCAGGCTGGACTTGGTGCCGGCACCGTCGGCATGCATGATGTTGCAGTATTCGGGATCGCCACCCAGGATGTCGGGGATGATCTTGCAGAAAGCCTGAGGGAAGATACCCTTGTCGATGTTCTTGATAGCGTTGTGCACATCCTCCTTGGCGGCACTTACGCCACGCATCATATAGCGTTGGTTGCTCATATTGGTGATAATCTATTTCCTGTAATTATAGTAATCGCGTACAAAGATACAAAAAAATCTCCGTATACGTATGCGCGCGGCGTGTTAAATCATCTTAATGCCCAATTTTGCAGACAAACGAAGGGCGTCCCTTCTTTGGAACGCCCTTCGATATTGTGGGTGTTTGTTAATTTTCTTTTAGGAGTTAAGGAGCTAACTCCGTAAGTCTTACTGCCCCAAAGGCTTGTAGCTGGGAAGGATCATGAAACTGTACTGCTGTGCCTTTCCGCCAATCTCATACTGAGGCAGGGGGCCGGGGCCGCAGCTGGCGTTGCCGATACCACGGCTTGCACAGTCGATGTGCAGGATGGCCTCACGGTGACGGATTTCTTTCAGCTGGTGCAGGTACTTCGTCTGCCAGAGTTCCTTGTCGCTGTAGTGTTGTACGGCAAAGTCGAATGTCTCACCGCCCACGCTCACAAAGTTGATGCTGCTGCGGCCGTCGCTGATGCTCAGCCAGCGCGTGTCACAGCGCTCACCCATGCTCTGAGGACGGATGTACTCCTCCTTCATGCCCTCCACGGTGTTGTTCCATACACCCACGTAGGCACAGTCCTTGCGATCCCAGTAGTTCTCCATGGGGCCGCGTCCCAGCCACTTCACCTGCTCCAGACCGGGAGTCAGACTCATCTGCAGTCCGATGCGGGGCAGACGGGCAGAGCGCTCGGGGAAATCGGCATCCACCTTGATGCTGCCGTCGTGGGCTACGGTGTAAACAATATTTACAGGAATCTCATCCATTGCATTCTGTTGGCCGGGCTGACGGCGACCTGTGGCCGACATGCTTACAATCTGCTTCACGGTAACCTCGATGGCGTCATTCTCCTTCAGTTCGCGATAGCTTACGTCGGACTTGGTCTGTACGTTGCGGGGGTACTGCATGCTCATGTTGTTGATGCTGCGGTAGAAGTCGAACTCCAGACCCTTGCCCTCGAAGATCATCTCCTCGCCATCGTACTTCAGGCTATTCATGATACCCGTAGTAAGGTCGAAGCTGACAGCAGTCTTCTTGTCTGCACTCACGATGTTCAGTGCGTTGCCGTTCTTCTCGCAGACAAGCTTGGCCACCTCGGGAGCAGGCTGTGCCTTCTTGCCCTTGGCGGGCTTCACGGGCTGGGGCAGGGTATAGTCGAATGGATTGTCGCAGTCAAAGTCAATCCACTGTCCGCCCATGGCCAGCTGCTCGTCGGCTACTACGTGACCGGCCTGAGCCCAGGAAGTGTTCTCCTTCAGCATCAGTGCCAGGTCGATGTTCACGAGCTGGGGATAGTCGATATAGTCCTTCTGTCCGTAGAACTCGTTCACCAAGGTTGAATTCCTGAAGAGATCCTTCAAGTCGATGTCGATGCTGTCGCCGGCAGGAACATTGGGCATCTCAATCATGCCACGAGCCTCACGCTGACCGTTACCCGTTACCATGGCATAGAGCTGGAACTCGTTGAGGTTGTTGAAGGCGTAGCGGTTGCGGATGCGGATCTTCTTGTTGTCAATCAGACGGAAGTCCACGTACTGGTACACCTTCTTCACCTGCAGCAGCTTGGGCGTCACGTGGCGGTCGGCCGTGATGATGCCGTTGCAGCAGAAGTCATTGTCGTTGGGATGGTCGTTGAAGCCGCCGCCGTAGTACATGTGACTGGGATCCTCGCCATACTTCGTCAGGCTCTGGTCCACCCAGTCCCAGATGCAGGCACCGATCATACGGTTGCTCTCAAACTCAATGTAGTCCCAGTATTCCTTCAGGTTACCGATGGCATTACCCATGGCATGGGCATACTGCCAGAGGAAGTAGGGCTTGTCCTGCTGCCCGCGCTTGTCGTTGTTCCTCATGCCGTCCACGCTGGGGTACATGTTGCTGTCCATGTCGGCAGCACTGTTCATGCCCTCATAGTGTCCCATACGGTCGTCCAGCTCATGTATGGCCTTGTGACCGGCCACGAAGTTCTGCCCGCCACCACACTCGTTACCCATGCCCCAGAAGATGACGCTGGCGTGGT
>JAZRVZ010000032.1:0-4300 GCA_045599425.1 Bacteroidaceae bacterium | reverse complement strand
TACATCAGCAACGTCAGCCGCTGGACGGGCATTGATCCCGACAAGCCCATTGCCGGGCAGGATGCGAACACGCTTATCGGACTTGTGGCGGCCATGTCACGTCAGGAGAATGGTGTGGTGGCCAACTGGGCCGAGGTGGCCGAGGGCTGGAGGATGGCATAGGCCCCTCTCCCGTCTTGACACATACTCGGAGTGACATTAACGTGAGTTCGACGAAATCACATCTAATATGTTTTAGGCACGGATTACGCGGATTTCACGAATCTTATTCTTTTTTCTCCGCCATGTGGCTGATAAATGGACTGAAAATATAACAATATAATCCGTGTAATCCGCGTAATCCGTGCCTAAATCGAATTCATCGAACTCACGTACATTTAGCAAATGGGGGCTGACCCCATTTGTCATTTGCCGCGAAATGATTTGTCAGCAATTCAACTTAAAATCAATGAATTATGAAGAAGGAAACGATGAAGTGGGCCGTGCAGATTCTCATATCGATACTGACGGCCATAGCCACGGCACTGGGTGCCACGAGCTGCATGGGTGCCCTCTGACGGGGGACGGAAGTTACAGACGTCCGGATTGATGCAGGCTTTTCCGGTTACAGAAGTTTCAGTTTCAGTTGTTTCACTTTCTTTTGGCGGATAGCGGAAAAAAGTATATCTTTGCACAGGAATAACATTCAAAAAAAACAATGAAACCATGAAAAAGAAAATCCTGTTTATCGCATGTTGCCTGCTGGCCCTGACGGCTGCCGCGCAGAAGAAAGTGTCCGTTCTGGGCGATTCCTATTCCACCTTCCAGGGTGCCAATCCTGACGGCCAGGCTCCGTTCTACCCCAACAATGCCAATGACGTGAAGAATGTGGAACAGACGTGGTGGAACCTCTACATCAAGGCCATGGGCTATCAGCTTGAGGTGAACGATTCCTGGGGCGGAACGACCGTCTGCAACACGGGCTACGGGCACCGCGACGTTTCGGCCTCTTCATTCACTGCCCGCCTTGATCGCCTGGGTAACCCGGACATCATCTTTGTCTTTGGCGGCACGAACGATGCCTGGGCCAACTCGCCCATCGGTGAATACAAGTACAAGAACTGGACGAAGGAGGACCTGAAGGATTACCGTCCGGCCCTGGCCTGTCTGCTGAAGGGACTGAAGAAACAATACCCAAAGGCCAGGCTGTATGCCATACTCAACTCTGAGCTGAAGGAGGAAATCAACGAGTCAACCCGCATCATCTGCAAGAAATGCAAGGTGCAGCTGATTGAACTGCATGACATTGAGAAACAGAACGGTCATCCGTCCATCAAGGGCATGCAGGCCATCAGCGACCAGTTGATGGAGGCCATCAGGAAGTAACGGCCTCCAGCCCTTCCCGGCCAAGACGGATCAGGTCCTCGCAATGGCGACGGTTACGGACGTTCAGGTCCTCGTCCCATACGAGGAGGTCGGGCAGGGAGACGGCGAAGTAATCCATCGTCACCGTGTCGTGGTAGTGCTGTTCGCCGTAGTTCCTGAGTTTGTAGAAGAGGCCGCGGGCCTTGTCGTCCTGGCCCAGTGCGTGGTAGCAGAGTCCGGCAAAGTAGATCTTGCCGGGCTTGGCATCATTGTAGTACAGGGCGGCAGCGGGTTCGGTGGGTCCCTCGGTTCCGAGCAGCCACATCCGGCGGGCCTTGTCCTCGTTGCCCTGCAGGCGGTAGGCCTGGCCCAGATAGTAGTAGAAGTCGTTGTCCTGTGCGCCGAAGAGCTTGCCTTCGCCCAGGTTGTGGGGGAAGGTGAGGCATTCCTCCAGCAGACGGATGGCCTCCTCCGGTTTCTGCGTGGCATCTCCCTTGCGATTGGCCTCGATGATGCGCTTGGCCATTTCGAGGCGGCATAGCTGGTACTGTCCGCTGACCTTGCCCTCGCCCCCTTCCCAGGGATGGAAGATGCGGTGGTCGATGACCGCCTTGGCCTCCTCATGGCGACCAAGCTGGTTGAGCAGGGTGGCGTGTTCCAGGACGAGGTCGTCGCGCTGCAGGATGAGACTGGGCATTGCCTCGTAGAGGGCTATACGCTGGGCAGCGGGGCGGTCCAGCTTCTTGTAGAGCTGATCCAGTTCCATGAAGATGCGTGCATCGGACTGATCCAGGCTGAATGCCTCCTCCATCTCGTTCAGGGCCTTCGCGGCATCGTTCTCCTTGTTATAATAGAGAAGGGCGAGGTTGCGGTGGACGGTGGGCAAGGTGGGGTTCAGGCATGCACTCTTTTCCCAGTAGTGCCTGGCCAGGTCATACTGGCGCTTGTCGTAATAGAAGTTGCCGAGCAGGTAGGCTGCTGTGCCGTCTGCGGGATTGCGACGCATGGCCTCCCGGAGTACCACGACATCCTCGATGCGGTTTGGGAAGCAGTAATCAACGGGGCACTGCATGGCTTTCTGCCAAGGCTGTTCCGTCTGACAATCACTCGCCAGGCTGTCTGCATAGGCATGGTAGTAGTGGGTCAGGGGGGTGGCTATGCCGAGGCCGATGGCATGTCTCAGGATGTAGGTGGACATGAAGTATTCGCCTGCGGCGATACAGTCCATGGCCAGTTCGTGATAGTTGTTGATGTCATCATGCATCAGTTCGTACGCCTCCTTGTCATGCTGGAAGTAAGGGGCGTCCGGTTCGTGCTGAAGCATGATGCAGAGGTAGTTGAAGGGGTTGATGCCGAGTGACTCGCGTATGAGGCGTTGCTGCTCCTCCTCGCTGGGACGGAAGCCGGCCTGGCCCTTCTGGCCCAGGATGAGCGCCTTGAGGGCACGGGCCTTGTGGTTGTGCCAGCCATAGACGAGTGACTTGTCAATCTCCGTGAGTGCATCGGCATAGCGGTGCTGCATGTAACTGATCTGGGCGCACATCATGAAGCCGGCTTGCTGCCAGGCGGCATTCCATGTCGATTTGTAGGCCCAGTCGTATGCTTCATCCAGCTTCGTCCTGCCCTGCGATGTCCTCAGACCGGCCAGCATGGCCTGGTATTTGAGGCATAGTGCCAGGTTGTAGAGCGGCTCGCCGTCGTAGGGATTGAGGTTTCTCTTCTGCAGCACCTTGACGGCTGTACGGAAATGCGGTTCTGCCTTATCGAACCGTCCGCGACGCAGATACCACATTCCCATGGCATTGTTGCAGCGCACGTCGAGCGGGTCGCGACGCAATGCCTCTTCGTAGTAATCCTGGGCTGACCAGGTTGCGTGCCGGTATTGTTCGAGATGCAATCCGGTGAGGTAAAGCTGTTCGTTGGTCTTGATGTCCTGTGGCAGAAGGGCGGCCTCGGCAGCATCGGGGATGGGTTTCACCTCGTCTGACTCGGCGTGCCAGTACAGGCGTGTGGTTCCGTCAATCCGTACGTTGACCGCGGTGAAGGCATGGCCATTCAAGTTCACTTCCTCATCAAAGATGTTTTTAGGATCAAGGCCTCTGCACGTGTTCAGCAACTCTTCCCCGGAATCGCTGGTAACCTGTATTTCAATATGCTGGGCAGATGTGGCAAACAGCTGCAGGCGTATGCTGTCCTTGCCTTCCACTTTCGTTACATTCAGCAGCAGATCCTTGTTGGCGTTCTTTACGATGCCCAGTTCACGATATGGCATGAAGTATTGTACGAAAGTCTTTTCCTCGTAGGGCATGAGCCAGGAGAAGTCGGGCTGATTCTCGGTGAAGACACCGGCCATAAGCTCGATGTAGGGTCCGTCCTCATCGGTCAGGTTGCGATCCCAGGCACGACCGAAGTCGCCGTTGCCCCATGTCCATTGCTTTTTGCCAGGGGCTACGTGGTGATCGGCCACATGTAGCATACCTGCCTGGGTGTCATTCTCATAGCCACCCTCGAAGTTGTAGCCCGACCTGGCCACCATGTATGACGTGGGCACCTTGATATTCTTATAGTTGGATATGTCCACGCCAGACGAATAATCCATCTTGTAGTACGTGCCCGTGGCGATGGGGAAGGTGCTTACGGCACGTTTGCCATGGTCGAAGACTGCATTCACATCAGGCGGAAACACGCTCTGGTACTGGTCGTTGACAGCAACGGCAGGATTGGCCCACCAAAGGAAGGTCTGAGGTGTCTCGGTCGGGTTATACAGCTTGCCCTGTATCTCCAGACAGGCGCAACCAGGACGCAGGGTGAATCCGGCTTGTCCCTGCTGGTGGAACATCCTCTCCCGCTCGTTCACCCATACAGTGACCGAACCGTCTTCGTTCCCGACGATCTTGCAGTCAACGGGCATATAGGTCGAGGGACGGTGGTGCTGAGGCCAGTTGAACTCGATGCC
>JAZRVZ010000031.1:0-37184 GCA_045599425.1 Bacteroidaceae bacterium | reverse complement strand
GTGGTGCTTTGTCCTATGGTCACCTCATAGTGCTGTCCGTCAGTATGTTCTGAATCTGCCTGCGGACACAGGATGGTGTGGGACTGGTAGGGTTGGAGTGCGGGCAGGTCATACTGGCCCAGCGTCTTGCCTTCCACCCTTACGGTGACCTTGGTGGGTTGTGAGGCGGACAGGCCATAGTTCTCCACCTGTACGGCCAGCTGGTTGCGGCCGGCCTGATGCACGGGTTTCCTGGCCGAGAGCAGGGCCGGCGTGTAGTTGATGCCGGGCAGACGGGTGTAACCGTAGACCATGCGGCCGTGGCGGTCGCTGCCCACCAGCTTGGGTGCAAACTCCTGGTCGTCTATGCCGGTCTGGCGTCCGCTGAAGATGAGCACCAGGTCATCACCCTGCTGACGGGTCTTCTCCACCTTGGCGCCACGGCCGAAGTTCACTTCCTTGTAGGAACCGAAGCGAAGGCTTGGGATGTCCAGGTCGGTGGCAGGACGGAATCCCTCCTCTGCCTTCACCAGCAGCTCGATCTTCCTGGTGTCCGTGCTGACCGGCGCGGTGTTCAGCACGCTGAGCAGCAATCCGGGATTCATGCTGATGCAGATGTTCTTGGAGCTGTGTCTGTCGCGTGGCTTGTCCTCGTCCTTCAGGGTGTCAATCACGGCAAAGTTCATCTGCTCCACCCGTCCGTGACGGTCCTGCAGCACCTTGGCGCGCTCGTACTTGAACCATTCCTCGCGACTGCCGTCCTCATGGCGTGCTATGCCGGGAATGTAGGCCTCGCCGGGTTCGACAATCCAGTGCAGGCCGTCCAGCGAACGCTCGTACCAGGCAATGCGACCCAGCCAGTCGTTGACGATGAGGTGATACTGTATGCTGTCGCGCCATACTACGGGATCCTCGAAGCGCCCGTCCACGTCGGGATAGACGCGGCGGTCGCTCAGCTGGTGCCATCCGTCCTCCAGTCCGTCCCTGCTCACCCAGATGCCTCCTCCGCGGCAAACCATCAGCCGGCTGCCATCCTGCCTGCGGCAGAAGGTGAGGTTGGAAAGTCCCTCGATGATCTCGCGGTCACGCTGGTCAAAGTCATACCGGCCGAAGGTCCAGAAGTCCAGTCGGCCGTGGTGGTTGATGTAGTAGCCGTCGATGGTGTAGACCACAATGCGACCGTCCTCCAGCCTGTAGGCCTCCGGGTTGTGTCCCTTGCCAATGGTGTTCTGTATCCTGAAGGGGCCCCATGGGTTGGGACTGGTGGCATGAAAGACGGTGGAGTGCTTCCAGAACATGTGTCCCTTGGGGCTGTCCTCGGGCCATCCGCAGGCAAAGAGGTGGTACTGTCCGTCCTCCAGTTGCAGGATGTTGCCTCCCCACACGGAGAATCCCTCCACCTCGATGCCATTGTCCACCAGGCGGGGCCGTACGTCCCGGCAGCCCCATACGTCGCTGCGCAAATCCTTTCCCGGCATGGTGCCGAAGCGGTCCAGGTAGGCGCCACCCCTGACCAGGCCTGCCCACTCGGCAGGTCGTTCGCGCTCCACAATCTGGGCGCTGACGGGCAGGCAGACGAGTCCTGCCAGTATGGCTATGAGTCTTTTCATGTGCGTTTTGCGGTTCTTGGTTTGCGTTTTGCGGTTTTTCATGTTTGACGTGCAAATATAGCAATAATTTCCCGGATGCCATGCCATGGCCTGCCGTAACCTTGCGGATTCTCCCTGATTTTCTGTTTCTTTGGCCTCCGGCCTTGGCGGTTTGGTGTTTTCTTTGTATATTTGCAGTCATGAAAAGAATACTCCTGCTCCTTTCGGCCGCCGTGCTGCTGTGCATGAACCTGTCGGCCCAGAACCGCCGGATGACGGTTCGCGAGAACGTACCCACGGATTCCATCCAGCTGAGTGACCCCTTTGTCCTGGCCGACGAGGCCACGAAGACCTACTACATGACAGGCACGGGTGGCCTGATGTGGAAGAGCCGGGACCTGGAGCGATGGAGCGGTCCGTACCGGGTGACGGAGACCGATCCCGAATCGTGGATGGGGCCCAATCCCATGATCTGGGCGGCCGAACTGCATCAGTATCAGGGCAAGTACTATTATTTTGCCACCTTCACCAACCAGAAGGTCATTATCCAGAACTACCGTGGCAACGATATTGAGCGCAGGGCCAGCCATGTGCTGGTGAGCGACAAGCCCGACGGTCCCTACCGGCCCATGGCTGATCCTACCTACCTTCCGGCCGACCGTCCCACGCTGGACGGTACCTTCTGGGTGGACCGGGACGGCAAGCCCTACATGGTCTATTGCTGGGAGTGGCTGCAGCAATGGGATGGTACGATTGAGAAGATTGAGCTGAAGCCGGACCTGAGCGGTTCGGTGGGAGAGGGCAGGCTGCTCTTCCGGGCCAGCAGTTGTCCCTGGAGCAAGGAGAAGAACGAGTATGGCGCGGTGGTGCCCAACAAGGTGACCGACGGCCCCTTCCTCTTCCGTACCACAACCGGTCGGCTGGGCATGATCTGGACCAGCTGGGTCTATGATGTCTACACGCAGGGCGTGGCCTATTCCGAAAGCGGTACACTGGACGGTCCCTGGTATCATGAGGCCAGTCCGATCACGCCTCCCAACTATGGTCATGGCATGATTTTCCGCGACTTCAGCGGACGGCTCCTGCTTTCCTGCCACAGCCACAAGAAGGTGGGTGGCCGCACCATCCGCATCCCCCGCTTCTTCAGGATCAGCCTGGAAGGCGACCGTCTGACGGTGGAGTAGGCCCCAGTGCTTAAGGCTTAACCTAAGGACCTTAAGGACTCTAAGGTTCTTAATCTAAAGACTCTAAGGACTCTAAAGTCCCTAACCTAATGTCACTTCCGTGCCAGTTGCTTCTGCCCCTTGCCCTTGCCGTACGGTCCCACCCAGATGGCCTGCTGCGGACAATGGTGGTAGCATCCCAGGCACAGGCAGCAGTGTTCACCGTGAACCGGTTTGCCATCCTTCAGGCAGATGTTGTCCATGGGACAGACCCTGGCACACTTGCCGCATCCGTTGCACAGGCTCTCCTCGGTATGGATATGCCGGGGCAGGGCCAGTCGACTGCTGAAGAACGGACGGATCCTGTAGGTCATCAGCCAGGGCCAGAAGCCCCTCTTGACATCTATCTCGCGTACCCGCTTCCTCAGTTGTTCAGTGATATGCTCCACCCTTTCCCGTGCGGCATTCACCTTCTTCTGTTCCAGTTTCAGGGAGTCCGTGCCAAACAGGGGCAGGGCCACGTACGTGTTGGGCATCACCACGGTATAGGCAGAGTCGAAGGGGTAGGGGAAGGTTCGTTCGCAGTATCCGGCCTCGCTGCCACAGGTCATGACCAGGTAAACGAACTTCCACGATTTGCCCTCAAACAGGGGCTTCAGCCACTCCTCCAGCATTACGGGTATGCCCCAGGCATGGACGGGAAAGACCACACCCAGCATGTCGTCATGGTCATCCTTGCCCAGAGCCTCGCGAAGCAGATGGGCCACAAAGTCAGAGTTACCGGTTCCTGAAAATGCGTATATCATATCTTTATGTTATTCTTTTCCAGTTTCCTGTCGTATGACACCTTCATGAAACGCCTCAGGTACAGCAGTCCGGCGGTGGTCAGTCCGAAGGGGAAGCCCATCCAGACGCCGAAGGCCTTGCCGTCCATCAGGATACCGAAGATATAGCTGAGGGGCAGGGAGATGACGATGTAGGCCACGAAGGAATAGAGCATCAGTTTCTTCACGTCACCCAGGCCGCGCAGGGCATTGGCAAAGGTCACCTGCATGCCGTCGCCGAACTGGTACAGCACCAGGGGCAGCATCAGGGTGGCCACGATGGCATTCACCTCCTGGTTGTCGGTGAAGAGCGAGGCAATGTCATGGCGCAGGAGGAAGACCAAGCAGCTCAGCACGAATCCTATGGCGTAGATCATCTCCAGGCCGGCAAAGGCCGCATGGCGTACACCACGCAGGTCATGCAGTCCGTTGTGGTTGCTTACGCGGATGGCCACGGCCGATGACACGCCGATGTAGAACATGAATATCAGGTTTGTGATGCTCAGCATGCACTGGTGTGCTGCCAGGATATTCGTGCCCATCCATCCCAGGAAGATGGCAACCAGGGAGAAGGAGGCAACCTCCATGCCCATCTGTATGGCAATGGGCCAGCCCAGACGGTTGAGGTGCAGTATGTCCTTCAGGTTCAGTCGGGTTTCCTTCCAGTGCCGGCGGTACTCCCTGTATTTGGGGCGCAGGACGAAGACCGACAGTGTCAGCAACAGGATGACCACGCGGGAGGAGAAGGTGGCCCAGGCCGCTCCCTCGATGCCCATCTCGGGAAATCCGCAGTGACCGAAGATCAGCAGCCAGTTGCCCACGATGTTCCATACGTTGCCCACCAGCATGACGGACATGGCCACGGCCGTGTCATTGATACTGTCGGTGAACTGTCGGAAGGCACCTGCCAGCACCATGAACGGCAGCGAGAGGATCTGGATGACCAGGTAGGGGCGCATCAGGGGAATCAGTTCCTCGGGCTGTCCCATGTGGGGCAGGGCAAAGTAAAGTCCCACCAGGGCCAGGCAGATCAGCAGACCCTGCAGGAAGTCTGCCACCAGACTTCCCTTCAGCATCTCCACGCAGCGTATCTTCTCGCCCCTTGCATACAGGGCTCCAATCTGCGACACGGCCCCCAGCGAGTAGCCCATGGTCAGCAGCAGGGCCAGGATGAACATGTTGTTGATGAAGCCGGCCGCCGCCAGTTCCCTGGTGGCATGCTGACCCACCATCACGTTGTCGGCCAGGTTCTGCAGGGTCAGTCCCATCTGTCCGATGGTGATGGGGATGCCCAGCCTGACTAGCGCCTTGTATTCTGTAGGATAAAATAATCTCATTGTGTTTGCTTGTCTTTCAGACTCGAATTGTTCAGCAAGCCCGCCTTGCTGTAAATTATATATAAGGTAGGAACGGGCAGGACCCGCCTTGCACTTTTATTCTGCAAAATTACACAAAATTATTGTATAAGTCAATAAAAGTCGCTACTTTTGCCCTGTCAGTCACCATAGTTCGTAAATCATACATCATCTTATACATGAAGGAAAAGCTAATATTCGCCACCATGGCCCTGGCCCTGGCCGGTTCCGTGCAGGCTGCTACCCGGATGGACGACTGGGAGCAGGCCGGGAGGCTACTGCAGCAATCTGACGTACTGAAAGTCAACAACCGGCCGGCCGTGGCCGACCGACTGTTCCGCAGCGAGGCCGTGGAGCAGAAGATCAGGGAGGTCGTTGACCGGCTCACCAATCCCAGGCTGAGATGGATGTTCGTCAACTGCTTCCCCAACACGCTGGACACCACGGTGGACTACACCGAGGATGATGGACAGGGAAATCCGGATACGTTTGTCTATACGGGCGACATCCATGCCATGTGGCTGCGCGACTCCGGTGCGCAGGTCTTCCCCTATGTCCGGCTGGCCGCCCGGGATGCCCATCTCCGGCGTATGCTCGCCGGTGTGGTGCGACGCCAGTTCCGTTGCATCAACTGTGACCCCTACGCCAATGCCTTCAACAAGGAACCCAACCCCGACGGCCCGTGGATGAAGGACACCGGCATGCACCCGGAACTGCACGAGCGCAAGTGGGAGATCGATTCGCCCTGCTATGCCATCCGCCTGGCCTACGAATACTGGACCGTTACCGGCGACACCTCCGTCTTTGACGACGAGTGGCTCAAGGCCATCCGCAACGTCCTGAAGGTTTTCCGCGAGCAGCAGCGGAAGGAGGGTCTGGGAAGCTACCGTTTCCTGCGTACCACCAACTGGGCCACGGACTGTATGACGCTGGGTGGCTATGGTGCCCCTGTCAAGCCCGTCGGTCTCATTGCCTCCGGCTTCCGTCCCAGCGATGATGTCACGACCTACCTCTTTCTCGTTCCCTCGAATTTCATGGCCGTCAGTCAGCTGCGTCACGCAGCCGAGATTCTTGTGAAGGTCAGTCATGAGGAGGCGCTGGCAGGCGAGTGCCTTGCCCTGGCCGACGAGGTGGAACAGGCCCTGCGACGATATGCCACCTACCATCACCCCAAGTACGGCATGATCTATGCCTACGAGGTGGATGGATTCGGCAACCAGCTCTTCATGGATGATGCCAACGTGCCCTCCCTCCTGGCCATGGGCTATCTGGGCGACGTCAGCCTGGATGACCCTGTCTACCAGAACACCCGCCGCTTTGTGTGGAGCGAGGACAATCCCTACTTTTTCCGCGGCAGGGCCGGTGAGGGAATCGGCGGTCCGCATATCGGCTACGACATGCCCTGGCCCATGAGCATCATGATGAAGGCCTTCACCAGCCGTGATGACGAGGAGATCCGGTTCTGTATCGAGATGCTCATGCGCACCGATGCCGGAACAGGCTTCATGCATGAGAGCTTTCACAAGGATGATCCCACCCGTTTCACACGCAAATGGTTTGCCTGGCAGAACACCCTCTTCGGTGAACTCATCATCAAGCTTATTGATGACGGCCGGCTTGACCTGCTCAACAGCATTGACCAATAGTTGGACCTGCAGGGCGTCCCGACGGAACTTCCTTTCCGGTCCTTGATAACAAGGTAGCGGTTGTTTTTTGGAATATCCAAATCCTACCGCTACTGAGTTATACTGTCGTTATTCTGCCATACCTACTTCTTCAGGTACTTCCTTGTCTTCTGTGTACCGTCACTGTAGAGATCCACGGCGATGGTCACGCCCTTCCTGGGCTTGCTGTACTGGACGCCATCGGGCGTGTAGTAGCGGGTTCCGATGATGTATGCACCCTCGTTATCCAGGTCTATGGGACGGATCTCGTCGGTCATGTACCAGCGCTCTGTCTTGACAGGACTGGCAGAAGGTGTGTAGACGGGACGGTAGAAGGTCAGTGTCTCTGTATCAGACAGTGTTGACGTCTGCGTGAAGAAGCCTTCGCCTACCCAGATACGTGCCGTTTCATCAGATGGAATGTTCCAATCGCTGGCTTTCCATGAGCTTACACTGTAGAATCCGCCATCGCCATTCACATTGGTTGATTCATCGCTGTAGGTCGTGCCGTTATAGTACATCCACAGCGTGTGAGGTATGTTCATCATGTACTTGCCATTGTTGGCCTCGCCATGAGCTGCGGTTGTCGCATTCCCGTATGGCTTGTAGTCACTTACCAGATAGGGCAGGCCGATGGCGTTCCAACCCATGTCCTCGTTCCCGGTGAAGTCCGGGTTGTTGTCTGTGTTGCCATTTCCGTGAGTGTCACGGCCGCCGTCGTTATACTGAGTGAGCGTGACAGTCTTGTATGGATCCGTAGTCTCTGTGTAGATGTAGTCGGTCATGCTTGTGCCTTGAGCCGTGAAGCGGACGACAGGCAGTCCGGAAGCCGGTTTAACGAGTACGGCATCGTTTGCTGGTACTGTTGTTGTACAACTGCTCCAGCAATCCAGACTTGCATCATGGAAGTTGTGTTTCCAGTCAGCACGTGCACTGCTGTTGTAAATGGATACATTCGCATTGACAGCATCCTTGTTCAGGGTAAGTACGCCATTGGTGTCATAGACTGGTACGGCAGAATTTGTGCTGTAGTTCATCGCGAATGGCAAGCTGACCACATTGCCTTCTGCCTTCAGTGAGCGCTCCACAGCGAGGAACGCACAGGTCATGGGCCGACCATTTCCGTAGCAGCTTGCACCTTCCTGAAGCAGCATGAAGCCTGGGTTGTGAGGCGTAGGCTCAACCTCATGAGCGGGATCGAATGGGTCAATGACAAGGCTCTTGCCTTTCATGATGTAAACCACTGAGCCGTCGTGAGGATAGAAGTGCTTCTTGATACTGGGATCACTCAAGCCTGAGTTTGTTCCCTGTTCACCGCAGACGAAGTCCTTGTCCACACGCCACGTCTCAAAGGCACCACGGTCAATCTTGCCAGAAGTCTCGTTTGAAACATTCTTCAACCAACGAGGGTTACCCAGGAGGTCGCGGTCGGTCTCGTAATTGACGAAATGAGCGAGATGAGCAGCATCAGCAGTGAGAGGATTGGTTATCTCACACGCATCGATATTCACAGAGCCCTCCTCAAGCTGATAGTTGAGGTTGCTGTCTGAGAGGCGATAGTTGTTGTAAGAGAAAGACTTTTCGGTTGCGTCTCCGGCTGTCCAGTTGATGAGAGAGTTCTTTACGTTGTCCGTAACAGAGTTCTTTGTCTCATTGTAAGTCGTACCTCTAGTCGCGCCTTCCACCGTTGAGCTTACAACATAACCCGTTGCACCAACGTGAAGTGCGCTGCCCGTTGTCTGGTTGCCGTAGATCAATGCCTCGTAGAGAAGTGCGTTGCTCACCTCTGCCACGTTGCCTGTAACGTTGTTGCCAGCGATGATGATATTGCGTGCAGCAACCTTTGCGCCATCCTGTGACGGCTTGATGTCAAGCACTGGAGAAGTAACAGCATCTGGATTTGTCACTACGAAGCCATCGATAAGAGAAACGATGTCTGGGTTATCGGTGTTGAATCCTGTAGCTGAACTTGTCCTGATGCCCTTCACTACAGTGCGGTTTGCTGTAGAAGCGGCAACACCCTCACGGCTGTAGCGGACATAATCTGCATAAGTTGGGATGTCTGCAAACTGTGCGGAGGTTGCAGGATTATTGCTTTCATGCGTCAAGTTCTCCTGGGCGGCAATGCTGCCATATATGCTCACACCGTCGCGGAGAGTAATAACCTCATTAAGGTTCAGTCCGGCATTTGTACCAGACGCTCCCTTCACGAACACGTAGCCTTCATTGCCTGGATTGTTGACATGATAGATGCCGACAAGGTCAATAGCGCCCTGGAGGTTGCCATAGCCGAGGGCGTTCTCCCAACTGAGACCAGTACCGCTGACCGTCTTGTTAGGGTCAACATAGAGAACCTGATTGAGGTCGTACTGATACTCGTAGGCGCCAAGGTCAATATCGGCTGCCTGAACACGCTGTCTGTTTGCGGCATCGTTGCCTGTAGTAGGAATGCGGGCAAGGTCATACACTGTGTAACCGCTTGTCTGATTGACGTTATAATAGCTGTTATCGCCCTTGTTGAGCAGGCGGAGGCTTGGGCTTAGATTGAAGTCACGCGCCATCACATCACTATTGTCTGGGTCAACGAAGTTCGGACCCTTGATGAGGTCTCGGTTGTCCGCAGCAAGACCTACGTTGTAGTTGTTATTAGCTATGGTCTGACCTACGGCATAGTTGGTTTCGGTAGTGTTTCCACCTGTGTAAGCATTGCGGGCAAAGAACGAACTTGAACCTGTGATAGCAAATGTATTTGTGTCATCGGCACTACCCGGTTTCTTTCCAGCAATGTGAACCTGGTCATAGTATGAACCTGTCAAACCATTGTTGTTCCAGAGCACGCTGTTGAACATTGTCGAGCCATTGGCCAAGTCAACAAAGTTGCCATTTACAGCAAATGTGTTGTTGATTGTTTTGGAAACACCAGCTGTTACCAGTGGCTTACCGAAGTTGGAGTGGAACACATTATTATATATAAGGTTCTCACCAACTGCACTCTTAATAGCTACGGCACTTGATGTCGTATCCCCCTTCTTACCGCTGCCAATGATCTTACACTTGCTCAGCGTGAGCTGGGCAGGAGAAGTGTTACTTACGACCTTTTCCTCATCTACAGTGAAATACTGAGTTGGAACAGCTGACACTACAGTCTTCGCTTCCGTAGTGTAATATGTTATCTCTGTCATATTGACAGCAGCTACTCCAGTAGCATCTTCATGTGGATCATAATAAATCGCAGCACCTTCAATTCCTGTCGTATTTGCCTGATCGTTGATGAATGTGAGACCTTCAAGCTCAATAGGCATCAACAGAATTGGGTCACCTACATTCTTCTTTGCACCAAAGGCATTGCTTTCGTTATACTCACCATTTATTGCGTATCGTGACGTTGCATCCTTTATATAGAAAAGGTAATCCCATCGATTTGATGTTTTATCCGTGCTTTCCTGTCCCTTGAAGATTGCAGGATAAGCCTCCACATCATACTGATTGAAGAGATCCTTGCTGTAGCCACCCTTGATGGTGAGCGACTTCACACCTTCTCCATATACTGGAGTTTCACCTGCGAGTGGCAATATCACACTACCATTAAGGACCTTCGTATCAATATAGAATGCCTGTTTGCCATTCATTGTGTAGGTTGGAGTATAGGTACCATCCATTACTCGGATTTCCTTCTTATGGTCGTTGCGCGATGCAAGCAGAGTCTCGATGGCACGCTGCATGTCTGAAGTAGGATTCTTCCAGTCATGACCGTCAGCGGCTCCATTCTCAGGTTTCTCCTGTGTAGAAACCCAGAGAACATCAACTGCGTTGCCCTGAACATCAGGATTAAGCTGAATGTGCTGATACTCATACACACCCATGTCGATGTAGGTCTGGAAGTGTGTTGGGTTAGGGTCATAGCTGATACGGAGCAGTGGCTTACCGCTGGCATCCAGCATGTAGGTGCCCTTATGGAACTGGTAATCCACAGGATTCTCTGGATTACCCAGCGTCAGGTGCTCCTTATATTCAGGATATGATGCCACGTAGTGAGTCATGGTGTAGGCACCGTTGTTCACATAGTCGCCATTGCTCTCAACACTGTAACCGAAGTTACCCGTTGTGCGATCTGTAGGAACAGCCCATGTTCCGGATTCACCGACTTTTGCATCACCATACTTCACGAACGTACATTCGTATTTACTATTGTTCAGTGTGATGTTCTGTGTCAATCTACCTGAGCCTTGGTCAACAAGGATGTTGAGTCGGGCTGGACTCCAGTCGGCGCTCTCCATATAGCCCGAAAGACCTGCACTGTGCGATGGGTTCACGAAGTTTGGTCCTTCGAGGGTGTTGTTGTTGGAGTCGATGGTAACGTTACAGTTCTGGTATTCGTTAACCGGAGTAGTTGAGAATCCAGGAGGAAGCTTTCCACCAGACAGATTTGCGTCTGGTTGCGAGAAGTCATAGTTGGTTACCTGGAACTTACCATAGAGGTAAGGCTTATAGTCCAGGTCACGCATGTCTATCTTGTTGTTCTGGGTTATACCCTTACCCTTCTCGTAGGCTGAGAACCATACGGTTTCCTCGAAGTTGGCGTCAAGGTCTGCCTGATTCCTTGGTTGAACAGCAGGCGAGATGAATGATGGGTTATATGGAGTAATCTCAGATTTGCCACTCTGTGGTCCACGGTTAGGAATACCATAGTTGCAGATAAGGCCGGCAGCGAACTTCTGCTCATCCGATCCCTGCATATTCTCGTTAATCTCGTTGCCCCAAGCCACACTGTTCACAATCTGGTTGTAGTCGGCTGCGATGACAACAGGGAAGCCTGGAGCACCGCCACCAGGATGTGAATACTGATTCAGCTGATAGTTAGGGTTCATGGTCTGAACCGCAGGATACATATTCGCCTTGTTGCGCACAAGGTTACAGTTTGTGAGGTGGAAATGCGAGAACGTACCGCCCTGGATAGCGCCACCCACACCACGTGGAACGGCAAGACCGTTACTGCTTTGAGGATCCTGAACACGGATGGATGGGTGATACTGAGGTTCCCACTGATAGCCACCAAGACCAGAGACTATCTCCTCTGTACCGTCAGCCTGTGCCTCGTTGTTGGCAAACACAGTATTGAAAGCAGAAAGCTGGTGGGTGAAGTGGATTGCACCACCCTGACCTGGATAAGCCACATTCAGGTTTTCGCTATTGAATATCACTTTCTCGCTTCGTGCTCTTGCAAGGTTGCGCTCGAAGGTACTGCTGAAGATATCGACTGTACCGTTAGATGCAATAGCGCCACCATAGCCAGCCTCGTTGTTGTAGAACTTACAGTTGGAGATGCTCAATGGGATGTCGCGATAGCCTACACCGTAAATCTTCTGATGCTTGAAGGTCGAGGCATGTTCATGCTCCCAATCGTATGCTCCATCGGTCTTGTTATAGTCATCGCAATAGCGGTTACCATCCACAAGGATGCCACCACCCTGATAGAAAGTATATTTGCTATACTCGTCCAGTGCCTCCTCTACATAGTGGTAAGCATAACCACCTGTGACCTGGAGTCCGTTGATATGGATGGTCTGACCTTCCTCATAGTCCTTTGACGCATCATCAGTATATGCACCATGGTTAGCTTCAAGCTCCGCATGACTTGTGCTGGCCTTTGGCAGCATACCAGCGATGTTCTGGTCGGCAACGATGGTGATGACATGATATACACCATTGTTGTCCGTATTTTCCGTATTACCATCGAGAATGGTCTGGTTGGCAAACTCCCAAGGTTCGATGATGTCATTGGCGTTAAGGTCGGTCACGCGACGACGTGCGAGGATGTCTGCTGTTGGCCAGTTCTGGATTTGCAGATTCTCATTAATATCAAATTCTTTGCGACCATTCGAGTCAAGGCCACTGATAGGATGAACCGTGCTTTCGATGTCATCTCCATCTACAATGTTTGATGCCATCTTACCTGATGTGTTCGGCTCGTTGTACTTTCCGTAATAAGAATTCTTCGTCTCGTTAATCTTGCCGCCCTGAGCATCAAATCCACCGTAGAGGCTCACACCCTCAGGAATGGTGAATGTGGCAGCCAGCGCATGGTCGCTGCCGAAGTTGACGTCACGCTTTGGATGATAAGTACCCTTGGCAATGAAGATCTCGAATGGCAGGTTGTTGGCGTGGTACTGATCGAGCAGCTCCTTGTCTGTACGATAGAGGTGAATATAGTCAAGGGCATCCTGCAGGCTTTGGAATGGGAATGCGAATGACGAGCCTTCCTGAGCATAGTATGCCTTATCTGCGTTATAACCAGGATCACCAGTCTTTGGCAATGCCACCAATGTGTTCACCACATCCATATTAGTATTTTCAGCCTTTGCGACGAAGAGGCGAAGCATCAGCTGATCGCGATGAATCTCCTTGAAGAGAGAACGTGCACCAATCTCAATATATGAACGCGGCACTGTGTTGTTAGTCCCTGTGCGGTTCAAACCTCTGAAGTCGGCATCAGCAACAGCCATCTTCGTCTTCAGCAAGTCATAATCAGAGACAGGCATGCCATTATGGGTAAGCACAGAGTAGTCGGTCAGTCCGTAGTAGCCGAAATCGTCATATCTTGTGGCTTCAGTATTGCCCTCGACTGCCAGCGTGTTCTGGTCAATGCCATCCCTGTCTGCCTTCACGAAGCGGACACCACTCTTATTCAGAGTCTCAAGCACGAGGTTGTTTGTACCCGAGGCGCGAACATTCTCGATGGCACTATAGGCGAATGGGTAGAACTCGAGTGCTGAAATCTGGTCAGTCGTACCCTTCTTAGGGTTGATGTCGCCCGAAACGTTTGCCTGGTCGTTTGCCTCGTTCTGCCAGATAGCGCACGAGTTGAAGCGCACATTTGGACTAAGCTCACTGCAGTACCAAACGCCACCACCCTGATTGCGGGCTGTGTTGTTGGTGATTGTAGAAGTGAACACGTGAGCCATGTTGTAGTCCATGATTTCTCCGTGAGGCGCTTCTGTATTTACAACTGTACCATCGGAGAGTGTCGAACCTGTCTCGAACACGTAGAGTGCTCCGCCATTCTGGTTGGCATGATTCTCCATCATCAGCGTACCACTGACAAGTGCATGGTCGGTCAGAGCCAATGCACCACCATAGTTAGCCGTATTGCCTGTGATGATACAGTTGCGCACATGAGCGTAATCGGTCACGATAGCCGCACCGCCATAACCGTTGATATTGAGCTGCGAAGTGCTGTTAGAGAGTGCATTTGCGTTACCGCCCTCAATGAAGATGCCATCGAGCACCGCACGATGGTGGTTTATGTTTGCTATACCGTTGGCAGAATTGATGACCTCGCTCATGTGGAGGAAGTCTGACTCGTTGCGTTCGTTACCAGTATATCTACTTGGTTGCTTACTTGCAACTAATGAAGCGTCACCAGCCAGATATGGTTTACCTTCACCATCATATACACGATCAGAGAATGTTGCTACATGGTAGGAAACTGCATTGATTTTCATCTCGCGATTGTAGAAATACGAAGCGAGATATGTTGGATTTCCTGTGATGTCACGAGCATCTACCCTATCACCGACGTGCTCTGCAAGTCCAGCTGCGACGTCCTCTTCTGTTGCAGCACGATAGAAACCGTTCTCACCAGCATTGTTTGTAACATTCTTGTTATTTCTAGTAGATGTTGCGTCAGTATAACCACCCCATACCTCTACACCATATGGTATAATAATAGACCACAGACGGGTATCTGTACTTAACGGATCAGTAGTTCTATCAGCAAAATACTTAAAGTCAGATGCAGGTGCAGCATGTGCCATACTATAGCTGTTTGCAACCTTCACTATTACAGGAGTTGTAGGATGCTCGTACTTATATCGTCCTGCAGCATCGAGTACAGCCTGAAGCTTCTTTGCACACGCAGCGTTTTCAGGTGAGTCAGCAGAAGCCACGCCACCGCCTTCTGGTGTTACATAATATATTGCTTTACCAGGAACCGTTACTTCATCTGCAGCAATAGCATAATGGTCGTTATACTCGTATGCACCGATATCAATTGTACAGTCAAGGATACGCTCCTTGTAATCCATGTCAGTGTATTCCGCGAGGTTGTAGGTCTCATCAGCGATCTCTGGCTCATTCTCGCCCTGATTGATAGCTGCCATTGCAGTCTTTTTCAAGCGAAGGTTTGATTCTGCAAAGTTTCCGAAGGCTCCGACATTTTCAAAGAGTGTTTCGGCATTTACTACCTCCAGGTTCTCTGGATAATATGTAATTTGTGCTAAATCGTTACCTCTAGTTGAACTGCCTTTTGAGTTCCTCGCTAATCGAGTAACGCAATTATGAAGATTTATATATCCACCAGCTTGAACAGCAATATTTTCGTCACCGCAATTAGCTTGATCGCTGTATGGGCTTCCTCTGTGTCCTGTATTGTTAATACTGATTGTATTATAGACATTAAGAACATTTTGTTTATCATTTTGGTTAGTCCATACGGCAATACCACCAGACATACGTCCTGTCGATCCAGAAGCGATTCCTTCTGCTTTGTTGTTAACAATAGTGTTGTTGAAGAAGTTTGCATTATAAAGGAATATTCCTGCTCCGTCAGCATGCTCTGCATAACATCTGTTGCTGGCAATAACACTATTGAAAACGGTTCCATTCTCTATGGTCATACCACCACCATAGCACTCACCAGTTTGTTGTGCGGCAGAACCACTCCAGCCCTGGTTTAGGTTATTGATGACGTAACACTGTTCAACGCTTGCACCATTGATGTAAATTCCTCCACCAAGGCAGTCCTTGTTAGTTGTGCGCAGAATGGTGTTGTTTGTAACAACGAGGTTTCGTAGCGTAATATTGTCATACGCAACGACACCACCACCTCCGTTACCTGCGCCACCACCTGTGCGATCTGGTACTGTTATGTTCGCATTTGAGATTACACCGTAACGTACGGTAAATCCGTCCCATAATGCTCCATCATATTTTGTGTAGCCACCCTTAAATGGGTTGTTATCATAAGGCTGACCGAGAACACGACGTGCAGTGGTTGACTGTATTGTTGTCGTGATAGGCTGAATGATTGTCTCATAATCATCAGCACTATAACTAGCAACTACCTTTACGTACTGCGAAACCAGTGCCTGACGCTGATCCATGGCAGGATTACCTGTCTTAGGAAATGCACCATACACGTCAACACCATCTTTAATGATGAAACATGTCTTATCGCCTGTCTCAGGATCTTTAGCATATGTACCAGCACCTACCCACACTTCTTTATGAAGGTCGCCTGTATAACGACCATTCTGAAGGTTGACAGCAAACTGCAGACCATTGAGGTTGGTGCTACCGTAATGTCTAACTTCGTCGTATCGGATAGGTTCTCCATAATCCGTTACGGTTTGCATTTCTTTCTTGGTTCCTTCGGTAAACTGCCAAGTATTGTTAGAGTTGCTTGTAGCTACGCCAAGACTTCCTGTGTAGCGTAAATAGCGAGCAGTATTATTATTGTAGCGAATAAAATAACCACTTGATCCATTGGCATAGATTCTCGCAACTCTGGCAGTTGACGTTGATATACTTACAGAACCGGTATTGACATATATATAATAATATGTCTCATTCACCTTTGTATAGATGTATCTTGCGCTATTATTGCCTGCCAACCCACTTGTCAAACAAGTACCACCTGCAGATGAAGCTACCGTCCAATGCGTTGCGTCTTCTTCGTTCGTAGTTGTTGACAGTGTTGTACCATTCAGACGGAGATAGTATGTAGTATTGTTATAGTTGATCGAAATCTTCCAACCATCAAATACATCAACTTCCTTTGTTACTTTCTTTTCGTTAGCTGGGTCGTAAACAGGTGTCTGTTCTAAAGTATAATTGGTATAGAGCATGTTACCATCGATGGCACGCTCCCATGACGAACCGTCCAGTTCCTCCTGCTTGGCAGTTGACAAAACGGTGTTTTTTGTACCATTTGCTGTGCCGTAGTCGCGTACATAAACCACATCACCATAAGCACGCTGACCGTCACTATTGGCGTTCTCGCCCTCATCGGCAATGGTGGCTGTATGGCTTTCAACTGCACCGATGTCTGGCAGACCACCCCAATCGCGGGTGATTTGGGTGGTGAAGTCTTTTCCCCATCCCTGATGAGCACCAGAATAACCCGCTGCATTCACAACAGGATTATCGTTATGAGGCTCGAATGATGTTGCACGTCCATAATAAGTAATGTCACCATCCTTTGAAACTCCAGCGTTCTTTGTTGGGTTTATCATGCGTGGGTAGCCATTGGCCAAACCAGACTTATAAACATAGTTCAAACCATAACGAATGTCCTGACCTTTCACAGCTTCGCTGACGCCAGAGGAATAGTTGTTAACCTGATGATATGAACTTGTGGCAGGAATGCCTTCACCAAGGTTGAATGAACCTGCATTGTATTCTGCATACGACTTGCGGTCGAACATATTGTGGTTACCTGTCAGGGTTGCTGGCACAGCTCCAGCACCTGTGAAGGCAAGGATTGAATATGAATCGCAGTTGTTCGTATTGTCCTGAGCACGGTCAAGGTTACCATAGAACATTGAGTTAGTCCAGATGTTGCTTGACGTGCCATCAATATACGAAGCAAAACCTACGCTTCGCATCACATTACAGTGGTCGAAGGTGAGGTGCGAACCGCCTTTCGAGTAGATGAGACCTGTATCGTCCGTACTTTTTATTACGTTTCTGACTGTACATGAATTGTTGTGGAAGATACAGTTCTCGAAACTTGCTGTCGATGCGTCAGCATAGATCACGGCACCCTTGTCTGCCTGACAGTTCGCCACAAGGATGTTCTTGAATTTTATGCCAGTAGTAGAACCTGTGATGGTAATGGCTGCGCCGTTCTTGTTTTCGTTACTAACGAGGGTAGAAGTGGCATTGGCAAAGTACAGTTTGAAGCCATCCATCAGGATGTTCTGCTGGTGGTCGATGGTGATGAGATGAGCCACGTTGTATTCATACTCGCCGTCGATGATGTTGGCAGTGATGATGGTTGGTGTCTGCGAAGGATTGCGCTTGCTGAGTTCGTGGTCGGTTCCGGTGAGGTCGGCGGGGAACGAACCATAGATGTTGACATCTGATGGGATGTTGAGCGACATCATGCGCACACGTCCCGAGCGGTACGAGTCGGTGTTGTCACAGGTGCCTTCCTTCACATAGACATTGATGGTCTTGCCTGCCAAAGAATGAGCGCCAGTAGAAGCATGGTCTGCTTCGATGTACTCAAACACATTGGCAAGGAAGCGTGTTGGAGTAGTCCAACTGTTCCCCTTGTTTCCTGCAACATGTGCACCATAGTGATATTCTGGGTCTACATAGAAGTTAGCGTTCAAACCATCAATCTCTGGAGCGAGTCGAAGGTCTGGCGACACGAATGCGCCAAGAGTAGGACGTGAGTTGAACAACTGATTGTTGTAGTCGCGACTCTCTTCCGGAGCCGGTGTCTCATTTTCGTGGTCAAGGTCCACTGATTGGATGCCGGCATGGTGGAGCGCAGATTCAGAATATGTCTCCCAGTTGTTGGCAATATATTCCGTATAACTGGCTGACCCATCTGTAACGCCTGTTACACCTGCCACAGTATATGGAATCTGGAACAGCGGGTAGTTGTTGTTCTTATCACCAATGCCTTTTGCGTCAGCATCGGCATCATCCTTAGTGTTGTAGTAGTTCAGCGACTGCACACCCTGGCGGATTGTTCCCGACCAGTCGGTGTAGTCAATCTGCGAAACAGCACAGTAGCGGAACTTTGCCTTGAGGTCGTTGCTGTTCGAAGAGCGTGATGTGGCGTACTGGGCATCATGGTTGTTGGCACACTCGTTGCCCCAGACCACGCAGTTACCCATCTGTGCATTGTCACGGCAATAGACACCGCCAGCACGACCTGTAGTGACACCACCGATGGTGACACCCGAGCCGTTGCACTTGTTGCGGACGACAGTCATGCCTGTAGCACCTCCACCATGAAGGAAATAGATGCCGCCAGCCTCGGTCGTTGCCGTGTTGTTGCTGACGAGCGTTGCATTGGAGACGATAAGGTATTTCTGGTTTGTGTGGTGGGACTTGAAGGCCATACCACCACCCATGCGACCCACGCAGTTCACCACGTTCGACTGAGTGAGAATGGCAAGGTTGTAGAAGTTCTTGTCTGTTCTGTATGCCTCTACAACAGAGTTGCTTATGGCTGTCTCGCTACCCTCGGCACACACGCCGCCGCCGTAGCCGAAGTCAATACCTGTGCCGAGAGCCTGGCACTGGTGTATGTCGCAATGGCGAGCCACGCCACCGCCGTCCATGTAGATGCCACCGCCATCGCGCGAAGCGTCACACTTGCGCACCACGCAGTTCTGAAGATAAGAGCCGCGCACCATATACACACCACCGCCGTAGGCATTGTGAGGGTGCTTGGCATTGATGTCGTTGTTGTAGGCATGACCTCCTTCGATGACACAGCCTTCGAGAATGGCTGCACCGTTCTTCGGGTTGTTGCCAATGGCACGTCCGTTAGCGTCGAAGCCGTTGAGGGCAAACCACACTACATGATATGAGTTGCCGTAGAACTGGGGCGTATAGCGCTGCTTCGTGGCATCCCAGGTAAATTCTGCAGAAGTGCTGGTCAGATTACCACTGAGGATGGTCTGGTTGGTGAAGAACTTGCCATTTGCATCCATTGGACGTGCTGTGCTCAGGTAGTCTTCCTTTGTTCCAGAAGTCCATTCTGATGGATTTGTAGCGAAGCCACCACGCACGGTGATGCCTGCCGGAATCTTGAAGGACATGTAGAGCGTAGATCCGCCTGAGGACTCTGTACTCTCCGTGGGTTTGTATGTACCAGCGGCCACCCACACTTCGCCCTTCAGGCCGTTGTCCACCAGGTCGTTGATGGCATCCTGGATGTTGCTCTTGGGCGTAGCCCAGCTCAAACCGTCGTTGGCATAGGCTCCGCCATTTCCAGACATTTTGACATAACGTATGTTCTGGGCCGTCGTTGTCAGGACGGCCAGCAGCATGATCATCAGAAATGAAAGTCGTCTTCTCATATCTTTGTATGTATCTGTTTACCAGGTTATGGTTTCTTGTTTGTGAGCTTCTATATTGTTGTGGCATCCGAAGGTTATTCCTTCGTCCTTTGCCTTCTCGTCCTTCGTTCTTTGTCCTTCGTTCTTTGTCCTTTGCCCTTCCGTCTATCGTCTCCAGATTTTCCTGCCCTTATATATAAATAAGGTGTGTTTCCTGACCTGGGTTGCCTTCCGTCCGTCCAGGGTATAGGTGGCGAGGGTGTCGCGTCGTAGGGCAGGACGGGCGAGGGTGGAGGAGAGGTCGTCGTCCTCGGGCAATTCGTCATCGTGGCCCGTATTGCTTCCGCTCGTGCCTGAGCCCGAGACGGAACTGGAGTCTGCAGAGGTATGGTTTCCTGCGGGAACCGGCAACGCTGCGTGGAGATGGGATTCCGCCTGTGTGGCCAGGATGAACAGGGTGGCCATCAGTACTGCCAGCTTCATGCGTGCCTGTCTGTCGGTCTTGTTCATGTTATCCTTGTTGACACCATGCATCGCTGCTTCTGTCCTTACCCCTTACCTGGTGATGTTAGCCTTGAACCAGGTTGTCCAGCGGTTCTCCGTGGAGGTGTTGCTGAACAGGATGTCATCATCCGTTTGCTCTGCACTTGGCGTGCCAAGTATGACGCGGTATGTGTTTGATGCCAGCTGAGGCACATAGAATACAGCGCGTCCGTTGTACTTGTTTCCTTCGTTGATGGGAACTGTGAACGAGCCCATTCCGGGACCGTCGTTACCTGTGGGCGCAAAGAGCTTTAGTCCGCTTGTGGGCAAACCGGTTACACTGACATTGCTGCCAGTGAGGCCTGCCGGAGCATTCCACTGTACGTCCAGCTTGGCTGCCACATGATAGAGGATGGCATTCAAACTGGGTGCCGCCGCATCGATGTCGTAGTAGTAGGCATACAGGTTCTTCAGGAACTGTTGGTCAGCGGAGCTGTAGGTCATGGTTGTCAGGTCGGTGGTAGCACCTTGGGTCAGAGATGCAGGATCTGTTGTGATTTCATTATACGAGGCGATGAGATAGGAGCGGATTTCGCTTGGTGCGGGCGAGGTTGGATAGCTGATTGTAACAGCCTTCCTGTATGTCCACATACTGCTGGTCTCGTCCCAGTCATCATCATTGGTTGGGTTGATTTCCTGTTTGTCATGCAAAGTGCCGTCCCAATAGGTATAGACATACAGATGATCGGGACGCTTCAGCTGGTCGGCCTTGCCCGGATCTCCCAGGGCGCGGGTTTCCGTGGTTCCCAGCTTCCAGCCCTTGTTGATGCTCACGTTCAGGGAAATGGTTCCTGCCATGGTGGCAACAGATCCGTAGCTGTATGCTGTGTTCTGCACGAATTTCTGTCCACGCATCGTTATGGTGTACTTCTCTGTGTCAGAGTCCTTGGCAGAAAGCGTGCCTATGAGCGTCTTGTTCTTGTATTCGTCCGTGGCAGGAAAGCACAGGTACATCGTGAGGATCTCCCCTCCCTTAAGTTCTATGCCGGTGTTCTTGCCTGAAGGATCGGCTTCCCCCAGGTCAACCACAAGGGTCTTGGGACGGTAATCATCTGTCTTGTCCACCTCAAGACTTGGTGCATAATCGGTAAGGCCCGACATATTGTCTGTCAGGTCGAGGGTGTAGTTACACTCGATGGGTGTTGCGTCAGAACACTTGATTTCGAACTTGTCGAATGTCTTTGTTTCCATATCGCTGGGCATCTGCATACGTACACGCAGGAAGGCACCCAGTCGCTTCATCTGGAACTTGCAGGTGTTCTCGTCCCCTACGGGTGCATATCCTGCCTGAAAGTCAAACTTGCTAAGTCCGCTTACGTCCTTGTTTGTCTTGACCCGCTGCCCGGCGTAAGTCAGCTTGATGGCCTTCTTGCTCTCAATTTCACCGCGATAGGGCATCAGGGCATAGTAATTGTACTTGGGGTTGAACTGGAAGTCATTGCAGTGGAAATAACCCTTACCGCCATCTGCCCTGTACAGCTCGTATCTCATGGCAGTAACCGTCGGGCCGATGCTGGGGTCAAAGACATCCGCATCCGAGAAGATGGAAAGCAGGTCGCCCTTTTCCCAGAAGTATTTCATGGTGTACAGGCCGCCTGCCGTCTCCCATTCATAGGTCGCCCTGGTCAGGTGGTCTTCCGAGTCCACTATCTCTATCCTGCTGACTTCCACCTCTGCGCCCTCGTTATGCCCAGATGGGTCGGGGACGATCTGGTTCTCCGTACAGGACCAGATGGCCATGAGGCCCAGGAACAAGCTTATCAGATTCTTTTTCATTGTGTTGCTTACTTTTATTCCCATGATTCACTGGAGAAGCCCCCGCCATCAAACATGGACTGTCCTTTCACGTCTTCGGGCAATGTGTCGTCTCCTGTAATGCTACCCTCTGCATTTTCCACGTCAGTCTCGGCATCACTTCCCGCAAGGAACATCTGCATGGATACCGACACCTTGGATATGACGGCAGGTCTGATGTATCTTTCCTTTGTGTTTAGCATAGATACGTGTTGCAAAATTAACGTTGTATCGGTTATCGGTTAGGTCGTTCCTTCCGGATTACCAGATGTCGTGGTGGTTGAGCATCTTGACCTCGTCCAGATTGTCGTCACCGTTATCGTTGTTGCCAGTGCCATCATCACCGTCTACCGAGCCGTCGTCATCAGACCCGGCCATGATGGCCTGTCCTTCCATGTCAATGAGAATCTGTCTGGGAACTACATAGCTTGCCTTGCCTGCCAGCTGTGATGCGGTAATAGAATCAGTCTTATTCATAATCTTGATTGGTTATTTTCAGTCGTTATCCTGCCCTTGGTGGTGGGGCATATTGTTTTGGTCAGTCTCGTGTGCACGCTCTTGCGCGCGCAATAGCGTGTGTTCTTGTTTGCAAATTTACACATTATTTCATTAGGAAGGCTAATACAGGGCTATAAATAACGCCCCCTTCGCCGTTATTTAGGATTATTTAACAGGCGATGAGGGCGGTAAGGCGTGTTATGCAGGGGGCGCCCGGTGTTGTCAGACGGTAATATTGTCTATCCGGAGCTTCAGTGTGCCGGTGGGGACATGGGCCTCCACAATGTCGCCGGCCTTCCTCCCCAGCAGGGCCTCGGCAATGGGGGACTTGATGGAGATCTTACCCTCCCTCGGATTGGCTTCGTGAGGATTGACGATGGTGTAGCTCATCCGGGCATTGTTGCCAAGGTTGGTGAACTCGACCTTGCGCAGCAGCCCCACCGTGTCGCCATCCAGCTTGGAGGTGTCCAGCACACGGGCAAAGCGCAGGATGTTGGTCTTGAAACGTATCTGTCCCATGACCCTTCTCAGGGCACGCTTGGCGGCATGGTACTCGAAGTTCTCGCTCAGGTCACCCTTGGCGCGGGCCTCCGAGAGCTCGTCCCTCACCTTCGGCAGCTCCACGTTCTGCAGATCTTCCAATTCCGCTACGATCTGGTCGTAGCATTCCTGTGACATGTATTCCATTGATCCGGTGTGTTTATGCCTTGGCCTGGGGCGAGTTGGGATCGATCATCATCAGCTCGATCTTGTTACCGTCGGGATCGTGTATCCAGGCCTGCCAGTTGAGGTCAGAGGACGTCTTGGGCTCCTGGTCAATCTCCACGCCCAGTTCCCTCAGGCGTTCCACGTCATCCACCAGGTTGTCTGTCTCCAGACAGAGATGCTGGAAGCCACGTGAGTTCCATCCCGTATTGGGATTCTCTCCCTCGCCGTTGGGAATAAGCTCCAGATAGACACCATCTGCCAGTCTCACATAGTGCAGCCAGGGTTCACCCTCGTCATTCTCCTGTATGCCTACCAGCTTCATTCCCAGTTTGTTGCAGTAGAAGTCCAGCGATGCCTGGATGTCCTTGCATACGAAGCAGGCATGGCCTATGCCCACGTAGCCCTCGCGGCCGAACTCGTATGGCCCCTCATTGCTCTGCATCTGGACACATTCGGGTGTGTATTCCTGCAGCTCAATGCCGTTGCCGTCGGGATCGTAGAGCCAGAGATTCTTGCACTTGCTCTTCTCAATCTCAGGCTCGGGCGAGCCGATGTAGCCCTTCTCATGGATTTCCTGCAGCGTCTTGCGGATGTCACCCACGGTGACGCACAGGTGGTTGTAGCCCGTCTTCCTGAAATCGAAGGCATAGTCGCGGTCGTTCTGCCCGCCATAGAACAGTTCCAGGAAGTGCCCCTTGCAGATCTTCAGGTAGATGATCCAGGGATCCCCGTTCTCGTGATGAAGTTCGAAGACCTTCTTCCATCCGAAGACGTTGTCAAAAAACTCTACGCTCTTGTCCATGTCCAATGGATTCAAGGCGATGTGTGCGATGTCCTTAATCATTTATGGTAGGTTTGTATAAATCAGGTGTTTGGTAAGTGATCGAATTTGTTTTTGTTACTTACTTATCCTGCCTGACCCGTCTGCAGCCTGACGAGCTCCTTGTGGAACTCGGGGAAATGCTCCTCAATGGCCACGGGCCGGCCGTTGCGGTCCAGGAAGCAATGGAGAGAGGTGCCCTGGCAGACCAGCTTGTCCCCGCAGGTCATCCGGTACGCAAAGCGAGCCTTCAGCCGGCTCAGTTCCGCCACCGTGACCTCCACGCTGATGATGTCGGGGAAGGTCGTGGGACGCTTGTAGTCGCAGGTGATGCCCATGACGGGCGAGAAGACACCGGCCTCCTCCATGCGCTCGTAGCCGAAGCCCATCTGTTCCATGATGTCCACGCGTGCCTCCTCCATGACGCGTATGTAGTTGGAGTGGTGCGTTACACCCTGCTTGTCGGTCTCGTAGTACTGTACCTTGTGCTTGTATGTCATATCGTTGCTGGTGGGTTTGTGTGTGTGCTGTCTGCAAAATTACAAAAAAGCAAGATAACAAGCAACAATCGCCGCGTCTTTTTGCCGATTTGCCTGTTCCCTTGTGTGAATTCATGTCTTCACTGTTGTGGCATACAGCTTGCCACATGTGTAGTATAAGGTCTGCCACGGGCGTAACAAGTGGTTTGCTACGCCCGTGGCAACGTTATGTCAACCGCATCCGTCAACCATAGCTGACGCCTGGCAGCACAAGGTCCATAAGATGCACACCCGCCGGTCTTACCTTAAGGTATCCCGTCTTTCCACTCTGTTTCGGAAAGTGGGAAGGCGTGCGCTCAGCGTGCCTTTAGGCCGACTTTTGGAAACGTCTAACAGTAGTTCGCAGCGAAGTCTGCAGAAGAAGGCACTTTTGCCCAAAGTGTTTTCAGTCATCCAGCCCGGATGCATGCTGCATGGGCTGGATGACTGTGCTGTTGCGGTGTGGGTTGGCGAGGACTAATACTCGTAGTCCAGGCAGGTACGCACAACGGTGTAGGGACGGACCTTGCTGTTGGCCACGGCCACATGTTCGGGATGCGTGGCATAGCCTTTCAGGGCCTCGGGGCTTTCCAGCACACTGTCCAGCATGACGTCGGCATTGGAGGATTCCAGCCGGCCGTCGATATGGATGGTGATCTCCACCAGTCCGGGTACCTTGCCCAGCAGTCCTTCCAGGCTGCTTTTCATCTCCGACTTGATTGCTTGCTTCTCTTCTGCGCTCAGCTCGTCGTTGAGCTTCCACAGGATGACGTGTCTTACCATATTCTTTAATATATTGGGGTTTGTGTGAAAGTCCTTCTTGCAGTTGTATGTTTCTGTCTGCAAAGATAGGCATTTATCCCGAATATCAGTGCTTTCATTCCTCTTTTTTTCATGTTTCGGGGACTTGGCAGGTCGGTCTGGCAGGCAGAATGACGGAATTGCACATGGTCGCATGATGTGGGTGATGGCTGGCCGGGTGAGTGGGCGGGGCTGGTCATGAGGGCCTGGAAATGCCCGTTAAATGCCTCCCAGGTTACAAATACGACAATCCATGTTACAATCATATATAGTTTATGTTGCAATTTATTAGTAACTTTGCAAACGAATATGCAATTGTCTGCCGCACCTTCGGGAACGCCGGCCGGACAGACACGGATGTATTAACCAACTTGCCACCAAAGATATGAAAAAGTTATTTTTGCTTTTGATGCTTTTCTTGAGCCTGGCCTCAAGTGCCCAGGAGCGCCGTCCCATTGACCCGCAGCATCCTGCATGGCTCATCCACATCGACGTGTGGAACAATGCCGACCCCCAGAAGATCATCGATCTGATTCCGGCCGACATCAAGCCCTACGTCATCCTCAACCTCTCCATGTCCTGCTCCTACGACACGGAGATTGACATGTACAAGAAGCCGCAGTCGGCCATCGAGACCTACAAGTCCTGGGCCTCCATCTGCTGTGCCAACAACATGTGGTTCACCTGCCAGCCTGCCAGCGGCGGCCACACCCATATCCCCGACAATGCGGCGAACTACAAGAACGCCCTGGCCACGCACGAGTATTTCTTCCAGCACTACAAGAACTTCCTGGGCTGGAACTATGCCGAGCAGTTCTGGGGCTTCAACGAGCGTAACGACAAGAGTTCGAGCAGCGACGTGGACCGCATCAAGCTGTTTGCCGACCTGGTGCCCATGCATCACAAGTACGGCGGTTTCCTGACCATCTCGTTCTGCGGCAACATCTGGTCGCATCCGCTGAATCCCATCGGCATGATGAAGCGCAACACGACCTTCCTGAACAACTGCAAGAAGTACCCCGAGGCCATGCTCTTCCTCTACAAGTACACGACCAGCGCCAACTGGCACAACAACGAGAGCGTGACCCTGGGCCCCTTCATCTCGGGTCTGGCCAAGAACTATGGCGTACGCTATGACAACTGCGGATGGAACGGCGCCGTTGACGATGACTATTTCAAGAACAAGTACGGCAGCAACCGCACCTATCCCGGTGCGGTGGGCATTGCCCCTGTGATGGAGCAGATGTGCCTGAATGGTGCCTGCGTATGGGATGGTCCCGAGCTGATCTGGACGGAGTGCTTCCGTGGCATCAGCAACTCCTCGGTCAACGGCTATACCCGTCGCAACTGGGGTACCTATCCCAACTTTGACAACATCTGGGTGGACATGTTCCGCAAGGTGCTGGACGGCAGCATCCACATTGCCAGCCGTGAGGAGGTGGTTGCACGTACCAAGTATGTAATGATCAACGATGTAAGTGCATCCAGCGATGCAACCAGCCTGAAGATCCATGCATACGCTGCACCCATCGACCTGTATCATGGCCTGTACCTGCAGGACAACGATCCCTTCAACGAGCGTACGTCCAATGAGTCGGGCTTCGGTACCGTTGCCGGCTATGCCAACAACAACTTCCTCTACTACAAGAAGACCGGTCGCTATCAGGCCATTCCCATCGTGATCAGCCTCTACGACTCCCTGGCCAAGACCATTCCCACGGCCAGCCAGATCAAGCGCAGCGCCTACAACAACAAGACGGGCAAGTGGGCTACACAGAAGTCAAAGGTGAATGCCTTCAATGCCATGTATCCCGAGGTAAGCACGGGCGACATGTTCGTGGCCCGTCACCACAACGAGCTGCTTTGCTACACTCCCTACAGCTATTTCAACAAACTGAAGACCTCCCATGCCGAGATTCCCATGCAGTACAACACCTGCGACAGTCTGAAGCTGAACTTCGCCCTCTTCAGTACCGCGCTGGTGAAGGAGTACGATGACCACCTCTATTTCTACCTCAATAACTACCGCAACGATTCCACGGCCTCCAAGAAGGACATCATCACCATCGTCGGCGCCAGTGAGAAGCCCGGCTACACCATGAAGAAGCGTGCCAAGGCAACCGGCACGGTGAGCGAGAAGTGGGACGAGGAGACGCACGTCTACACCTGCACGGTGAGTCACAACGGTCCCATCGACCTGACCATCCAGTGTGCCGGCCAGGGTACGGAGCGCCTGACGGACATCCTGTCCGATGCCGCCCTGACCGACCTGCCCCTCCAGCCGGAGGATACCGTCCGCGAGGTGATCATCGAGTGTGAGGATATGGATTACAAGAGTGTGAGCAACGTGGTCATCGATGCCTACAATTCCGGCTATCGCAACCTGCGCGGCCATGCCGGCATGGGCTTCGTGGTGATGGGATCCAACACGGCGGGTGCCCTTCAGTGCTTCCCCAAGACCAAGGCCGAGGGAACCTATACCGTGACCATCAAGTACATGAGCGACCAGTCCTCCAAGTTCAATGTGCGTGGCAAGATGAACTCGTCCAATGCCACCATTTCCCTTGAACCCACGTCCGGTCAGTGGAAGACCGTCAGCTATGAGACCACGATGAAGGCCGGCAAGAACACCTATACCCTGACCAACTATGCCGGAAAGGACTTCAAGATAGACCAGATCACCTTCACGCCCAGCGAGGAGACCGTGGCCATTGAGAACGTCCTGGCCGAAGAGGAGACCGAGGCGAGCGTGAGCGGCATCTACAGCCTCTCCGGCGTCCGCACCGATCGCCTGCAGAAGGGTGTGAACATCATTCGCCTCTCCAACGGCAAGACCCGCAAGGTCATGATAAAGTGACGGTAATGAACGCATGAAAAACATTATTATATTATGAGAATCAAATCACTGCTCTACGTCCTCGTCCTGCTGGCCTCCGCCTTTGGCATGGAGGCCCGGGCGCAGTACGATTTCAAGAAGCCCCTGGACATCCATGTCGAGGGCAACCAGCTGGTGGACGTCAACGGCCACCCCGTCCGTTTCTTCGGTTTCATGGACACGCCCAGCTGCTGGTTCAACGACGGCCGCTGGGGCTGGGGTAAGGAGAACGACTCGGGTGTAGCCGACTGTAAGACGTACTTCAACAAACTCTTTACCGCCACCACCGACACGGTCAACGGTGCGTTTGCCAACCTTTTCCGCCTGCACATGGAACCTGCATGGGTTGGTGGCAGCACCACCTACTGCCGTTTCTGCGGCAAGTCCATTGCCATGGGTGCGGCCAAGGGTGCCACCTGCAAGTACTGCGGCAAGCGCTGCTTCTACCAGACGGGCGGCAAGACCTACGATCCTGATGATCAGGAGGTTGGCGGCGAGGCCGATACCCACACCCGCGACATGGCCAAGGTAAAGAAATACCTGGGGTCCGTGTACTATCCCCTGGCCGAGGCCGCTCACAAGAAGGGTATGTATGTCATCATGCGTCCGCCAGGCGTATGTCCCGGAAAGATCAAGGTGGGCAGCTACTATCAGCAATACCTGATTGACGTATGGGACATCGTGTCCAAGAACGCCAAGGTAAAGGCCGCTTCCGGCTGGCTGAGCATCGAGCTGGCCAACGAGCCCGTGAGCGTGGTGGATGCCAACGGTCAGGACACCAAGACGGCCATGCGTGATTTCTTCCAGCCCATCGTGGACAGGATCCGCGAAAACGGTTTCGAGGGTATCATCTGGGTGCCCGGAAAGGGCTGGCAGGCCAGCTATGAGAACTACAAGGACTATCCCGTGGTGGACGCCAACATGGGTTATGCCGTCCACAACTATACCGGTTGGTATGGCGGCAGCGACGGCGACTATGACAGGGGCAAGACCGTGTCCCAGTACACCAACCAGTTCCACAACCAGGTGCCCGTGGTGGACACCAATCCCATTGTCATCACCGAGGTGGACTGGAGTCCTGAAAAGAAGTCGGCAGAAGGAACCGGCCATGTCAACGAGCACGGTGAGTGGGTTGACGGCAATTATGGTACCTGGGCCACGGGCAGCACTTCCAAGTGGGGCGTGCTCTACAAGGGCTTGCTGGACAAGTACAACAACATCAGCATGACCCTGAGCTCGACGGCCTGCTACATTGATATCGATGCCTCGCTCAAGAACAAGGGCTATGCGCCCGTGCCTGCCTTCAAGACCAAGATGGAGGCCGACGGCCGTGATCCCTGGGACGGCAGTGGCGTGGCCTGCTTCAAGTGGTACCGTGACTACTACTATGCGCAGCATGACGGCTACAGCAACGACCAGATTACCATCAAGCAGCTCAATACGACGAGCATCAGCGATATCGTCGTCTCGCCGGGCGGAGCCAGTTATATCACCATCAATGCCACGTTCCTGAGCGGACGAAAGACCAATATCCAGGCTTCATGTACCTATGAGGTGGCGGATCCTGCCGTCTGCAAGGTCTGGATGGGCAAGGTGATCGGCCTGAGTGCGGGCGAAACCGACGTGGTGGCAACCTATACGGATGTCACGGGTGCGGCCTATCAGCTTCCCTTCCATGTCACGGTGTCCCTCTTCCCGCTCAATGCCGATAGTTTCAATCCTGCCATCAAGGGCAATAGCGCCATTACGAGCATCACCAAGACTGTCCTGGTGTATAATTCCGTCAAGAATGGATTCGGCGGATGGAAATATGCTGATCCGGTGGACATCAGCCAGTTTGATTCACTTACGGTTGCATTTGCCTCAGCTCCTTCCAGCACGACCAAGGCCACATGGCGCATCTATGACCAGCCCGATGTGGACGGCCCCTGCTATGAGACCCCTGTCACGGGCATGAAGGAACTGAAGCTGGCCCTGCATGGTCTGGAGAAGACCGACGGCACCGTACTGGATCTGCAGAAGATCTGCATGGTGGGAGTCTACACGGCGGGATCCGGATACATCCGCCTGAGCAAGGTGTATCTGAGCAAGGTCTCCGGTGAGGACGGATTGGCGGAAGTCAAGGGTACGGCAGCCGGCACCATGGACATCTATACGCTGGACGGCGTCAGGACCCAGCGCCTGGCCAAGGGCGTGAACATCATCCGGAAGTCCGACGGCACTACAAGAAAACTGATTATTAGGTAAAACGCATTAAACCATCCATCATTTTCTCTATCAAAAAGTTAATGATGGATGGATAATCATACTCTGATTGATATCATGAAGAAAACCTTACTGTCACTGGCAACAGCACTTTCCGTGAGTCTGGGCATGCAGGCCCAGAACCCCTTTGTGCAGACCTGGTTCACGACGGATCCCGCACCCATGGTCCACAACAATACCTTATATATATATACGGGACATGACGAGGGAAGCGAGGGTGTGAAGGCCGACTTTTTCTGGATGCAGGAATGGCGCATCTATGGCACAGAGGACATGGTGAACTGGCGCGACTACGGTTCGCCGCTGGCCATCGAGTCCTTCTCCTGGGGCGACGACCGTGCCTGGGCTCCCCAGTGCATCGAGCGCAATGGCAAGTTCTATTTCTATGTTCCCCTTCACAGCAAGCTGACCGGCGCAATGGCCATCGGTGTGGCTGTGGGCGACACGCCATACGGGCCCTTCAAGGATGCCCTGGGCAAGCCCCTGGCCGATGGTTCGTGGGACTACATCGACCCCACTGTCTTCATTGATGATGATGGGCAGGCGTGGCTGTACTGGGGTAACCCCAGGCTCTACTACGTGAAGCTCAACAAGGATATGATTTCCTTCGAGGGCGAGGTTCAGAAGATGGACATGAGCGGTCTGAAGGGCTATACCGAAGGTCCCTGGATTCAGAAGCGTGAGGGCAAATACTACATGATGTATGCTGCCGACGGTATCCCCGAGAACATCGCCTATGCCATGGCCCCCTCTCCCGTTGGCCCCTGGGAGTACAAGGGCATCATCATGCCCAAGGACGAGCAGGCCAGTTTCACCAACCACAGCGGTCTGATGGACTTCAAGGGACGCAGCTACTTCTTCTATCACAGCGGATGGCTTCCTGGTGGCGGCGGCTTCGGTCGCAGCGTGTGCGCCAAGGAGTTCAGCTATAATTCCGACGGAACCATTCCCACGCTCCATGCTGACAAGGATGGCGTGGATCCCATTGGCACCTTCAATCCCTTCCGCAAGGTGGAGGCAGAGACCATGGCCTACAGCAAGGGTATCCACACCCAGCCCCATGGCAATGGCAATGTGTATATCTCCGATATCCAGAACGGCGACTGGATGAAGCTGCGTGAGGTGGACTTCGGCAACCGTCAGGCCAGGACCTTCAGCGTCAGTGCGGCCAGTGCCCTGCGCGGAGGCACCCTGGAGTTGCACGCCGACAGTCTTCGCGGACCAAAGATCTGTGAGGTGGCTATCCCGCACACCGGCGGCTGGGAGAAGTTCCGTACGTTCAGGACCAAGGAGGTCAGTACACCCGTAGGCAAGCATGATGTATATTTCGTCTTCAAGGGTCGCAAGGGCCCCGAGCTCTACACGCTCGACTGGTGGGAGATGAAGTAAATGAAAGGAATCGATTTAACTCTTTAATAACCTAATATTAACACCTTAAACTCACAAAGTAATGAAAAAACTTTTTGCTTTGGCTCTCTGCTTTGCAGCAATTGCAACGGGAGCAACCGCACAGCGCAGACAGCAGGTGCCCGATGTAGGCGGCCTGAAGGATGCGTACAAGGACTACTTCATGATTGGTGTTGCCGTTAACCAGCGCAACCTGCAGAATCCCGATGAGGTAGCCATTATCAAGGCTGAGTACAACAGTATGACTGCCGAGAACGACATGAAGCCCGGAGAGGTTTGCAAGGGCGATGGCGTTTACGACTGGTCACGTGCCGACAAGATCGCCGACTTTGCCCGTCAGAACGGCATCAAGCTGCGTGGTCACAACCTGATGTGGCACAGCCAGATGGCAAACTGGATGTTCTATGAGGAGCCCACCGCTGCCGAGAAGGCTGCTCAGGAGAAGGCCGCTGCCAAGGCCAAGAAAGAGGCTGAGAAGGCTGCCAAGAAGGCTGCCAAGAAGAAGGACAACACCGCTGCCAACGCAGCTGCCCAGCAGGCTCCCGTATTCGGTCAGGGCCAGCGTCCCCAGGGCGGTTTCGGTCAGGGTCAGTTCGGCCAGGGCCAGCGTCAGGGTGGCCAGCGTGGCGGCCAGGGCTTCGGTCAGGGTCAGCAGCAGCAGCGCAAGCTCGTAAGCAAGGAAGTACTGTACGAGCGCATGCAGAAGCACATCCACACCGTGGTAAACCGTTACAAGGACGTGCTTTACTGCTGGGATGTATTCAACGAGGCCATTGCCGACGGTGGCAACCAGGACCTGCGTAACTCTACCTTCTTCCAGATCGTTGGCAACAACGAGTTCATCGGTAAGGCATTCCAGTTCGCTCGTGAGGCTGACCCCAACTGTCTGTTGTTCTACAACGACTACAACGAGTGCAACCCCCAGAAGCGCGACCGTATCTACAACCTGGTCAAGGACCTGAAGTCAAAGGGCTATCCCATCGACGGTATCGGTATGCAGGGTCACTACAACATCTATGGTCCCTCTGAGGAGGAGATGGAGGCTGCCGTAGCCAAGTACTCTGAGATCGTTGACCACATCCATGTAACCGAGCTGGATATCCGTGTCAATGAGCAGATGGGTGGTCAGCTGAACATGGACCGCAACGAGGGTCAGGTAGTTACCGACGAGCAGAAGCGTATGCAGGAGATGCAGTACGACCGTCTGTTCCGTGTACTGCGTCGCCACAAGGACAAGGTAGACTGTGTAACCTTCTGGAATGTCAGCGACCGCGACCCATGGGTAGGTACCAACAACTATCCCCTGCTGTTCGACAAGGACCTGAAGAAGAAGAACGTTTACCGCGTAGTCAAGAACTTCGATCCCTCTATCGACAATGCTGTTATCAAGGAGGACTTCGTTCCCAGCGAGACCTGCCAGCCCGGTCAGCAGTATCCCCAGGTTAACTCTCAGGGTTATGTTCGCTTCCGCGTCGTAGCTCCCAAGGCTACTACCGTTACCGCTTCTGCCGGTCACGGTGGCGCCATGAGCGGTACCTACCTGAAGAAGCAGGAGGATGGCAGCTTCATCGGTACCACGATGACTCCCGAGGATCCCGGTTTCCACTACTACACCATGACCATCGACGGCGCTCGCGTTGTTGATCCCGGTACCAACTTCTATTATGGCGGTACCTCATGGCAGAGTGGTGTGGAGGTTCCCACCAACGATGACAAGGACTTCTACGCTATGCGTGCTGACATCCAGCATGGTAACACCTCTCTGGTTTACTTCCCCAGCGAGGTTGGTGGCAAGCAGATGCGTCCCGCTTACGTTTATACTCCCGCCGAGTATGCCAAGAATCCCAACAAGCGCTATCCCGTACTCTACCTGCAGCACGGCTGGGGTGAGAACGAGACCTCTTGGCCCGTTCAGGGTAAGGCCGGCATCATCATGGACAACCTGATTGCCGATGGCCAGTGCCAGCCCATGATCATCGTCATGACCTATGGTCTTACCAACAACTACGGTGGTGGTGGCAACCGCTTTGGTCAGACTGCCGACTTCGAGAAGGTACTCTGCGACGAGCTGATCCCCTACATCGACAAGAACTTCCGCACCAAGGCTCAGCGCGACAACCGTGCCATGTGTGGTCTGTCCATGGGTGGTATGGAGACTCACTCCATCACCCTGGCCCGTCCCAAGGTATTCGGTTACTGGGGTCTGTTCTCAGGCGGTACCTACAGCGTAGAGGAGATCCAGAAGCTTGCCAAGGCTGACCAGCCCAAGCTGATGTTCATGAGCACCGGCAGCAAGGAGAACCCCGATGGCATCAACAAGGCTACTGCTGACCTGAAGGCAGCCGGTTTCAAGGCCGTTGGTCATGTCAGCGAGGGTACTGCTCACGAGTTCCTTACCTGGCGTCGTGCCCTGAAGACCGTAGCTCCCCTGTTGTTCAAGTAATCAACTGATTCCTATATCCTACACCCTCTCCCATATCGGGAGGGGGTGCATTTATTACTCAAACTCAGCCCCCTCCCTGTCCAGTGACAGCTGGTTCCGACCGGAAGAATGCAGGGATCCAGGAAATGACGGGGGAATAACAGTAAATCCATGAGAAAGACTTTCTTCCTTCTTTTGAGTTGCTGCGCCTTGTTTGTGCAGGCACAGCAGGTTGATATCAAGATGGCCGACGGTGTGAACCTCAGTATCACCCCCATGGCCGACAATGCCGTTCGCGTCAGTCGTGGACCCAACACCACCTTGCCTGAGATGACGTATGTCGGGACTCCCGGCAAGATAAGCCGTAAGGTCAAGCAAAGTGGCGACTACACCATCATTACGATGACTCAGATGAGTCTGGACGTGAACCGCAGCACCGGTGAGATCACCTACTACAACGACCGTGGCGATGCCGTCCTGGTCGAGAAGGCCTATTCGCTCACCCCGTCCACCGTTCAGGACATGTCCACGCAGGTGGCCAGCGTCACCTTCGACTCACCCAAGGAAGAGTACCTCTATGGACTCGGACAGTTCCAGGACGGCTACCTTAATGTCCGCGGTCTGTCCCGTCGGCTTACCCAGGTCAACACCCAGATCTCCCTTCCCTTCTACCTCTCCAGCCGTGGCTATGCCGTGCTGTGGAACAACTACGGCATGACCGAGTTCAATCCTTGCGGCCAGTCTGCCAGGATGGAGCGCAAGAGTGATGGCAAGGTGACCGAGGTTGATGCTACCGGTACCAGCGGTAACCGTCGCGAACAGCGACAGGAGTCTGCCTTCGAGACCAAGCTCAACATTACCGAGGAAGGCGACTATGCCCTGCTGCTGGACGTCGGTCAGACCATGGCCCGCAAGCACCATCTGACGCTGGATGGCAAGACTATCATTGACGTCCAGAACGTCTGGCTGCCTCCCACCACCAGCAAGATTGTCCATCTCACGGCCGGTGAGCATGTCTTCACCAGCGACCTCACCCGCGGTGACAAACCCACCTTGTATTATAATAAGGTACAGAACCAGACCGTCCTCCGCTCACCCGTGGCCGAGAACGTCAACTATACCGTCTTCATGGGCAATGCCGACCAGGCCATCGGTACCTACCGTCAGCTCACCGGCCAGTCTCCCATGCCTCCCGCCTGGGTTTTCGGCTATGTGCATTGCCGCGAGCGATTCCACTCCACCGACGAGATTCTCTCCACCGCCAACACCTTCCGTCAGAAGCAGCTTCCCATGGACATCATGGTGCAGGACTGGCAGTGGTGGGGCAAGTACGGCTGGAATGCCATGAAGTTTGATGAGCAGTATTATCCCGATCCCAAGCTTCTCGTTGACAGCCTCCACAACCTGGGCAGCCGACTGATGCTCAGCGTATGGAGCAAGATTGACAAGAACTCCGAGGTCGGCAAGCAGGCCGTCAGCAAAAACTACTACATCCCCGGCACCGACTGGATAGACTTCTTCAATCCTGAGGCAGCCGAATTCTACTGGACCAACTTCTCCAACTCCCTGCTCAAGCCTTATGGCATCGACTGCTGGTGGCAGGATGCCGTGGAGCCCGAGAACGATGATCTTCTGAACCGTCGTGTCAACAATGGCAAGTGGCCCGGCGAACTGGTCCGCAACACCTATCCCCTCATGGTCAGCAAGGTGGTCTACGAAGGCAACATGAAGGACCGCCCCGACCAGCGCACCTCCATCCTTACCCGCTGTGCCTCACCCGGCATCCAGCGCTACGGAAGCTTCCTCTGGTCCGGTGACGTCGGCAACGACTGGCAGACCCTTCGCTACCAGGTTACCGCCGGACTTGGTGTCAACGCATCCGGTCACCCCTGGTGGACATACGATGCCGGTGGCTTCTTCCGTCCCGGTGGTGGTCAGTACAACGATCCCGCCTTCCACAAGCGCTTCCTGCGCTGGCTTCAGGTCTCCACCTTCCTGCCCATGATGCGCGTTCACGGCTACCAGACCGACACCGAGTTCTGGCGCTATGGCGCCGAGGTGGAGAAAGAGGCCAAGCGCCAGCTTGAGCTCCGCTACAAACTCTTCCCCTACATCTACAGCAACGCCTACCAGGTCACCCAGGGCAGCACCCTTATGCGTCCCCTCGTCATGGACTTTGCCAATGACAAGGTCGCCCTCAAGACCCAGAACCAGTACATGTTCGGCAAGGCCCTGCTCGTCGGTACCCCCTGTGAGGACGAGGAGAATGAGTTCCGCATGTACTTCCCCAAGGTCGATGGTGGCTGGTACGACTTCCATAGCGGCAAGCACTACCGTGACATCGTTCGTGCCAATGAGCGTGTACAGTTCAGCCGTCCCGAGGGACAGGTTCTGACCATCTCCATCTCCAAGTCCCAGATCCCCGTCTTCGTACGTGCCGGTTCCATCATCCCCATGGCCAAGCCCATGCAGAGTACGGCCGAGTACAATCCTTCCGAGATGGACATCTGCGTCTATCCCGGTGCCGACGGCGAGTTTGTCATCTACGAGGATGACGGCGTAAGCACCGCCAATGAGAAGGGTGAGTCAGCTACCATCAAGCTTACCTGGAACGAGGCCAGACGTACCCTGACCATTGGCAAGTGCCAGGGTCAGTACAAGGGCATGCCTGCAACCCGCACCCTGAATGTCCAGACGCCTGACAAGAAAGTTACAAGCGTGAAGTACACCGGCAAGCAACTGACCGTCAAGCTATAATCACCATACCTGACAACGGCGAAAGGGGAAATGTTTGCATGCGTGTTAAACTTTTTCCCTTTTGTTGTATCCTATTGTTGACAGAATCAGTCAATGTTCATTAAAAATCCTATACCTATG
>JAZRVZ010000030.1:0-12572 GCA_045599425.1 Bacteroidaceae bacterium | reverse complement strand
AAGAAATAAAGTGTATCTTTGCCATAGCTTTAAAACTACGTCAAAGTTACAAAAAAACTTTGATATGACAAAGCCCTGGCTTGGGAAAGTCGGGGCTTCGTTTATGAAAAGAGGGTGTGCCAGCATTTTGACACACCCTCGAAGGATTGAAGGAAGGGGTTTTGGATTGTGCAGGGTATAGGGAATGGATCAGAGAGGTGCACGGTCGTAGACACCCTGGAGGGTGTAGGTAGAGTCGTTGTTCTCCCATGCTCCTACCATGATCCTGCAGATTTCTTCGCCATCGAGGATGTACTGGCCGGTGGTGTGGTTGATCAGGCCGAAGACATCATCGTCGGTGTATGGGTTGTCACGGTTGTGCTCATAGCCATTGTCCCAGTAGAAGGCGGCAATCTGGCGGTCGCGCATGGCCTTGCAGACATACTCCAGGTAGTACTTGCGGAAGGACTCGGCACGCTCGTCGGAACGGTGTACGCAGGCAAACTCGCCGAAGTAGACGGGAATGCCATTCTTGATATAGGTATTGTAGAGGTTGTCAAGCATGGCCACATATTCCTTCTCGCCGTCCTGGTACATGATGGCACCCTGGTCGTTGGTTGCGGTGCTGGTGTGGCCCCACTCGGCATACTTGCCAGAACCGGCATAGTCCCAGGGATCATAGGAATGTACGGCCACCATCAGTCGGCCCTGAACCTGGTCATCAGGAAGCCGGAGGGTGCGGGTGGTGAGCCAGGGCTGGGTTACGTATCCCGGTATGCCGACATAGCGGGTTGCATTGTTGCCGCCCGTGGCACGGATGGCGTCAAGGGCTGTCTGGTTCCACTCGTTCAGGACGCGATACTGGCCTTCGGGATCCGTCATGACCGACTCGTTGCCCCAGTTGCCGTCGTGTATCTCGTTCATGGTCTCGAAGATGAGCCAGTCGCCCTCATCCTTGAAGCGGTTGGCTATCTGGGTCCAGATAGCTGCCAACTGAACCTTGATGGCACTGTTCAGACTGTCGTTCTGCGCTGCCTCGCTCACCTTGAGCCAGGTGTATTTGTCGGCATGGCCGCCATCGGCGTGACCGTCATGGTGGATGTTGACGATGACCTTCAGTCCGGCATTGTGGGCATAGCCTACGACCTGTGCAACGCGGTCCATGCGCTGCTGACTGATGAGATAGTCGGGTGCCTCGCCGAAGTGGCCCAGCCAGGTGACGGGAATGCGGACGCTCCTGAAACCGGCTTTCGCCACGGCGTTGAAGGCCTCCTGCGTAGCCTCGCCGTTCTTCCAGCATGTCTCTTCGGCAATGCCTTCGTCGTTCCAGGCATCCAGGTTATTACCAAGGTTCCATCCCATTCCAAGGGTCTGGGCGAATTCCATAGCGGTGAGCTCTTTCTCTTCCTCATGTATCTGCTGCTTGCTGCCGCCGCAAGATGCGAAGGCCAAAGCCAGGGCAAAGACTGCCACGATGTTTTGAAGTTTCTTCATATAGGTGTTTATGGTTTATCGTTTAAGGGTTTAGGAACACAGAATCATCGGCCCCCAGTTCTCTCCATGATTTCCAGGCACATGCGGGAGTTGTGGTAGGGGCACTTCCAGAAACCGGCCTTGTCGTCACGGCGATTGATGTTGCGTTCGGGATCACGGCTCCAGAACCATTCTCCGCCTTCCTGGTCGATGAGGTTCTCCTTGATGTACGTCCAGCAGCGAAGGGCCTTCTCCAAGGCCGGCTTGTCGCCGAAGTGCTGGTAGATATTGTAGAAGCCCACTACCGTCTCGGCCTGTACCCACCAGTGACGGTCGGTATCGACATGGCCGGTGTCCAGGTTGGCCTCATGCACCATGGAGCCGTCGGCATTGAGTCCTTTTTCGGATGCCCTGGCCACAAGCTGCACGATGGGTTCCACCCTTGCAAGCAGGGCCTTGTCGCCCAGCACAAGTGCCGCCTCATGGATCAGCCACGAGCACTCGATATCGTGACCATAGCTCTCCAACGCCCCGGCTCCACGCGTCCAGTCGTTCTCGAAGAAGAGGTCGAGGTGGTGTGTGGCGGGATTGAGGATGTGGTCGCAGAAGATGTCAATGAGATTACGAACCGCCTTCCTGACCTGCTTGTTCTCTTCTCCAAGTTCATTGAGCAGGCGCAGCAGGTTGGTGTAGGGTTCGATGATGTGCAGATGGGTATTCTGTGACTTGGGATAGTTGGCATCAAGTTCGGAGAGACGCATGTCGGCTATCTCGCCCCATTCGCGCGTGCAGGCCTCGATGTATCCGTTATGTACCGGGTCGAGACTGTGCTCCTCGATGCTGCGGAAAAGAAGGAGGGCGGCATCAAGTGCTTCATGCAAGGCCAGGTCGTTACCGTCCTGCGGACGGGCATGGAGGGCACGGGCGTATTCCGAGAGACCATAGATGCAGAAGCCGATGGCATAGAACTGCTTCCTGGTGTCTGCGGGGTTTCCCTTGCAGTCCAGTTCCCAGTAGACACCACCGTACTCCTTGTCGATGAAGTGCCCAAGGATGTAGTCCTTGGCGCGCGTGGCGGCCCTGAGATATTCGGGACGGCCCGTTACACGATAGGATGCAGAGAAGGCCCAGAGGATCCGGGCATTGAGAATGCAGCCTTTGTTGGCCCCGGGAACGAGCGTTCCGTCGCCCTTCACCTGACCGTAGAATCCTCCGTTCTCCTCGTCCTGCAGCCTGAGCCAGAAGGACAGGATGTTGTCGTGGAGGCAGGCTTCGACCTCTTTCTTGAGTTCTGCTTCTGTCATTTTATATATAATGTAGGATGCAAAGGCAGTTTGCTGATTATGGGCAATCAATAATTATCACCCTACTTCTTCAGCGGGAACTTGTAGGCCAGGATGCCCATGATCAGGGCAATGACTGCAGGGAAGAGCGAGAACAGGGCCCAGATCATGGTGCATACGGAGTCCGTGATGGAGGCGGGATTGATGGTCTCGTTGCCCATCTCGTCGGCAATCATTGTGGCACCTGCCCAACCCAGGAGCAGCGTGATGAGGGCTCCGCTGACGGCACCGCCCAGCTTCTGCGCCATCGTGCCGGATGAGAAGATGAGTCCCGTGCTTGAGGTTCCGTTCTTCTGGGTGGCATAGTCGGCTACGTCGGCATACATGGACCAGAGGAGGGGTGAATAGAGACCCACTCCGATGGACGTGAGGATGACAACGGTCACCATGAGCCAAATATAGCCGGGATCCATGGGAATGAAGAAGAAGAGGACAGAGGTGACGAGGCAGATGACTGCCGACCAGACAAAGGCCATACGCTTGCTGCCCACCCACTCCGTGAACTTGGGTGAGACACCGCCGAAGATCATGCATGTGACCTCGCCGAAGGCCATAAAGGAAGTGTAGCTGATAATGAGGCTGCCGGCAGTGATGTCGCCTCCCAGGCAATAGAGGAACATGTAGCTCGCAGCGGCGTAGCGGAAACCATTGAAGAAGTTGGTACAGAGTCCCATCAGGGTGAGATATACCCAGGGCTTGTTCTTCAGCAAATCGGCAAACTGACCGAAGGAGAACTTCTCGGCACGAACTGGTTTGAGGCGCTCCCTGGTCATCAGACCGCAGGCCAGGGTCATCAGGGCGGCCAGAAGGCCGAAGCCTGCACCCAGGACGGCATACTGATGCTGTTCAGTGCCACCCACCATATTCAGCAGGTAGGGGAAGGAATAGAGGGTAATGAAGCCCATGGCGTAGGCACCCACCATGCGATAGGCGGAGAACTGGTTCTTCTCGTTGTCGTCCTCGGTCATGACGCCCAGCAGGGAACCGTAGGGCACGTTGACCGCCGTATAGACGGCCATCATCATGAGGTAGAGTGCATAGGCGTAGACACGCTTGCCCACAGGACCGAAGTCGGGCGTGAAGAGCAGGCCGGCAAATATCAGTCCAAAGGGAATGGACCCATAGATGAGCCAGGGACGGTAGGTGCCCCAGCGTGACTGTGTACGGTCGGCCAGGGATCCCATCAGGGGATCGGTCACCACATCGAACATACGGGCGATGAGCATCAGCATGGCCGTGTCGACCAGCGACAATCCGAACACGTTGGTGAAGAAGAAGGGAAAGGCAATGGACATGATCTTCCATGTTATGCCACCAGCAGCAGCATCGCCTAAGGCGTAGCCGATTTTTTCTTTGATTGATGCCATGATATTTCTGGTTTAAGAGTTTAGGGGGTGTTCAATTAATAGATGTTACCTTGATATTGTATGGGGGTTATTTATATGCGTGTAGGGGCAAGGCTTTTCTTTATTGTCCCATGCTGAGCCTTGCGGAACATGAATTACCTGATCTTCTGTATATCCTTGGCAAACAGGAAGTTCTTCTGCCGGCTCCAGGCCTTGAAATCCTCTGCCGTACTGGCATCCTTCGAGGCACCGAAGTGTTCCTTGGAATAGTTGCGCCAGGGCAGGAAGTAGGAGAAGCGGTACTTCTCGATGACGGGCTTGAAGACACGCTGCCACCAGGTTGGGTCGGGCGAGTTCTGGTAACCGCACTCGGTCAGGGCAATCAGTTTGCCATGCTCCTGCCCCAGACGGGTCAGCAGCGACAGCTCCGTATCCAACTGGCTCACGAAGTCCGCCTCCGTCCCCCACTGGTACACATCCGAGCCAAGCAGTTCGATGCGGTCGTCGCCCGGATAGCGGTTCATGGCCGAGGGATTCGACCAGGTCGGCGAGTACGACCATACCAGGTAGTCCTTCAGTCGTCCGTCCTTCACCTCTGCCTGGTTGATGTAATCCTGCGTCATGTTCCAGAGCGACAGGTATTCACTATCCGTACAAAGGTCCTTGCCCCACCAGAACCAGTTGCCCGTATTCTCGTGATAGGGACGGAAGATCAGTGGGATCTGGTTGCCCTGACTGTCCTTCAGCGAGGTCAGGAACGTCGTCAGTCGCTGCAGCCAGGTCTGGAAATACTCATGCTTCGTTCCGCCGGGCAGGATGCTCCTGACCGTCGAGCGTGGATCTACGATCTGCCGGGCCAGGTGCTCATGCTTGATCCTGGCCAGCGCAGCCACCGCATCGTTGTAGTCCCTGATGTCACTCTCGATCCAGGCCGTCGTGCCGAGCAGCGGATTGCGGGGATGCCACGAGATGGTGATGATGCCACCGCGTCTGTGATGGGCAATGATCTCCTCCCGCATACGGGTGAAGGGCACGCTGTCCAGGTTCCTGGCGTCACCCATCTCGATGCCACCCAGTTCAAATCCCATCACGGCGGGATAGTCGCCTACCAGGTCCTTCGTGTCCGACCGACCTTCCTCGTACGACCAGGTGATGCCATAGAAGGGATCATCCTGGTGGCCGTACATGTAACCTTTCTTCTGAATCCTGGCCAGACGCTCTGTCAGCATCTGCGCCGCTGTCTTTTTTGGTGCGGCCTGTGCCACGGCAAGGAAACCGCACATCAGGCACATGGCAATGAATATCCTTTTCATTCTTTTCAAACTATCAATTCTGATGCTTTGCCTCGACTCTGCACACGCTCAACCATGCTCTGGCAAGCCTGGCATGGTGTTCGCTTTCTCATCTCGTCTTATCGTAGACACTCTTCAACGTATAGGCGGGATCCGTGCTGGTTGCGGCATGGATCATCATCCTGACAAGCGACTCGTTGAGCTCGCTCGGGAAGGTTCCGTCGTCATGGCTGATGAACTGGAACGCCTCGCCGGACAGGGTGTTGTTGTCCCAGAGCATCATGGGAATGCCCTTGAGATAGGCGCAGCGTGTAAAATACTCCAGGTAATACTCACGGTACTTCTCGTCGGCATCGGATCTGCGCTTCACCACGCCATACTCACCCATGTAGCAGGGAATGTCCTTTGCCACATAGGCCTTGTAGAGCCTCTCGAAGAGATCCTGGATCTGTCGCTCGTCACGGTCATTGCCCTTGTACCAGTGTCCCCACTGCTGCACCTTGCCCTCCGTGCAGAAATCGAAGGGATCATAGCAATGCACGGCCACCATGATGTGATTGTCGCCGGCGGGAATGGTCACCTTGTCAACCGTAAACGAGGGGTTGGCACAGAATCCGGGAATACCAATCCAGCGCGTGGCATTGTTGCCGCCGGTGGCACGGATGGCATCGATGCAGACCTTGTTCCATTCGTTCATCAGGGCGTAGACGGGATTGTAGTTGTAGCCGCCCTTCCATCCCCAGCTCTCGTCATGAATCTCGTTCATGGTCTCGAAGATGAGGTGATTGCCACAGTTCCTGAAACGGTTGGCAATCTGCTTCCAGGTCTTCGTCAGGCGATCCTCGATCCAGGCATTCCGCTCCTCGTCCTTCACGGCAGTCACGATGTCCTGCCAGTACTCGTCATGATGCGTGTTCAGCACCACATACAGGCCGGCATTCAGTGCCCACAGCACGTTCCGCTCCACCTCGGCCATGTAGTCGGCGTCGATGGTATAGTCCGCATCATTCGCCTGGTATACGCCCCAAGTCACCGGAATGCGAACCGTGCCTACGCCAATCGAAGCCAGATTCTGATAGAGCTGCCGGGTGGGCGTGGCTCCGTCCCAGTAGCCCCATTTGGGTTTCTGGAAATCAATGGGATTGCCGGCTGCATCCGAGTTGGCACCTGTATCAAAATGGTTGCCCAGGTTCCATCCCCAACCCATGGCACGAGCCATGCGCAGGGCTATGCCCGGACCGTCCTCCACCTCCTCGCCGGGCTTGTAGGAAAACTCCTTCGTCCGGAATCTCAGGGTATAGGCCGCAGCCGACACCTTGACGTTCGTCCGGGAAAGGATGGCTCCGGCAGGGACCTCCAGGGTGTAAGCCATGTCGGGCTCCAACCCGACGACGATCTCCACGTCCGAGGCCGACTTCGTGCTGGGATGTGCATCCACCTTCTCACCGTTCAGCGTGATGGCGGCGGATGACTTGATCGTCACGGGTGCATCATAGCTCAGCGTGATCAGGGTGGTCAGGAGGGGGTCAACCTCCTCGTCCTGACCGATGGAGGCCGAGATGAGCCTGAGGCTCGGACCATCTTCGGGGACATTGTCATCACCGCATGACCACATCGCAAACATTGCCATCGTTGCGACAAACAGACCCAATATCTTCTTCATTGTCTTTCTATGCTTGGCAGTAAACTATCATCTATTAACATTCAGAACTCCCTAAAGCATCACCTTCACCTCCTGCTTGCCGGGCACGTACTTCACGAAGAGGGGCTCGGAGGCCTTCTGGCGGCCGTTGGGATTCTCCACCCTGATGGTGTACTCGGCGTCGCGGAACTTGCGCACCACGGTGTACTCCTTCATGTCACTGGGCAGGCAGGGATCGATGATCAGACCGTCGTACGTGGGCTTGATGCCCAGCAAGTACTGGCTCACCGTCAGCCACATCCAGCCCGCCGTGCCCGACAGCCAGGAGTTCTTGCCCTCGCCGGGCCTGGCGGCATCCTTGCCGGCCACCATCTGGCAGTTCACGTAGGGTTCCACCTTGTGCAGGGCCTGGTCCTTGATGTACATGGGACTGATCTTGCGGAACAGCTCCCAGGCATCGTTGCCGCGGCTGGCCACCGTCTCGCCGATGATCACCCAGGGATTGTTGTGGCAGAAGATTCCCGCGTTCTCCTTGTAGCCGGCGGGATAGGACGAGATCTCACCCATCTCCACGTGATATGTGGTATAGGCGGGATTGTTCAGCACCATGCCATGCTCGCAGTCCAGGTACTTGCGGCAGGCGTCGATGGACTTGTCCACCATGCCCTCCTCCAGACCGATTCCTGCCATCGTGCACCAGCCCTGGCTCTCGATGAATATCTTGCCCTCCTCGCACTCGCTGGAACCGATCTTGTTGCCGAAGTAGTCATAGGCGCGCAGGTACCACTCGCCGTCCCAGCCATGCTTCTTCACGGCCTCCACCATCGCATCCACACATTTCTGGGCACGGTCGGCCTCCTCATCCTTGCCGATCTGACGGCACAGCTCCACATAGTCCTTGCCGGTCACCACGAACAGACCCGCAATCATCACCGACTCGGCCTTCGAACCCTCCGTCTTGTTCTCCGTCGTCTGGAACGACTCGTTGGGATCCCACGAGAAGCAGTTCAGGTTCAGGCAGTCGTTCCAGTCGGCCCTGCCGATGAGCGGCAGCATGTGCGGACCGAGGTTCTCCACAACGTGGTTGAAGGAAATCCTGAGGTGTTCGAAGAGCGATACCTCCGAACCAGGCACATTGTCGAAGGGCACCGGCTCCTGCAGGATGGAGAAGTCGCCCGTCTCCTTGATATAGGCCACCGTGCCGAAGATCAGCCAGCAGGGATCATCGTTGAATCCGCCGCCGATGTCATTGTTGCCGTGCTTCGTCAGGGGCTGGTACTGGTGGTAGCAGCCGCCGTCGGGGAACTGGGTGGAGGCGATGTCGATGATACGCTCCCGGGCACGACTGGGAATCTGGTGTACGAAACCCACCAGATCCTGGTTGGAGTCGCGGAAACCCATTCCGCGGCCGATGCCGCTCTCGAAGAAGCTGGCCGAACGGGAGAAGTTGAACGTTATCATGCACTGGTACTGGCTCCAGATGTTCACCATCCGGTCCAGTCGCTCGTCCCCGCTCTTCACGGTGTACTTGTCCAGCAGCTCGTCCCACAGGGCAGCCAGTCCGGCGAAGGCCTCGTCCACGGCCTCCACGGTCGAGAAGCGACGGATCGTCTCCTGCGCCTTCCTCTTGTTTACAAGGGTCACGTCGCTGGCCTGCGAGGAGATCAGCGTGCCGTTCTTCTTGCGTGCTATGTCCCCGGGGCAGAATTTTTCGTCCTGCTCATTCTCCACATAACCTAACACGAAGATGTAGTCCTTTGCCTCACCCGGCTGCAGTTCCACCTCGATGTAGTGCGAGGCGATGGGCGACCAGCCGTGCGCCAGACTGTTGGACGGCTTTCCCGCCATCACGCACTGGGGATCGGCAAACTCGTTGTACAGCCCGATGAACGACTCCCTGTCCGTATCATAGCCCTGGACAGGCACGTTCACGGAATAGTAGGCATAGTGGTTCCTGCGCTCCTTGTACTCCGTCTTGTGGTAGATGACGGAAGCACGGTTTTCGCTATCGCCAACGACAGGAATGTCAATCTCCACCTCGCCCGTCGACCAGTTGCGCTGGAAATTCTCCATGTCCGTTGCGGCATTCCACAGGCACCACTCGGCCAGGGAGAACAGCTTGATCCGCTTCACCCCGTCCGTAGTGTTGCGCAGGGTCACGCGCTGCACCTCGGCCCAGGTCTTCAGGGGCACGAAGAACAGTACGCTGGCCTCAATGCCGTTCTTGCTGCCCGTGATGCGGGTGTAGTTCATGCCGTGGCGACACTCGTAGGAATCCAGCGGCGTCTTGCAGGGCTTCCAGCCGGGATTCCACACCGTACCGTTGTCATTGATATAGAAATACCGTCCGCCATTGTCCATGGGCACGCCATTGTAGCGGTAGCGGGTGATGCGGCGGAACTTGGCATCCTTGTAGAAGTCATAGCCGCCGGCCGTGTTGCTGATCAGTCCGAAGAAGTCCTCGTTGCCCAGGTAGTTGATCCAGGGAAACGGAGTAGCGGGATCCGTGATGACGTACTCCCTGTTCTGGTCATCGTAGTAACCGTATTCTTTTGCCATTGCTGTATGTTTGTGATATGTTTGTCATAATGGAACCGGATGCCGCGAGTCCCGGAGCGCCTTGGCCGCCTGCCGCTGCCGTGACCTCCGGGGTGCGGGTGGCACGCTCCACGCATGCCCGCACACTGCGCGCACAATCCATTTACAAAGATAGCAAAAAAAACTGATATGCACGCCGTGTTCAAGCCAAAAACTTATCCTCCGCCCCATATTTTCCCAAAATCATGAGACAGAGTATCATGACCTGTATTACCGGACCTTTCCTTCAGGAATATGCATGCCATACATCGTGAGATTGTTCTGCCTTGCATACTCAAGGATGCGGATTCTTGATGCAGTAGCCTCCTCGGGATCCATGTCGAAGAATGGGCAATATTCGGGATGCTCCAGCTGCAGGGCCGCCCCGTGCATCAGGTCGGCAATGACAAGGATGCTGTCCTTCTGGAATACAGTGTGACCTGGAGTATGGCCGTATGCCGCAATGGTGGCTACACCGCCCGCGAGGGTGTCGCCGGCCTCAAAGAGCCTGAGCTTGTCCCCGTATGCCTCCAGCACGGCTTTGGGCAATGCCGCATTGTCGCCGTCCATCGACTGCCAAGCCTCAGCCTCTACACGATTGATCCACAGTTCTGCATTGGGGAACACCCTGGCTCCGTCCTTCAGCAGGCCGCCGATGTGGTCGCCGTGCATGTGGGTGATGTAGATGAGTCCGAGACTGTCGGGGCTTACACCCTCCTCACCGAGCCTGGGAAGGAGCTGGCTGAATGGCGCTCCAAGTCCTGCATCGAGCAGGATAGTCTTGCCCTCGCTGCGAAGCAGGAAGCAACTCATGCTTGAGGGGACACCCTCCTGCAATCCCAGGGCCTCCCACAGCGAATCGGGCACACTGGGAAAGATCTGCCGGCCCTGAAGCGTGGGCCCTGGCTTGTCCTCAATCCATGTAATTGTGGCAGGTTCCGGTGTTTCGGCAACCTCCCTGGCGGTCTGTGCGCAAGACATCATCGCGAGGGATGCCATTGCAATAGTGAAAATCTTCTTCATATATTGATAATTAGGCATTTTCCGGCAAAGATAATGATTATCCCCGAAACAAGCAAGGAAGAAGAAGGAAAAAACCTGTGAAAGTGAATGGAATATGGTTTCAGGAAGAAAAGGTTTTTCTTTTCGTGCCGAATGGCAGGTCACCTGCAAGTCTGAAAGCCTGGATATTCTGGTCTGAACAGGGAGTCGCGTGGCTCACGCTTTTTGCCGCCGATGTGAAACTGTGAAACTGCGCGCTCAGCGAGCTATGCTCGATGCTTAGCAGCGAAGCCTGCATAAGAAACACAAAATCAAACTTTTTTTTCGAGGACAGACTGCTCTTAGAACTTCTTGAGCTTCACGAAGAAGAGGACGGGGCCTCCGTCGAGCTTGAGGTTGCGGATGAACTCTTCTTCTCGCTTGTCATGCCTTTTAGGAAACTCTGTCTCAGGATCGAGCTCATGGCTCAACTCTTTTTTCCATTCAAGTGGGGACATTTGGTTTATTCCCAGCAGCGTCCCATCTGAAAGCAACATATAATCATGTTGAAGGACAAGAAAGCATTGTACCAGCGTGGAGTTGGGATCTGGCAAGGAGGACATCCACATGACGCTATGACCTGTATTTGCGTCATACATCATGTAATACATTCGATTACCGTACACGAAATAGAACAACACATAGTTGGAGTTGGCCGTAGCATGAAGTACATCAATAATGTGGTCTTCATTCTTTGCAACATATTGAACATCGTTCCTGGCTACGTCTGGCACACTCAGGGCTCCCGTACGTACGTATTTTGCAACCTTCTTGTCAGGCAGGATCTGCCAGATAGTATCGGATTTCTCAAACCCAAGCATTATATCGTCGTCCACCTGGACCAAACCTTCTCTGTTGATCCAGGGTATTACGTGTAATGGATCATTCTTGAAGGCTACCCCCGTAGGCTTTCCATCCTGATTCATGACCGTACAGTAGAATCTGTTCCAGAGAATCCAATTGTCAACATTATGGTTGATGTGGAAACCGATTTTCCTGTTTCGGGTGGTGAGCATGTTGTAGGATACGATCTGACTGTACTCCGTACGTTTGTAATTGCCCTGGTAGTCAAAATAGACCTGCTTGTGCCCCATTTCGTTGAAGTACACTTCCTTCTTTTCCCGATTGAGCTGAATACGACTGTCATGGATATACTGCGTGTCGTTGTCTTTCTCTTTGTGCGGAGCGGAAGTCATTTTATCACCCTCGCCTCTCTTTCTGACCGACTGTATGGGATTGCCGATTTGGGTTACGAGTTTACCCTTCCGGGTATAGATGGCATGTACGCGAGGATACTGCACATCCCTATCCACAGTATCTTTTGGCAAAACGTTATAGGTGACAAAAAGCAGGTCATCATCAGCTTGAATGTCAAAGATGCTGTGGATATTAAACCCGGGCAAGGCATCAAGCTGCACCATGTCATAGCTTTCCATAAGATCTGTTGTCAGCTTCTGCGTGGGCAGTTCATCCTTGTCTTCGCTAATCAGGGAATCCGGAAGATGGATGTACTTTATCTGGCTGAGGTCACTGGGTAGGACGGGTAATGAGTCGAGCTGCCCTCCTGTAGCATAGATCTCAGGATTAGGGGTCAAGGGTATCTCCCTTGTCGCCACGCATCCCGCGATGGCGAGGCTGACAAATAATAATAGGTAGATGGTCTTTTTCATCATCGTACAGTTTTTATCGTTTTTCGGTGGCAAAACTACGAAAAAGGCGGGGGAACGGCAAGAAACACGATTAAACAAAAGTAAACACGGGGGTGTTTTACGCTTTCTGCATCTTTTTTCTGCCTTCCTGAATAGTACGGAAGCGAATAAATCATTATCTTTGTGGCATGAAACGATTACCTCTACTGCTCCTCAGTTCCGTTTTATGG
>JAZRVZ010000029.1:0-6951 GCA_045599425.1 Bacteroidaceae bacterium | reverse complement strand
TAGCTGCCGACAACCTCTACGGTGGCAGCTTCAACCTCATCACACATACCCTGAGCACCCAGGGTGTGAGCAACACCATCGTGAACGTAAACGACCTGAAGGCCCTGGAGGCTGCCATCCAGCCCAACACGAAGGTGATCTACGCCGAGACCTTCGGCAACCCCAACTCGGACGTGACCGACCTGGACGCCATCGCTGAGATAGCCCACCGTCATGGCATCCTGTTCATCGTGGACAACACCTTCGGCACGCCCATCCTGGTGCGTCCCATCGAACATGGTGCTGACATCGTGGTTCACTCGGCCACGAAGTTCATCGGCGGTCACGGCAGCTCGCTGGGCGGTATCATCGTGGATGGCGGCAAGTTTGACTTCAAGGCTCATGCCGACAAGTACCCCACCCTGGCCAAGCCCGATCCCTCGTACCACGGTGCAGTATTTGCCGACGTGGCTGGTGCAGCGGCCTTCGTGACCCGCATCCGTGCCGTCATCCTGCGTGACACCGGTGCTGCCATCTCTCCCTTCAATGCCTGGATCCTGCTGCAGGGCGTGGAGTCGCTGCCATTGCGTATCGAGCGTCACGTGGAGAATGCGCTGAAGGTGGTGGACTTCCTGGCCAGTCACCCCAAGGTGAAGAGCGTAAGTCACCCTGCCCTGCCCTCGCATCCCGACCATGCACTCTACGAGAAATATTACCCCAACGGAGCAGCAAGCATCTTTACCTTCGAGATCAACGGTGGACAGGAGGAGGCCTGGCGCTTCATCGACAGTCTGCAGATCTTCTCACTGCTGGCCAACGTGGCCGATGTGAAGAGCCTGGTGATCCATCCCTACACCACCACCCACTCGCAGATGAGTCCCGAAGAGCTGGCCGAGCAGCACATCACGCCCAGCACCGTACGCCTGAGCATCGGCGTGGAGCACATCGATGACATCCTGGCCGACCTGGCACAGGCACTGGAGAAGGTGTGAGGTCTTGAGGTTATGAGGTTATGAGGTTATGAGGTTGTGAGGTGTAAGGCCTCATGACCTTGTAACTTCAGCGAAAAAAAGACGAAACATTTGCTTACAATCAATTTAATTGCGTATATTTGCACCGTGAAAGAATTCACGCAGTAGAAGTAAGAAGATTAAGGATAACAACAGATAAAAGAGTAAGGTATGATACACAATAACATTCTGGAACTGGTTGGCAAGACGCCGCTCGTTCGCCTGGGCAAGCTGGCCCAGAACCGTGGCCTGGAGGCCGAAATCGTAGCCAAGGTGGAATTCTTCAATCCCGGCGGAAGCGTGAAGGACCGCGTCGCCCTGAACATGATACGAGATGCAGAGGCAAAGGGCATCCTGAAGCCTGGTGGTACCATCATCGAGCCTACAAGCGGAAACACGGGTGTAGGATTGAGTCTGGTAGGTGCTTACAAGGGCTACAAGGTCATCCTGACCATGCCCGAGACGATGAGCATCGAGCGCCGCAAGCTGGCGCAGGCATACGGTACGGAGATCGTACTGACCCCCGGCAGCGAGGGCATGAAAGGTGCCATCAGGAAGGCTGAGGAACTGCGCGACAACATCCCCGGAGCCGTCATCCTGCAGCAGTTCGAGAACGCAGCCAATCCAGCCGTCCATCAGCAGACAACCGGCGAGGAGATCTGGCAGCAGACTGAGGGTCAGGTGGATATCTTCGTAGCCGGCGTGGGTACGGGTGGTACGGTAAGCGGTACGGGTGCTGCACTGAAGGCACACAATCCCAACATCAAGGTGGTGGCCGTTGAGCCTGCCACATCGGCCGTGCTGTCCGGTCAGCCCTCAGGCGCACACAAGATCCAGGGTATCGGTGCCGGCTTCGTTCCCAGGAACTACAATGGCGAAGTGATCGATGAGATTCTGCCCGTAGGCAACGAGGAAGCCTTGCAGACGGCTCGCGAGATTGCCAAGGAGGAGGGTATCTTCGTGGGTATCTCCAGCGGTGCCTCGCTCTATGCCGCCATCCAGCTGGCCAAGCGTCCAGAGAACAAAGGCAAGCGCATCGTCGCCCTATTGCCCGACACAGGTGAGCGCTACCTGTCAACTGCCCTGCTGGAAGGATAAGGCCAAGCAATCAAGCCAAATACCGAAAATAACAAACAACGACAAAACAGAAGTGCGTCCGACCTGACAACCGGAATTGCACTGATCACACATAAATGAGGCGCCGGAAAGAGACAGCAGAGTCTCCCCGGCGCTTTTGCATGGGAAATATCAGGCATTTATGGGGGATAATCCGAAAACATTTCGTATATTTGCAGAAGTTAGCCTTAAACACATATCAATGACACAAAATTACCACGAAATAAGCGACGACTGGCAGCTGGCCAAGCTGCTGCACCAGGAAGAGACTGTCATCCGCCGTTGTGCCTTCAAGGATGTCAACCTTACAGCTGAAACCGAGCTGGCCCTTTCCCACAGTTACCACGACTGTCTGTTTATGGGCTGCACCCTCCCAAAGGGACTGAAGAAGCGCATGAAGGACAGTCTGGTCTTCCCGACCATGGGAGAGGCCTTTGATACCTTTCCTGCCCAACTCTACACAGCAGACAGTCTCTATGAGGGGTATAGGACAGGGGATCCTGACTCCTTCAGGAACTGCTATGACAGCATCGTCTATCGTCACTACCTGAAGCTGGGAAAGCGGGCGGACAACATCAAGGAGACACTGGCCAGGGCACTGCACGACCACAGCATCAGCAATGCCTTGCATCAGTTTCTGCAACAGTATGATGAGCGTTGCATCGTGGGAGTGATGGGTGGACACGGACTGAAACGTACGGAGGCGCAGTATGAGCAGGTGGCACGCATCAGCAAGCATTTGACCGAGATGGGAAGCCTGATGATCAGCGGCGGAGGTCCTGGTGCCATGGAAGCCACTCACATGGGTGCCTGGATGGCGGGACGAACGGAGGAGGAATTCACGGAAGCCATGAACCTGTTGCGCAAGGTCGAGTCCTTTAACGATGACCTGTGGCTGGACACTGCCATGGAGGTACGTCAGAGATGGCCCCAGAAGGATTATAACAGTCTGGGTATTCCCACCTGGCTCTACGGGCACGAGCCTTCCACGCCCCTGGCCACACACATCGCAAAATACTTCGACAACAGTATCCGCGAGGACGGCATCCTGACCATCGCCATGGGGGGCATCATCTACACACCAGGCTCGGCAGGCACACTGCAGGAGATTTTCCAGGAGGCGGTACAGAACCATTACCTTAGCTTTGGCTACAGCAGCCCGATGTGCTTCATGGGGGTTGACTATTGGACAAACGAGGTTCCCGTTTACCCGCTCATCCAGGACCTGGTGAGCAAGGGGAGATACAAGAATCTAATCCTGACACTGAGCGACAGAGAGGAGGAGATCATAGACGAACTGATGAGGTTCAGGAAAGCCGGAAAATAAGATCTTGGGCATGGATGTTCAGCTGACACATGGCAGGGATGACGCAGGACGATTGAGGCACATTCTGGAAGTTCCCAATGGTCTGGCCTGCGGATGTACCTGTCCGGGATGCGGGGCTCCACTGGTGGCCAAGAACCAGGGGGCCAATGTCAATCCGCACTTTGCCCATGCCAGCGGAACGGCCTGCAAGGGGGCTCATGAATCCGAACTGCATCTGTTGGCCAAGGAAATCCTGGCCAGCGAGAAGGCATTGATGCTGCCTGCCTATGGCAACATATACGAAGGCGGAATGGTACGCTTTGCCGGCATGGAGGTGGAGGAACGGCATGAATGTCCCATGCTGCAACCTGATCTGGTTGGTCTTCAGCAGAATCCACGCACCGGGGAAACAGGAAGGCTGTGGATTGAGATCAGGGTAACGCATGAAGTGGGAACAGAGAAATACGAGAAGATCAAGGAACTGGGCGTTTCTTGCATCGAGATAGACCTGTCGATGTACAAGGATCTTGAGGTGAGCAGAAAAAACCTAAGCGACTTCCTGCTGCATGACAGCAGCCACCGCCAGTGGATCAACAATCCCAGACTTGAGACCCGGATGAAGGAGCTTGCCCGCCAACGCAGGGCATACGCACAGCAGATGGCAATCCTTCAGCAGGAACGGCCGGATGCACGAAGGGCGCAAGAGGGACAGAAGGGCCAGACTGTGACAGGTCTGAAGGTCGTGAAGCGGGAGAAATGCGAGAGATGTCCGCATCACAGTACCAGACAGGCCATCATTCAGGAGATGCTGCGCTATAAGTTCCCGGCAGAGTGGCGGAACATTATCATGCACCACCCATTGAAATGGTTCTCCTCCAGTCTGATCACCCCACTCCCAACCAGGCCATCAGACTACCTGATGACCATAGGCAACGACACCTTGCTGCTTGCCACCAGCAGTCCTGACATCTATGGGAATCCCGTCAACGAGGCACGTCTCCAGCAGAACAAGAGGGCAGTCAATTTCTTCAGCCACACCCTCCCACACATGATCAGCACACTGGGAACAAAATGCAGTCACACTGGCCAGTACATACCCTCGGTGGACGATACGCTGCAGGTGGAGTGCAAGCGAAACCAAGAAACGCCTAAGGAATAGCTTATGGTGGGTTCCCATATTATCCCAAATAGTTCATTAGACCATGGATGTGATTTTGAATTATCTTTGTGTCAGCATTTGTAGCACATTGAATGAAGGGGGTCCTATGTGATTGAAATGAGCTGCAAAGGATGCCAGAGAGAAGCTAAATAACGCCAATGTCGTCTAATGGACTATCTGGGATTATACGTTACTGAACACGTTTTCCTTCCCTTAACCCAACATATACTCAGTTAACAGCTAAACAAGGACTCCCTCCTCCATGAGGAGCTTTCGCTTACGGTCAATCTGCGTCCCTTCGGTCTCTCCGCAGAAACCACCAATCAATCCGTTGGATGCGATCACGCGATGGCAGGGTACACAGAAATCCGATGTAAAGGTAGTCATGCCAACCGGTACATGTACATATTCAGGAAGTATGGGGCATCCCACAGCAAAGGGATTGCGGCGAAGAGCCTGGCCAATGGCCTGCGCGGAACGACAACCGGCAAGTTCCCCCAAACCCTTGTATGTGATCGTATGGCCAGGGGGAACGTTCAGGAGTGACAAGTAGACACGTCGCTGGAATTCAGTGATATTTCCGGCCTGCTGAACCAGCAGGCAAATATTGGGATGTACTGCGGACATCGGTTGGCGAGGGTTATTCAACGACCGTGCTGACTTTCACCGTTCGCACCAGACGGAGGTGATAGGATTTCACCGTCTTGCCAGCTGCAAGGACAGAACTGCTACTATAGGAATAGGTCTTCTTTGCCTCTGCACAAAGATACCGGACATTCTCTCCTTTTTCGTCAGTCAGCACGATAGGATCAGCCTTGACAGAATCAAGCACCTTTGCAAGACTGGAGGCAGAACTGCCCGCATCCATGATACGATAGGCCTGATAGAGGATACGTGCCTCATCCTCAGTTGGTATACGCCAACCGGCCAGACCGCTTTCCAGATACTCATCCTCCAGATCAAAGGCAAGCGTGGGCGAACTTTGGTTGGTTGCACTGGTCATATTGCTCCAGTCATCGCGCGAAATCAGAAGCAGCGTGGCATCCGTAGTGGCAGCGCTCACCGGAACACCATCCTTATCCAGTACGGCAGCCACAACGTGGTTTTCCCAAATGGAGAATGGAGCAGGAATGGCAGGAACAGAGACTGTCGTACCATCATCCGCGTGCTCGCCACCGGAGCTGCTTCCACCTTGTTCCTGTCCGTCTCCCGAAAGTACAGGATTCAATCCCTGCCCGAAACCAAAGTTCAGGCAGACAGGAGCATTCCACTCCGCAGCGCTTACATTGGCATTGACCTCAAAGCCATCATCGTGGTAGGAACCATTCAGGACATAGGGCGTACCCGCACGAAGCGTTCCCTGATAAGTCACTGCCGAATACTGCATTGCCCCGTCCTGCATATAAGATATGGTAAAGGTGGTCTGTGGAGCAGCCGTAGGAAAGAGGAATACGGAAGAAACCGACCATAGGCTGGAACCGTCTGCCTCCTGCCCGGAGGTCAGAGGAATCCGGGAAGCAGAGAGTGTCTGCTGGCCGATGCCTGCCAGGGAAACCCCAGTATAGGGTGACGATACGGTTACGGCAAGTTCAGAGCAGGAAGAAGGCACATTGGTCAGATTCAGTTCCAGCGAAGCCATCTGGTGCTGAAGCAGAACGGAACATGTGGCCGATGAAGAAGTGGTGGGCTGAACATCCGCAAAACCCATCATCAGCGTCTTACCCCATGCATATCCGCTTCCCCCACGTCCTGCGTCAGAGCCTGATGCGAACGAGATCAAGGAACTTGGTCCGGGATGCTCAGGCAGCTCATAGCAAGACTCGTCTGCAGAAACCACAACCAAGCGATAGGCCTGTCCCTTTGCCAGGGAGATCCGGACTGGGGTCTGTGCATCAGCCACCCTGGCCTGTGCCTGAAGTTCCCCGTTCCCTGCAAAGGCATAGATATGGAGGGGAAAGGAAATCTCCGACCCATCGGAAGTGCGGGTCAGGATGTTCAGGTCAGTGGACGCTGGGGAAGTCCCAGCTTCCTGGTTTGGATCCAGGACAATATTCTCACAGGAAACAAGAAGGAATGACATCACAGCCAGGATGCTCAAAAGCCGGCAACGTAGTTCTATGTAACGCATCATAATGTTTGATTGGAAGATGGGAAGCAGATTATAATCCACCTTTTCAGGGAAAAAACAAAGGATGCACCGAGGAGGGCACATCCTTTATTCACATTTGTCTTGAAAAGAAATGTCAATTACTCCTCGGCAGCAGCCTCAGCGGGTGCAGCCTCAACGGGTGCAGCCCCAACGGGAGCCTGCTCGGTGAGTTCCACGGGAGAAGAAGGTACGGCTGGCTGGTTGGCAGCATTGGTAGCCTGCCCCTTCACGG
>JAZRVZ010000028.1:0-13406 GCA_045599425.1 Bacteroidaceae bacterium | reverse complement strand
ACTTACGCAGTACCTCCTTGATGTCGGTGATGATACCCATCTGGGTGTTCACGTCTGCTTTGATGGAGATGACCTGGCGGGTCTGGTCGTTCATACCCTGGCGCTCCTGGGCTACGAAGTCCATTACCTCACGGGGCTCTGCGTAGCGGTCGTTCAGCTGGATACGTGTACCGGTACCGAACTGGCCGCGGAGGGCATCGGTGGGAGGACCTACGTAGATGTAGGATACGTCTGACTTGGGCTCGAGCTTCTCAAGCTGGGTACCCTGGGGGGTAGTCAACTTCACCTTAAGTGTAACCTCACGCATGGTGGTAACCATCATGAAGAAGAACAGGATGGTGAAGATCAAGTCAGGCAGAGATGAGGTACTCAACTCCGGCATCTCGCGACTTCCTTTTTTCTTAAATGCCATAGTTCTTTATTCTTAGTGTGAAAGTGTTGAATAATCGATAGGTTCTGCCTCAGAAATCTTCTGGGGATAGATGGTACGGATAGCACCCTGCTGATCCTCGCTGAGCGCTGCGAAAGGCTTGCCTCCGAAGAGTTTCTTGCTCTTCTCGTCACGCACGTCGTTGTATGCCTTTACAAGGGCATCCTGAACGGCGAAGTAGGCAGCGTATGGGGTACCACGGTCTGACTGCAGGGAGATAACGTGCTTCTCGGCACACTGCTGCAGATCGCTCAAGCCGGGAACGCGCTGAAGAGTCATCTCAGGACCCTGATCCTCACCGGGATGGGGCATACCCATGATGAACTTCTTGCTCATCTCGCACAGCAGCTCCATGTCAGATGGGTTGCTTGAATCCAGTTTCTGACCACCGCTGATCATGATCTTACCTACGGAGTTGATGCTCACCTTGAAGATGTTGCGCTCGTTGATCTGAACGGCGTTGTTTTCCTGGTTCTCTGGTGGAGGCGGCAGACGGCGGGTAAGACCCTTGTCTGAGTCCATTGATGTGGTTACCAGGAAGAAGATGAGCAGCATGAATGAGATATCCGCGGTAGAACTGGTGTTCAGTCCTGGCATCTTTTTCTTACTTGCCATATCTCGAAGTAATTATTTGTTCGGTTTGAGATTCTGTCACCCTCACCCTTCCCGGAGCACATAGCAATTACCTGCCTGTGTGCTTGTCCGGTCGGGTTGTTCGGGGTGTTTTGTTTGCGTGAGATCTTTAGTTCTTGTTACCAAGCTTGTAGATGACACCACTTGCGCAACCGATTACGGCAACAATGGCCAGTGCGGTCAGCGCATAGATGGTATAGCAGTAGCCGTCGGCGATAGCCTCGTCGCCCTCGCCACCTACAACCATGCTGAAGATGAAGTAGCATGCGAAGGTAGCCACTACAGCAATGATAACGCGAATCAGACCCCAATCCTTATTCTTGAAGGACATAACCATGTTGGCAACCATACCGGCAACCATGATGGCACCGTAGGCATACATACCGTACATCAGGATATCTGTGCCATCCTCTTCGCCGAGACCGATAAAGAGTCCGAGCAGGGCGATGGCGATGAGCAGCAGAGCCCACATGGTAATCTTAGATATTAACTGAGTTTTCATATCTTATATATATTTAATAATGTGGGGTCGGGGTTGATTACTTCTTGCACTTGGGTGACTTAACGCAGGTCACCAGGAGCTCCTGTGCAGTCTCCTCCATGGCGCAGGTGATAGCCTCAACGCGAGAGAGGATGTAGTTGTAGAACAACTGCAGGATCAAAGCAACAACGATACCGAAGATGGTGGTAATCAGGGCGACCTTCATACCGCCGGCAACAACGGTGGGGCTGATATCACCAGCAGCCTGGATGTCATCAAATGCCTGTACCATACCGATCACAGTACCCAAGAATCCCAGAGAGGGAGCCATGGCGATGAACAGGGTAATCCATGAGCAGTTCTCCTCCAGGTAGGTACCCTGTACCTCAGCCTCCATGTTGATGGTACGCTCGATGGTAGCGATATCGTTCTGGTCCTCACTGTTCAGGGCTACGAGAGCCTTCTTGCATACCTTTGCGATAGTGCTGCGGCTACCCTCGCAGTATGCGATAGCCTCATCTACCTTGTTGGCAGCTACGAGCTCGGCAATCTTGTCACAGAACTTACGACGGTTACCAGCAGCCAGTGACAGGTAAACGATACGCTCGATACACAGAGCCAGACCCAGAACCAGGGCGATGGCAACCAGGGCCATGAAGCCGGCACCACCCTCGATGAACTTCTCCTTCAGTACCTTGTGGATACCTGCGCTCTCCTCCTCTTCAACGGCGGGAGCCTCAGCCTCTACGGTCTCCTCCTCAGCGGGAGCCTCAGCCTCTACGGCCTCCTCTTCCTCGGCGGGAGCCTCAGCAGCCTCTACAGTCTCAACGGGAGCCTCAGCAGCCTCGTCCTGAGCCATTACATTCGATGTCATGCCAAATGAGCAGACAGCAGCCATCGCAACAATTGCAAATAACTTTTTCATTTTTGTGTGTAATTTAAAGATTATTAATTATTGTTTTTTCGATTATCCCAGTTTTTCATGTCTGATCTACTTGCGGAGAGAGGGGGATTCGAACCCCCGATACGCTTTTGGCGTATACACGCTTTCCAGGCGTGCCTCTTCAGCCACTCGAGCATCTCTCCTTTTCTTTGTCCTGAGCCGTGAATTTCGGGTCTCGCCAGACCACACACGCTCTAAATCGGGTGCAAGTTACAAAAAAAATACGACTCTGCCACCAATTTTGATACAAATATACCTATTTTTTTATACATAAGCATCATGAAAGGCGAAAAACTTTCATGTTTTGCCTTATTTTCCTTAGTTGTAGGTGCTAAACGACGTTTAATGTGAAAAAAATCCGTTGTACATTGTCATCCGTGACGGAAGCCACCTCGTCAACCGTGATACCATGAATATCGGCCAGTCTGCGGGCCACTTCCACGACATAGGCACTCTCGTTTCTTTTGCCCCGATGAGGTACGGGGGCCAGGTATGGACTGTCCGTCTCCAGGACAATGCGTTCCAGCGGCAGCTCCTGAAGGACGCTGGGCAAGATGGATTTCCTGTAGGTCAGGACGCCGCCGACTCCCAGAACAAATCCTTCAAAGGACAGAAGGTCGCGGGCTTCTTCCAGGCTTCCTCCGAAGCAATGGAATATGCCGGTCAGTCCTTCTGACCTGTGCCGGGACATGAGATCCATGAGCTCCGCATGTGCCGAACGTGAGTGTATGACGAGTGGAAGATGCAGGTCACGGGCCCATTCAATCTGTATTTCAAAGGCTTCAAGCTGCTGTTTACACCTGCTTTGGTCCCAGTAGAGATCTATACCAACTTCTCCCACGGCGATGTAGGGGCTGTCGGGTTTGAGGAGAAGCTGGTGCATGTGTTCCAGAACTTCCCTGTAATCGTCTTCCAGGTCAGTGGGGTGCAATCCCATCATGGGATGGCAGTAGCCGGGATGTGCCTGGCAGAGGCTCAGCATGGGGGCAATGGATTCCCTGTTGATGTTGGGCAGCAGGATACGTGATACTCCGGCCTCCTGTGCGCGGAGTATCACATCCTCCCTGTCTTCGTCAAACTCGGGGCCATAGATATGGCTGTGGGTATCTGTCATGACTTGCGGTGCATGAGGCTTCCTGCCATCTGGCGGAGGGGTGATTTCTTCTCTTCGGGCAGACATACTTCTTCCAGGGCTGCCATGGCTTCGTCAAAATAGCTGTCGATGCGGCTTTGTGCCAGGACGGGAATGCCAATCTCGTCATAGAGGCGGGTCACCGCGGCAATCTTTGCCTCAGGATCCGGATTCTCAGCTTCTACCCATTGCTGAAGTGCAGCACGCTGCGACTCATCGGCCAGACGGTAGGCATTGATGAGCATATAGGTCTTCTTGTTGCAGAGGATGTCGCCTCCGATCTTCTTGCCGAAGGTCTTGAAGTCGCCATAGACATCCAGATAGTCGTCCTGGAGCTGGAATGCAAGTCCCAGTTTCTCACCGAAACGGTAGAGGGCTTCCATGTCGCTTTTGGGGGCATCTGCCAGAATGGCGCCCATCTTGAGGGCACAAGCCAGAAGTACGGAGGTCTTGAGGCGGATCATCTCAATGTATTCCTCCTCCTTCACGTCATTGCGGGTCTCAAAATCCATATCGTACTGCTGCCCCTCGTCTATCTCAATGGCAGTCTGTGTAAACAACTGAACCACATCGGGTACGTGGGTGGCATCACAGGATGCGATCCTCTGCATGGCCAGAACGAGCATGTTGTCTCCACTGAGGATGGCCGTGTTGTCATTCCATTTCCTGTGAACCGTGGGCATGCCCCGACGGACGTCTGCCCTGTCCATGAGGTCGTCGTGGAGGAGCGTGAAGTTGTGGTAGGTTTCCAATCCGACAGCAGGCATCATTGCCTTTTCCACATCTTCCCTATACATATTATATGCCATAAGTACCAGGATGGGGCGGATGCGCTTGCCACCCAGGGACAGGACATAGTCGATGGGGGCATACAGACCGGCGGGCTGACGGTTGGCTGGCAACTGCACAATGGCATTATGTACCATCTGCTGCAATTCTTCTAAACAATACATATATGAACTATAGATATAAGGTATGAGAACAAGGATAGGCTACCCGAAGAGCAGCCTATCCCATTATCTTTTCCTATTCCGGATGAGTTGTTATTACTGCAGGCGGAACATTACGGGCAAATTGAAGTATGAACGTACGGTACGTGTACCCTGACGTGCGGGCTTCCACTTGGGCATCAGCTTGATAACGCGGATGGCCTCCTTGGAAAGATCCTCGTCGGGAGAACGGGTTACTTCCACCTTGCCGATAGATCCGTCCTTTTCAACCACGAACTTCACCATTACACGACCCTGGATGCCCTGATCCTGAGCACGTGAAGGATACTTGATATTGTTGTTCAGCCAATTGTAGAGCTCCTCATCACCACCGGGGAAAGAAGCCATAACCTCAGGAACCTCGATGATTCGGTTATCATCAACCTCCTCAACCACAGGACCGGCGGATGCGACTGCACCGACAACAGTGGGAGCACCGGTACCCTCGGTACCAACGATAACCTGGTTAACCTCCTCGGAAGTCTCAATCTTCTCTTCCTTGATCTCAACCTCGTCCTCCACAATCTGGAGCACTTCGGGGGTTACATTGTTGTTCACTACGGGAGCGGCAGGCTGCTGCTCTTCCTGAATCGTCACGGGAATCATGTCCTCATCCTGGGGAACGTTCTCGTAGATAATTGGTTCCTCTTCAATAATCTCGTCTCTCCATGTCCTCTCCAGGATGAAGAAGCATGCAGCACCAGCAAAGCACAGACCTGCGAGGAATCCCGTAGACTTGCCATTAAAGAGGTTCGTTGCAATAGTGTTCATAGTATATTATGTTTTTTGTTTTTCTTGTATTCGGGACAAATTTAGCACATTTTTTTTATTCTACCGTCTTTTTGAAGGCTTTTTTTTTCCTTATTCGCTCTTTTTTATCATTTCCACCGGAAAAAATATGCTTTGTATGCTAAAATACGCTAACTTTGGACATTGATATCATAATGAGCAAGGAAATGAAGAGATGCCTATACATATTATTATCTATAGTCCTTGGGTGTACATGTGCACAGGCCCAGGAGAGCCGGAGCGTCTTCAGTTTCCTGTCACTCTCGTCATCCTCGCACGCCATCGCCCTGGGCGGAAGGAACATTTCCTCCATCGAGGATGATGTGTCCCTTTCGTTGCAGAATCCAGCCCTTCTGAGTTGCGTGAACGACAATAGCCTGAACCTCAATTTCCTTACCTACATGAAGGGAAGCAAGATGGGAAGCGCAGCATTCAGCAAGATTGCCGGAGACAGGGGTACATGGGGAGTCAGCGCCCAGTTCGCAGGGTATGGATCCATGAAGGAAACTTTGGAAACGGGTGAGATCCTGGGCGACACACAGGCACTGGATATGGTCATAGGAGGCATGTACAGCTATAGTCTGGACGACTATTGGGTCGGAGGTGTGACAGGCAAGTTCATTTATTCAAGATACAGTGCCTACAATTCATGTGCGCTTGCCGTAGATCTGGGTATCAACTACTACGATTCTGACAATGACCTCTCTTTATCTGCCGTGGCAGCAAATCTGGGCGGACAGGTGAAAGCCTTTGGCGATATGCATGAGCGATTGCCTTTTGACCTGTCCCTGGGTCTGACCAAGGGCATTGCGCATGCTCCACTGAAGGTCTCCTTAACCCTGAATGATCTGACCAGATGGAACAAGGACTACTTCTATAGTCCCGGTGAAGAACCTGGATTCGGAAGGATCCTGATGAATCATCTCAACTTGGGTGTGGAGCTTGTTCCTGCGGATAGGATGTATGTGGCATTGGGATACAACTTCCGCAGGGCCAGCGAGATGAAGGCTGCAGGTTCCTCACATGCCGCGGGTCTGACCTGTGGTGCCGGAATCACGCTCAAACGTTTCAAGATGGGAGTGGCCTATGCCAAATATCATGTAAGCGCACCAAGCTTCTCGTTCAGTCTGGGGTATAGCCTGTAGGATCGGGGCGGTTTGGTGTGCCGTCCGACGGGACAACGGTAAGAATCTGCAAGGTCTGAAGCAGTAAATAAATAAAACAAGGTAAGAACAAACACGGAATTGGACGGAATGAGTTACGTCCGTTCTGCAAACTTAAACAGATCATACAATGAAAAAGATTACGATAGCAATCGACGGTCACTCTTCCTGTGGCAAGAGTACCATGGCCAAGGATCTGGCCCGTGAGTTAGGTTATGTATATGTCGACACTGGGGCCATGTATCGTGCCGTCACCCTGTTTGCCATTCAAAATAATCTGTTCACGGAAGATGGGATTGACGTGGAAGCTCTTCGCGGCAAGATGGATGAGGTTTGCATCAGCTTTACCTTCAATCCTGAGAAGGGAAGGCCTGATACCTATCTAAACGGAACTTACGTGGAGGATCGCATCCGTACCATGGAGGTTTCCAGCAAGGTGAGTCTCATTGCCGCGCTGGACTTCGTTCGAAGCGCCATGGTGGCCCAGCAACAAGAGATGGGTAAGGGAGGAGGTATCGTCATGGATGGTCGTGATATTGGAACAACTGTGTTCCCTGATGCCGAATTGAAGGTTTTTGTGACGGCTTCCGCCGAGGTGCGTGCCAAGCGTCGCTACGATGAACTGACGGCAAAGGGTGAGGTCTGCGACCTGCACGAAATCCTTGTCAACGTACAGGAGCGCGACCGCATTGACAGTACTCGTGAAGTTAGTCCGCTGCGCAAGGCTGACGATGCCATTACGCTTGATAACAGCGATATGACCATTTCCCAGCAAAAAGAGTGGCTGCTGGATCTGGCAAAAAAGACGATAGGGTAACTTCTTATTAACCTCTCCGAGAATAACCATAACTTTCCCCCAAGAAGAACTATGGAAATAGAGATTGACCAGGGATCAGGTTTCTGCTTTGGCGTGACACGTGCCATCAGTAAAGCGGAGGAGGAACTGACCGGAGGCAAGACGCTGTATTGCCTGGGAGACATTGTTCACAACGGACAGGAATGCAATCGGCTCCAGCAACTGGGGCTGAAGACCATTGAGCATAACGAATTTGACAACCTGCATGATGAAACCGTCCTGCTGCGCGCTCACGGAGAACCTCCCAGCACTTATCAGAAGGCCAGGGAAAACCGTATTGAGATCGTTGATGCCACCTGTCCGGTTGTCTTGCATCTTCAGGAACGCATCAAAAGAGAGTATGTTGCTGATGTTACGCATACCAAACAGATTGTCATCTTTGGAAAGAATGGTCATGCTGAAGTTCTGGGACTGGTCGGACAGACCGAGGGGACAGCCATCGTGATTGAGAAACCCGAGGAGGTAGAAAAACTGGACTTTGCACGCGACATCTATCTCTATTCCCAGACCACCAAGTCTCTGGACGGATTCCGGCAGGTGGTGGAGTACATCCAGCAGCACATTCAGCCCACGGCCACCTTCCATTACTATGACACCATCTGTCGTCAGGTAGCCAACCGTATGCCACACATCCGCGACTTCGCATCGCGCCACGATGTTGTACTCTTTGTCTGCGGCAAGAAGAGCAGCAACGGAAAGGCGCTCTTTGAGCAATGTCTGCAAGCCAATCCACATTCCTACATGATAGACGCAGCCAGCGAGATAGACACCCGCTGGCTGGAAGGTTATGAATCGGTGGGCATCTGTGGTGCCACCAGTACGCCGAAGTGGTTAATGGAGGAGTGCAAAATACGCATCGAGCAGCTGCTTGGCTGCCACGAATGAGGTCTTCTGGCCCTGCAATACAGACTTCTCCTCGGCCTGCAGCATATCACCGATGGTAGGATTCTGGAAGAAACTGTTACGTAGTTGCTCATTGATACTCTCGTACATCCAGAACTTGGCCTGTTCGTTTCTGCGATGCTCAAAGTAACCGTTTGACTTTACAAAGTCCATGTACTTGTAGATCATGTCCCATACTTCCTTGATGCCATAACCGAAGAAACCGCTGTAGGTCAGGACCTGTGGCAACCATCCACTCTCGGGCATGGGGAAAAGGTGAAGGGCATTGCGGAACTGTGTGGCGGCCAGCTGACACTTGTCCACGTTATTGCCGTCACACTTGTTGATTACAATTCCGACGGCCATCTCCATGACACCTCGCTTGATGCCCTGCAGGTCATCGCCGGTTCCCGCCAGCTGAATGAGCAGGAAGAAGTCCACCATCGAGTGGCAGGCTGTCTCGCTCTGTCCCACTCCTACCGTCTCCACAAAGATCTTGTCATATCCGGCAGCCTCACAGAGGATAATTGTCTCGCGTGTCTTACGTGCCACACCACCCAGCGAACCGGCTGAGGGACTGGGACGAATGAAAGAATCAGGATGTATGGAGAGTTTTTCCATGCGTGTCTTGTCACCCAGGATGCTTCCCTTGGTACGCTCCGAACTGGGGTCGATGGCCAGGACGGCCAGCTTGCCACCATATTCCTTCAGGACATGGATGCCAAACTCGTCGATGCTGGTACTCTTGCCTGCACCAGGAACGCCACTGATACCGATGCGTACCGAATTACCACTGTAAGGCAGGCATTTCTCTATCACCTCCTGGGCGATGACCTGATGTTCCGGGTTGGTGCTTTCCACCAGGGTGACAGCCTGTCCCAGTATGGAGGAATTACCCTTGAGGATGCCATCAACGTAATCTGAGGCAGACAATCGGCGGCGCGCAAAGCGTCCGCGCTTCATATAGGGATTCACGATAGAAGGCTGCTCCACACCGCTGTTGACGGTCAGGCCAGCATATTCCGATGAATTTTCAGGATGCTCCATAGAATAGGATTTAAGACCGTTGGTCATCCAACGGCTACAGTTTTACATTGACGTTGATTACTGACTTGGCCTGCTGGGGATCATTGGTGATGAGCAGTACGCGGGGACGGTTCTTTGCCTTTTTCAGGTATTTCGCACTTACCGTGACTTTCATTGTCGCAGTCTTGCCAGGCTGAACGGTGCGTTTGTCCAGGCTGACTGAGATAGCCTGGTTAAACACCTGGACGGAACGAATATCCAGTGGTTCCTGTCCCTCGTTGGTAATCGTCAGCATCTTTGTCATCTTGCTCTTGCCATTCAAGTCGCCAAAATCCAGTTCCTCACAGGAGAAGACCACCTTGGGGGCCTTGGCCAGCTGTTCCTCCGTCAGGCCGGAGAAGTCAGGCAAGAGGACGGCAGACACCAGAATCTCGTTCGTTTCGCTTACCTTGTCACCAGGATAGCGGCTGAGGAAGATCCGGGTCTGATTCAGACCCAGCAATCCCAGCTTCTCGCTGTCAAGGGTCAGACGGATGCGTCCGGACCTGCCACCGGCAATCACTTCAGGAAAACTCTGGACTGACAGGTAGGCAGGAAGATGCATCAATTCGGGCCGGTAGGGCGTACGTTCCGTATTCACAATCTGAAACTCTGCCACGGGATGGTCGCCACGGTTTACATTGTCAAACTCAATATAATTGGTGTTCAGCCGAAGGCTACCCATGTCTATAAGGTAATCACCCGTATAATCCAACATTTCCGTGACCACGCGTCCCTCCATGGAGAGATAGACCGGTTCCGGGGAACATGTGGCATAGACAGCCAGTTCCTTATAGAAAGTACCAAGGATCCTGGCGTCATAGACGGCTGTAATCAGACCAGACTCCCCGGGAGCAATGCTGCCCTTGGTCCATTCGGCTGTCGTACAGCCGCATGAAGGTATGACCTTCTGTATCTCAAAAGGTTGGCTTCCTTTGTTCTTGAAGGAGAATGTGACGGTCTTGGGTTCCTGGAACAGGATTTCCCCCACTCTGACCTTCGCATTGTCAGCCACCAGGTCCGACTGCGCGCGGAGACCCAGTGCCGTGCAGAAGGCACACAGGCAGAAGAGTAACTTGCGTATCTGATATTTCATATTGTCAACAGTTTGTAAGGTGATGAAACGCTTTGTGCATGCAAAAGTACAAAAAGAAAGGGAAAGAGACAAATTTAGATGTTACATTTTATCTGCCATCCTGCCTGACGCCCCCTGATTGCCCATTACAGCCATCCAAAACCTGACGGTGTTTCCGGAAACATTCCGATCCAATTCCTACCGCAGTTTCCGGATTGTCCTGAGGCCTGCCTCCAGCCGTCGGACAAGGTCGCGTTTCTCTGTTGAGGGTGAATAGACAAATCCTTCTGCCACTACCATCAGACCTGCATCCTCATCATACCAGCTATAGGAGACGAACGGTCCTCCCATTGCGCCATTCCTCATCTGCCACAAACCGCGCAGGATAGATACAGGCCTGCCATCCATTATGCGATTTTCATTCAGTACAACGGGTTGCCCGCCTTCCCAGACGGTCTCCATCCACTGGCCAGGCTCGCTGCCTGGAATGTTGCATTGCATCACAGAATCCCGAAGCTGGACCATCCGCTCCACACTCTTCGGTTCACTGCCATCTGACGGATAACGGTAGAATACGAAATTCAACTGCTTTTCATAACTGCGTGAACTGCCCCAAATAAACTCCGCCCCCTTCTTCGTCCAGGCAATCTCCTCTGGCAGATATCCCTCATAGCCCATGGTCTTCAGCTCCTTGGAAACCGATTTGCTGGCATGCCGTATGAGATAGGGACGCTGCATCTTCAGCTGAAAATCAACCAGTAATTGACGTACCTTGTCTGCATGGCCTTGAAGAAAGGACTTCAACTCCTCTACCGAAGGGCCTGCCACCTGGACATGGATCTGCGGAGCGGCATCCACATCATAAGCCACCCTGATTGCACTTTCCGGCAGCGACTCATCCACCTTTACAAAAAGCCGGCTGTGCATCTTCAGCATCTCACCTCGGTAGATTGAGGCTGGAACGCGTGAAACCCGGAAATAAGCCTCCGACTGGTTCAGCCCCGGTACCTCACATTCCAGCAATGTCTTCAGGGAGTCCTTCAGGCTACTTGCCATCACGTCCTTGTCCAGCACAAGCAATACCTCAGCCGGTTGGCCGATTGACGATGCCGCAGGGGCCTTGCCTCCCTTTCCGGGGGCTGAGGAACACGATGCCAGACCAAGGATCAAGGCGCATAGCATGAATCTCAGTAAATTTCTTACCATATCTGATAGTAGTTGAAAAAGACTTTCTGTCGTTCATGGTTGATCCCAACCATTGCTTACTTTGTCTGAATTCTCAGGTTTCCGGTTCTTGCGCAGAATTCCGGAGCATAGAGGCATTGTATAGTTGTGATGCCGGCATTGTATTCACCGGGTCGTTCCACAGTGACGTCCTCCTCCAGTACGTATGTGCCCTTGGACAGATGTTCAAAGTAGTAGTCCGTTGAGGCATCATGAACCTGGCAATAGTAGTTCAGCCCGTTGCTGTAGCGACAGCCTGAGATTCTCGTCAGAGGTTCTGCTGCGGCAGGACGTGGGGCATGGAGCTGCACGTAATCGTAGTCCCGCAAAGCCGTGATGATATAGCGGACATGCACCTTCTCGCCCACCTTCGGATGGCTGTTGCTTATCTCCCGGCGGATGTTCACGCCCTGCCATACGGCATTCACGCTGTCAATCTGCTGCTCGAACTGAGCATATACGGCTCCCCAGCTCTGCCCCTTGCTCTGCTTGGTAATGGTCAGGGTCTGTGGGTTGGGTACGCTTACCTCTTCCTTCAGGTAACCCTTAGTCTGGTCTTTAGGCTGAAGTTCCTCGCTGCCACCCTTACCTTTGACTTTCAGCATGTCCACGGCCTCATCGGTCAGGTCGGAACGGTCGCCCTGCATCAGGACGTACACGGCATTGGCCGTGTTGACAGGCGTGTTCCAGTCCGTGGTACGCTTCTGCAACAGGAGGTACTGCAACATGCCGTTCCATAGTTCCCTGTCCCTGGGTCGAACCATCATCACTGCCTCCATGATCTGTGTGTGGATGTGCAGTTTGCGGTCGATGCTCGTGAAACTGCCGCTTGGATAGTCGATGTACCGTCCTTTCTCCGGCGTGCCGACCAGATACTTCTCCACGCCGTCCATCATGCGATTCGTGGCACGGTCCTTGTCCTGCAGGCAGAGGACGATGGACGCCAGGGCGCGGTTCTCCACAGTCCACTCTTCCGAAGTCTTGGCCAACTGTCCCAGCAGATCCTTCTCTGCCTTGTTCAGTTCCATTCCCGCCATGCTGACAATATAGAGGTGACGCAGACTGGAGAGCGAGATCCCGGGCTTCCTGCCCAACTGACCGCGCAGATAGGCTATCGCCTTCTCCTGCATCTGCTGTGCTGCTTCGTTGCCACTGCCCGTCAAGGCATTCAGACGGGTCAGCAGGAAGGCCACCTCACGAGTCAGGTAAGGACTGCCCGTCGCACCCATACCCGGGAACCAGGTAAAGGAACCGTCTCCACATTGCATGTTCCTCAGCATGCCGAAGGTTTGTTCCAGGGTATAGTCCATGCTGTCCTTGCTGACCTTCAGTACCTTGTCGCTTTCAGGAATCTGTTTGCAGATGTATTGCGTTAAGGAGGCGGCATAGTAGGCAGAGGCAAGCGAGAGTACATCCTCGGAGGTAGGTTTGGCCAGGGCAGGCAGAACCTCAATGGCATTCCAGATGGGGTGAGTCGTATACTCCACGGTCAGGTGACGCTCCGTGGCATCGCTAGGGAAGAGCTTGTCCAGTCTCACGTTCTCCACTCCCTCCTTCAGCATAGTCAGAGCCTTGGTCGTTACCACCGTCTCGCGATCCGACAGGATGGGCAGCAGACGCTGTTCGCCATCGCTGCTCTCCCTGCCGTTGGCCACCCATCGGCAGGTTAGGTCGGTATGGAGATCCTGTACATTGTAATCAAAATAATACACCGTGTCCTGTCCGGCTTCCAGCGTGAAGTTCT
>JAZRVZ010000027.1:0-9824 GCA_045599425.1 Bacteroidaceae bacterium | reverse complement strand
CAGGCAGGTCTCGATGGTGCGGTTGAGGAAGTCGGGCTCCAGCAGGGATTCGATCTCCAGCGCCACGTTGCAGAGGATCATGGGCAGGTCGAAGGTTTTCAGGGCACGGGCACCCTTGGCCGCCTTGCTCCAGCGTCCCTTGGGATTGTCCACCTTACTCAGTACGATGTCGAAGGTTCGTTTGGCAATATCGGCATATTCGGCGTTACCGGTGGCCAGGTACAACAGACCGAAGGCTATGACGGCAAAGGTATAGCTGAAGATATTATATGGTTCGACAAGGGGATTGCCATCGCGATCAAGCGAGAAGTACCAGTTGAGCTGGCCGTCATGACCGTACTTCTTCAGAAACTCAGCACCTTGTACAGCGGCCTCCAGCCATTCCTGCTTTTTCTCAACCTTGTTGCAGAGCGTGGCAAGCATCCACACCTCACGACATTGCAGACAGATGAACTTGTCGGTATCGTAGACCTTGCCGTCGCGTCCCAGGCAGGTGAAGAAACCACCCTTCTCGTGGTCAATGGAGTGTTCCATCCAGAAGGGCATAACCTTGTCCAGCAACTCTTTCCTATAGAGTTCGGCAAGAAACTTGAAATCGGATTGCGTATACATTATTTATCCAGGGTAAGGAAGGGTAATATGAATAATTATGAATTTGACGAGGGGGAGCGGAAAGGTGGATCAAGGGGCTGTCGGATATCACCTGCTGTTGCCAAGGAATCACTTCTTTACGGTATTCACCATCTCAATGGCATCCGACATGGAAATCTGACGTCCGCCCTTGTAGGCAACAAGGAAGGCATCGGGGAAGGTATTACGGACCTCGGCCAACAGTTTGCGGGCACCGGCATAGTCCTGGGTGGTGCCGCAGAGGTACTTGTACATTCCGTCCCGTTCGACCACAAGCAGATCCTTCAGGCCCTTAAAGCGGGAGTCGGAAGGATTCAGCTTGGCGCGGAGTGAGAAAATCTGAACACTGAACTGCAGGGGATCGTCCAGTTCCTCTGGTTCCTGGGTGCCTGCCAGTACGGCATCTTCCTTGCTCTGGGAAGGCATTGAGGTCGCTGCCTTTGGATTTTCTGCAGGCTTGGCTTCCGTCTTTGCCACGGTGGCAGGAGACTGCTTGTCAGCCTCTGTCCTGGTTGCCGTTGCAGCCGGCTTGACCGCTTCTGCCTTTTCCTCCTTGGCAGGAGTTGGGTTCGTGGCTAAGAGCTTCTCAGGCACAAGAGCCGGCACGTCGGCATCCTTCACCTTGCCACCGCTGTTTCTCAATTTGGCCAAGGTACTCTGGACCTTGTCGCTTGTCACCGTGTCATCATAGTCCTTCAGTCCGCGATAGATGCACTGAGCGATCTCCTCAACGCCTTCCTTGCTGGTCATGTAGCTCTCCTCGCTGGGGGTGGATATGAAACCTATCTCTGTAAGGATGGAAGGCATACGGGTATAGAGGAGAACATAATACCTCTCACGCTTGACGCCACGACTGATAGGCCGACCGGCAACGCCGTAGTATTTCTGCATCATCCAGGCCAGAAGTTCACTCTTCTGGATATTCTTCTTGCGAAGCCTTTCAAGTTCCTTGTCGTCCGTACCTCCCTGCGGACCATAGAATGTCTCTGTTCCGCGTATCGTATTCAGGTCTGGTGCGGAATTGACATGAACGCTCAGAAACAGGTCGGCATTGGCACTGTTGGCAATCACGCATCGCTGGTCAAGAGTCAGATAGCGGTCGTATTCACGTGTCATGACAACCTTGACATTGGGGATATTGGCCTTGACGAGTTCTGAGACACGCTTGGCAACCTTGAGATTGATGTCCTTTTCCATGGCAGTGCGGGTTTCACAGCCATGGTCGTTGCCTCCGTGACCGGGATCAATCACCCAGACCTTCTGCCGGACCTTGCCGGACACAAGGCATGAAATGGACAATAAAAGCAGCGTATATATGAGCCTTCTTATCATGGAACCAGAGGAAAGATTGTGTGTTGAATAGGGATGTTAACTGGTTTACGAGTGCAAATATACAATTTTTCAGGGACTTTTTATAAAGATATAACCAAAAAGTAGTAAATTTGCATCATGAGCGATGGAAATTTCAACAGGGCATTGCTGCCCCATACCCCCTATGCCAGCGGAATGAAAGCCGGCAAGCAGATTGCAAAGATGAAGGCAACGGAACTGTACAGGCTGGAGATGAAAAGATTGCATCCGGAACACAACGAAGAGGAACTGACGCGTCTGGCACAGGAATTTGAACATAGACTCTCCTGTATGCTTTAGGGTGAGACCTGCCCCACACAAAGAACCGTCAGGAAACAAACAGCCCCCTGTGACGGGATCCGGGATTCCACAACAAACATCTTTGCCTGCCAAAGAGAATGATTTCTCACAGGGCAGGCAAAGATGTCTATGGATTAAGATGCCTCATGTCTGAGCTGAGGAATCGTACCTGGTCAGCTTTGCAGGAGACGCTGATTACTTCCTGGGCGACTGAACAATATTGATTACGGTCTTGGCACCGTTCACGCTCTGGAGAAGCAGGTTGGTGCAGATGGTGTCGCGCGTATCATTGGGAACAAGTTCCAGGGGAATCTCTATCTTCTCAAGGGCAGTGGATGACACTTGCTGGGATCTCTTTCCACTCTCTGTGAGAGGCTTTACCCTATCGGGATCGGATGAGGTGATGGACCAGTCATCCCAGGCATAGAAAACGATCTTCTCACTGGTCTGAGTGCTATCGCGCAGGGTGTGGTCGACACTGACGGGAACACGATTCTTATTATAAGTGTATTTGGGAGCAGGATTTGCGATACAATGCCAGTTGGCCTGATAATACACGCCATAGACAGTACTTGTCCAATCATCCATTTCTGATTTGCTATCCACCATCACGTAACCCAGACGGCAGGAGTCGGTAGTGTTGGCCGTGAAATACACAGGAAGGGAGACAAGCCAGCGTGCATAGGGATTGTTGACGATCTTCTTTGAGGCATATTTGCTCTCGACAGAGATGAAGTTGGCGGGATTATGCGCATAGGGATAGTAATGATAGCTGTCGTACGTGAAGAAACAGATGGAATCCAGCGTCTGGTCTGCATAGATGAATCCCTGTTCGCCAACAGGATACGCCACTGTTACCTGATGGGTATAGGTATCATGGGTACAGGCACTGAAAAACAATGCAATACCGGCCAGCAGGCCGAAAAGGTAAGTCTTTTTCTTGTTCATGTAGTTTGTCTGTATTGTGTTCAGAAGACAAAGATACAAAGAAAAAGGCACAAAACAGAAATAATGTTTGGTTTTTTATTAAATTTAAGGTACTTTTGCATTACAATTCAAAGGTAAGTTGGCTACAACCATGATGCAGAATGTATACCACGGTGAAATTATGGAACTGCTGCTGAGATGCGGCAGAGGTGGCATGCATGTGGCAGACATCAGCAAATATGTGTATAACATGCATGCAGGATTATTCAACAGCGAATTATCCTTCGATGCCTTGCACCAAACCTTGCGCCATTACCTGTGGAGGCAGTCCCGTCTTCGACGCTCTCCTTTCAGGAAGGCAGGCTATGGCATTTATGCCATAAAGGATGACATGGCACTGCAACTTGATTTTGTATTTGACCAGCCTGCCGTCTATGAGGATGAGGAACCGGAAGTTCTCAAGATAGAATCACCCGACAAAATTCACGACGATCCGCGTCAGTTGTTGCTTTTCCCTGATTTGTACTGATGCCACTTGCCGGCCAGGGGAGGATGGCAGGACAAATCAAGACACGATGCGACAATCATGTCAATACCATTCGATATTGCTGCTGTAGCTGCTCTGCTTCCTCCACTTGAGGGCATCTGCCAGGGTGCTGGCATTGCAGGCAAAGGTGAAGTTGAACGAGCGATATGGACTGATTACCATGGAACATGACATGGAGAAGCAATGAAGGTCACGACTCAGCGAGGCTGTGGTCATACTGAGTTTGTGGTAATTGAAATCATATCCTGAAGAGAAGTTGATGTTCCAGCCTTCCGCGATACGCACATTGCCTGAGAAGTTCAGGGTATGAGTCAGCTTGAAAGGATAGCGCATTCGCTTCTCGTTGATTTCCGCGGAAGTGTTCTCACGCATAGATACGCCATAGCTTACAGAGAAACTCCATGGCAAGGAGAACTTCACATAGCCATCTGCATCCAGGCTGCCATTCTGCTTCTCCGTAGAATTCTTGGATTTGGCACGGTCGGGGTCAACATTCTGCATGGAAGGGTCGACCTCCTCGTCTTCATCCTCCTCGTCATCATCCTTCTTGCCCTTCCTGCCTGTATCATCCTTCTTGCCGAAGAGATTCTTGAATGTCTGATTGTTAAAGGTATATGAGAGATTCTGAGACATACCCTGGAATCGTCCGAAACGTCCCTTGGACCACTCGGTATGATCACTGAGGAAGACTCGTCCTTCAGCATCCTTCTCGTATGCGTATGTAGCAAACACTGCATTCAGAGAGAAGGTGTAACTCTTTGTCAGCTTGAGACGTATACGCATATTCAGATCACTCCACGGACGGCTCTTGGCTGCCATGTTGTAGGAGAGACTTCCACCCAGTTCGTCTATCAGACTGATCTTTCGATATCCGGTAGTATCCTTTTCCGTCCTGACCTTCATCTCGATGTTATTGGACATATCGAAGCTGACGTTACCGGTCTTTCCCTGGGACACTGTGCCATACATGCCAGAAGAATAGGGAGAATAGGTGACAGACTTAACCTGCCCGTTCTTATCCGTATAGGTATAGGTATCCCAGAAACCATAGCGTGAAGCCCCAAAGTCTGGAGCAAAGCTAAAGCTGACAGAAGGGGTAAAGACGTGACGGATTGCTGATATCTTGTTTCCTCCAAACCATGGTAGCGGATAATACATACCATATAGCTTCGTGTTGGCCGAGACACTCATGTTGTAATTGTATACATTGTAGAATCCATACAAGGTGTCGCGCTGGGCAACCATACGGTCTGCATTCCAGGACTGCATGACCTTATTGGTGTACATACGGTCCGTGAAGTTGAACGAGGGCGTAACATTGATGTAATTGGCAATCGTGAAAGAGGCGCTGACCGGTATCTGGTGACGCATACCATTTCTCCAGTCCTTGACAAGACTCTTGTGAATGATCTCATTCTCCTTGGCCGTAATGCTATTGGACAGTGTTCCCGTATAGCTCAGTGCAATCTTCTCATACCATCTTTCTGAGCCAACCATCTTCTTTCTCTTAAAAGGATAGAAGCGTTGCAAGCTTATATTCAGGCTTGGAAGAGTCAGGGACAGGGTACTGTCGCGCATATTCTGCGCCAGATTGAACGTGCTGGACAGAGTTAAACCAATACTGCTGAAAGTACGGGAATAGCTGATGCTACTGGTACGCTGGCTTTGCGTCAGACTCTCAGGGTTATACATGGAGGTCAGGTTGTTACGCTCGTAGCTGCTTGTGGCAAAATTGACACTCGCAGAGAACGACTGGGCAGGATTAGCCTTGGAATCCTGACGGTGCGTCCAGGTTACCTTGAAACTCTTGGAAACGGCATAGTCAGGCATGTTCTTCTCGCCTTCCTTGCTATTCTGGTAACTGAGCATGAAACTTCCGTTGAACTTGTATCTCTTCTTGTAATTGGAATTTGCCGACAAGGCCCACGAGCCCTTTGTATAGATTTCACCCAGCAGTTTGACGTCCACCTTGTCACTGAGGGCCAGATAGTAGCCGCCGTCCCGGAGATAGAATCCGCGATTCGTTTCGTCACCATAGGACGGCATGATGAATCCGCTGCTATAGCTCTTGGTGAAGGGAAAGAATCCATAGGGAAGCGCCAGGGGAAGGGGAACGTCTTCCACAACAAGATAGGCAGGACCAAAGACAACATCTTCATCGGGACGCATCTTACCACGGGTAAGCTTAAGGTAGAAGTGAGGATGCTTGGCATCACAGGTAGTGTACTTACCATCGCGGAAATAGGTTACACCGGAACTGTCACGCTTGCTCTCGCTGCTGATCAGGAAACCCTCGCCTTGTTCGGTATATACATTGCTGATGAAGGCTTTGCCTGACTTGAAGTTATAACTGATACTGTCTGGCTCGTACTCGTCACCACCCATCTTGAACACGGGCTTACCTATTTCCTTGCCGTGTTCGTCCGTGCGACTGTGTGCATGAACCAGACTGCTGTCAACGGACATAGTGATAAAGTCAGCCTGCAATTCCAGATTAAGGTAGTTCAGCTTGCTATCACCGTAGAAATTGGCTCTTCCGCTTCGGAAATCATAGGTAAGTGAATCCTTTGCGCTGAAGTCAACAGGTTCGTCCAAGGCGCTCTTGCTGATCTTGAGCGAATCTACATCCTCTTTTTCTTTCTTGCTGCTGTCAGGGAGTACCTCAATTACGGAAGAGGAACGAAGCAAGGACAGAATACTGTCCTCATTGACGGAACGAAGCACACTGTCGACAGTCAGCTGCTTCTCCACTTCCTCCAGAATATCAAGGGAATCCGTGAGGACTGCTGCCAGAGAATCAACCGTCACACTATCCAGAAGAAGCGAGTCCAATTCGGATACTGCAGTTGCATCCTCGGCTATGTCAGTAATGCTGTCGTTAGCATGAGCAGATATCTGATTGTTGACGCCACCCAGGGATGATGCCGCCCTACGAGCCGCGGCAGCAGCAATATTTGAGGAAGAAACCGCTCCGTCCGAATCTGCGGAACGACGTGTTCCAGAAGGGGAACAAGCCAACAGCAAGGCAAAGAATGCCATGCAGGAAATAAGATATATCGGACTAAGACGTTTCAATGTCAATCTTGCTTGATTATATGACACTGTCATATTAACATGCAAAATTACACAAAAAAAACGATATATTGCGGATTATAGCTTTAAAAAAAGGTTAAGGCAGGTTCTAAAAGTTCCTGCCTTTAACTAAGTGAGGTATATTCCGCTATGAAAGTCCTTCAAATTCCGACATCCATGACTTAAAGATCATTACTCCATGCTCACCAAATTTCTCCAGTGAATGCAACGCCTGTTCATGAGTCTTCTCCAGTTCGGGATGTGACTTGCTGTAGAATTTATCCGCATAGCAAACCACCTTTTCTTCCAGTGTCTCAGGAATAAAATCCAAAGAAGGCAGTGGCAGGGCGCGCTCAGTAATCTGCTGCGCCGTCAGTCCTGTTCCCGTATGACGTTCGGCAACCCTGGCATGGGCTTCCAATCCTTCGGAACGCAACAACTCGGCACCAAGTCGACCGTGGCAGATATACTTCTCCGTTCCATTACACAGTATACCCTCTGCATGGGTATAGAGAATGCCGATGTCATGCAGCATGGCAGCTTCGTACAGGAACTGCAGATCAAGCTTCCACTCTGGATGCCTCATGGCAATGACAAGCGCACGACCGGCCACCTGACGGGAATGACGCAACAACAGAGTCTCCAGTTCAGGCTGACTGGCGTAATACTTATGTATAAGTCTTATAGGATCCATCATTTGTTTCATCATAAAGATAGGAGGACTCCAGGAAAGGAATCCTCCTACGTATAAAGATTTTCGTTGATTTAACCACCGAAGTTATCGAAGCGGATCATGTCGTCCTCAACACCGAGGCTATGCAGCAGGTCGAGCACGGTCTTGGCCATCATTGGAGGACCACAGAGGTAGTACTCGCAATCCTCGGGAGCCTCATGCTGCTTCAGGTAGGTATCGCCCATTACGGGAGCTACGAAGCCAGGAGTGTACTTGAGTCCGGCAGCATCGGCCTTGGGATCGGGACGGTCCAGTGCCAGATGGAAGTGGAAGTTGGGGAAGTCCTTCTCCAACTGCAGGAAGTCATCAAGGAAGGGAATCTCCTCCATGGCACGTGCTCCATAGAAGTAATGCATGGGGCGGTTGCGATCCTCGGGAGCAATACCATTGCCCTTGAGCATGTGCATGATCTGTGCACGCAGAGGAGCCATACCGGCACCACCGCCGACCCAGATCATCTCACGGCCAGATCCATACTGAGGACGGAACTCTCCGTAAGGACCGCTCATGATTACCTTGTCGCCGGGCTTCAGAGAGAAGATGTAGGTAGATGCGATACCGCAAGGTACATCCTGGAACTCAGGACCGTTGGGGCACTGATCCTTTGGCTTGAAGGGAGGAGTAGCGATACGTACGTTAAGCGTAATGATATCACCCTCATCAGGATAATTGGCCATTGAGTAGGCACGGATGGTAGGAGTCTCGTTCTTCTGCTTAAGCGTGAAGAGCTTGAAGTTGTTCCATGCACCCATGTAGGTCTCGCCGATAAGATCCTTGTCGAAGTCGCGATCGTAGTCGATATCGTATGCGGGAATCTTGATCTGAGCATAGGAACCGGGCTCGAAGTCCATGTGCTCGCCGGGAGGCAGAGCCACCTTGTACTCCTTGATGAAGGTTGCCACGTTCTTGTTGCCAATCACGGTGCACTCCCACTCCTTGACGCCCATTACAGAGTCATCAACCTGGATCTTGAGGTCTCCCTTTACCTTGCACTGGCAACCCAGTCGCCAGTTCTCCTTCACCTGCTTACGGGTGAAATGACCCTTCTCAGAGTCAAGAATCTCACCACCGCCCTCAGGCACCTGGAGCTTACACTGTCCGCAAGAACCCTTACCACCACAAGCACTGGGCAGGAAGATTCCCTCCTGTGACAGCGTAGAGAGCAGGGAAGCGCCCTGACCTACAGAGATGGTGTCCTTACCGTTGATCGTAATATTCACATTGCCACTGGGTGACAAATAGGTCTTTGCTACGAGCAGGATGATAACCAACACGATGATGATTACCAGGAATACGCCAATGCTCGCTAAAATTAAATCCATATTCATTGTCTTATTCCTCCTACTTTTAGATGTTCAAACCACTAAAGCACATAAATGCCAGAGCCATCAGACCTACGGTGATGAAGGTGATACCCAGACCCTGGAGGGGCTTGGGAACATCGGTGTAGGCCATCTTCTCGCGAATGGCAGCCAGACCAACAATGGCCAGCAACCAACCGATACCGCTACCGAGGGCATAGGCAATTGCATCACCAAAACCGGCGATAGCCTGAGAACTGGTCTCAGGATCCATCTGCACACGCTGCTGCATGAACAGAGAGGCACCCATGATGGCACAGTTTACAGCAATCAGAGGCAGGAAGATACCCAGAGAGGCATACAGCGAAGGACTGAAACGCTCAACAATCATCTCAACCAGCTGAACGATACCGGCAATAACGGCAATGAAAAGGATAAATGCCAGGAAGGTGAGGTCTACGCCCTCAACCAAGGCATCGGGACCCAGCACATAGGTCTGAAGCGCATAGTCAACAGGCACGGTAACCAACAGCACGAAGGTTACAGCAATACCCAGACCAATGGCGGTCTTCACGTTCTTGGATACAGCCAAGTAAGAGCACATACCCAGGAAGAAAGCGAAAATCATGTTGTCCACGAAGATCGAACGGACAAACAAACTAATCATATGTTCCATAATTCTTTTTTTCTTTTAATAAGGTATGTTACTTCTTCTCCTCATTGATACTGCGGTGAGCCCAGATGACACAACCAACGATGATCAGTGACATGGCAGGCATGACCATCATACCGTTGTTCATATAGCCGGCATTGTACATGCAGCCGGGAATAACCTGGAATCCAAGCAGGGTGCCAAAACCGAAGAGCTCACGAACGAAGCCCACGATCACCAGAATCAGGGCATATCCCAGACCGTTACCGATACCATCCAGGAAAGACTCCCAGGGACCATTCTGCATGGCAA
>JAZRVZ010000026.1:0-10758 GCA_045599425.1 Bacteroidaceae bacterium | reverse complement strand
GAGAGTCTGCGCCGACTCATCATTGCCCGCATCAAGCTGGGCGACCTTGACGACGACTCCCTCGTGCCCTGGACCAAGATTCCCCAGAGCACCATCTGCAGTCCCGAGCATCGCGCCCTCTCCCGCAAGATGGCCCAGGAGAGCATCGTCCTGCTGCAGAACAAGGGCAACATCCTGCCCCTCCAGAAGCAGGGCAAGAAGATCGTGGTGATGGGTCCCAATGCAGCCGACAGCACCATGCTCCTGGGTAACTACAACGGTTTCCCCATGTACGCTGTGACCATCCTGCAGGGCATTCAGGCCAAGGCCGGTAATGTGAAGTACGTGGAGGGTTGCCGCTATGTGGATGCCCCCACCCGCCAGCCCCGCCGCCAGGACAATGTCAACCTTGATGCCAACCCCTTCGGCAACCAGGGTATGGAGATCAACACCAATGCCAATCCCGCCGCCCGCACCGCCCGCGCCAGTGAGGTGGCTGCCAGCAACGTCTCTGATGAGGAACTCGTTGCCCAGGCCAGCGATGCCGACGTAATCATCTTCGTCGGTGGCATCTCACCCCGCCTTGAAGGTGAGGAGATGCGCGTCAATTTCGATGGCTTCCGTGGCGGCGACCGCACCAGCATCGAGTTGCCCGAGGCTCAGCGCCGCGTCCTGAAGGCCCTGCATGAGAAGGGCAAGCACATCGTCTATGTTAACTGTTCCGGTTCTGCCATGGCCCTGCTGCCCGAGACCCAGTACTGCGATGCCATCGTCCAGGCCTGGTATGGTGGCGAGGAGGGCGGTACCGCCCTGGCCGATGTGCTCTTCGGCGACATCAACCCCTCTGGCAAGCTGCCCGTCACCTTCTACAAGAGCACTGACCAGCTGCCCGACTATGAGGACTACAACATGGCCGGCCGTACCTATCGCTTCATGAAGGACAAGCCCCTCTTCCCCTTCGGCTTCGGCATGAGCTACAGCCACTTTGCCATCACCGGTGCCAAGTATGCCAGGAACCAGATCACCCTGGCCGTGAACAACCAGGGCAAGATGGATGGTACCGAAACCGTTCAGGTCTACCTGCGTAGGGTGGGGGACACCAACGGTCCCGTCAAGACCCTCAAGGCCTACAAGCGTGTGGACGTGAAGGCCGGCAAGACCGCCAACGTCACCATTCCCTTCCCCCGCAGCAGCTTCGAGTGGTGGGACGAGGCCAGCAACAGCATGCGCATCCTCCCCGGCAAGTACGAGCTGATGGTGGGCAACAGCAGCGATGCCAAGGTCGTACAGACCATTGACTTCAGATAAATCCTTCATTCCCGCATCTCCCTCCATCCCAGAAAGATGGAGGGAGAATGTGTTTAGGTAATGATAAAACAACTTCACAAAGCACTTGGTTAACTGGTGGCTACAGCCTTGCCATTACCTGGGTGCATACGTCGAGAGCCCATGAAAAGATTACTGTCGACCTGCCTTCTGGCCCTTTTCAGCAGTTGCCTTCTGTTGGCCCAGCAGAACCTGTCCAGGATTTACCAGTATGCCCCGGGCGACGGCGGCATCATCTATTCCATGACCCGCGGCAACCGTTGGGCCATCATCAATCTCGGTACCTCCGCAAGTGGCGGTACGGCCGTTTCCCAGCTCTTCGACATGGACAGCGGGGAACACTTCCCCGTCACCTTCCGTGACCGACAGATTCCCTTCACCATGGCCAGCAACGACGGCAATATTGTGGTGGGACACATGGGCGAGTATGCCGTCAGCTACGATCGCACCACCGGGACGATGCGCTCCTATCCCAACCGTCCGCTCTGGAAGAACGGTCAGCTGGTGGACTGCACGCCTGACGGCCACTATGCCGTGGGCTACTATGAGGGCTACCTGGGCAAGTCCGAGGACGGCGACATCCCCAACGACTGGTTCTACCGCACCCTCTACGTGGATGTGGAGAAGGGCGACACGATCCACACGCCCAACCTTCCCACGAAGAACCGCATGGGCGGTAAGCTGCAGAGTATCAAGTTCAGCAGCATCACGCCCGACGGACGATACATCAGCGGTGCTGTGGACTGGTACATCGACGGTGGTTTCAGCTTCATCTACGACACCCGGACGCAGCAGTGCATCACGGGCCGTTCGCTCATGCAACTCTATGGCGGCGACATAGCCAGTCGCTACCCCGACGTGGAGAGCTGTTCCGGCTCCATGATCAGCCCCGACGGCAATGCCATCGGCGGAACTGCCCGCATCCGGAAGGAGGGTGCGACGGTGAGCGTGCCCTGCGTCTACTTCCGCGACCGCGACGAACTGGTCCTCTATCCTGATGCCGAGGAGGGCAATGTCAGCATCTGCGACATGGACAATGCCGGCACCTTCTTCGGCATCACCGAGACGGGTACTCCCCTTCGCAACTTCAAGATTCTCTATAAGGGCAAGTACTGGGTGACGTTGGGACAGATCTGTCGCCAGCGCTACGGCTACGACTTCTACGAACGTACCGGCTATGAGCGCACCGGCACCATTATGGGCGTCAGCGGCGACGGACACAAGCTCATCTCCTTCCACGACCCGATGGGAGAGAGCTACTGCTTCGACTTTGGCGAGAGCGTGGAGGAGGCCTGCTCGCACCTCGATCTGCTGGGCAGTTACAGCGCCACCCCCGAGGTCGGATCGCAGTTTGCCAAGATCGGCAGGGTGGAGCTTCGCTTTGAGCGACCCGTCCAGATCCTGGGCAGCGGTCGCAACGTCCACCTCCTGGATGCCGCCGGCAACAAGATTACCGACGGACTCTCCAGCACCTCCGGCCTTACGCACAAGACCGGCTCCACCAGCACCATCGTGGCCAACTTCCGCCCGCGTCTGCTCACCCCCGGTGAGACCTATACCGTGGTCATCGACGAGGGAGCCGTTGCCACGGCCGTGGATGCCACCTGCCGGAACAAGGAAATACGCGTCAGCTATGTGGGCAGGGAGAATGTCCCCGTACGCCTGACCCAGAGTATCCCGGCCGACCATTCCGAGGTGCAGAAGATTGACAATGTGAGCAGCTACGTCCTGCTCAGCTTCGACTGTCGCGTACAACTCACCGACGCGGCCGAGGCCTGGATTGAGCGCGTGTCCGACGGCAGTATCGCAGCCTCGCTGCATCTGGTGGCCGGCACGTCTGCCGGGACAAGCCATCAGGTACTGATGTACCCAGCCTCGACCGTTAACCTCTATAGCGGGCAGGACTACCGCATCATTGTCCGGGAAGGTTCCATCACCGATTATTCCGGCGATGCCGACAGTGGCAACGAGCGTATCAGCCTCAATCTTCACGGCGCCTATGTACGTGTTGTCCCAACGGGCAACATCCTTTTCCAGGACGCCTGGGACGACATTGCCGAGAGCCTCCAGACCTGGCTTCGCTACGAGGGCGACCACCACACTCCCCTGGCCTCCATGCAGGCCTGGGAGTTCGATGCCGACAACCAGCCCTGGAACTTCTCCATACGCGAATCCGAGGGACAGTACGACTACTGTGCCGCCTCCCATTCCATGTATGCCCCCTCTGCCCAGAGCGACGACTGGATGATGACCCCCCAGATCTCCCTGCCCCGGGAAGGGCGTTGCACCGTGGAGTTCGACGCCCAGAGTTACCTTTCCTCGCGCAGCGACACCCTGGAGGTCTACGTCTACGAGCAGGAATGGGTACTCTCCTACCTGAATGACGGGTGGATGGAGGATATCCGACGGGACGCTCGCCTCGTCTTCAAGGAGATCCTCACTCCGGGAGCCACGCAGGAAGGCCTGTCCGGCGAGTGGACCCACTACAGCATCGACCTCACCCCCTGGAACGGCAAGGATATCTACATTGCCTTCGTCAACCGCAACCGCAACCAGAGCGCCATCTTCATAGATAATGTATGCGTGCAGCGCGAGATCAACTACCAGTTGGCCTTTGACTATGAAGACCGTGTCGTGGCACAGTCGGACCTGCCGGTTTCCGGTCGGCTGACGGTCCTGAAGGACGGCATCGCCGGTATCACCCTGATCCTGAAGGACGAGGATGGCAGGGAAGTCTCCCGGCAGGAGTGGCCTCACATTTCCGGCAATGTCAAGGACCGCCCCATACCCTTTGCCTTCCCGCAGCCCCTTCCCCTGGCGTTGGGTGAGAACAATCCTTACACCATCGAGGTGTGGCTCGATAGCCTGTGCGACAGCTACCAGGGCACCATTGCCAACCTGGCCTTCCAACCCACCCGGCGCGTCGTGCTGGAGGAGATGACCGGCCTGGACTGTCCCAACTGTCCGTTGGGCATTCAGGTCATCAGCACGCTGGAGAAGAATTTCGGAGACCGCATCATCCCCATCTCCATCCACACCTACTCCGGTGATCCCTACCACTCCGGCCTGACGGACTACTCCAGCTTCCTTGGGCTCAATGCAGCGCCATCGGCCCGGATCGACCGCCTGCCCGGCATCTTCTATCCCATGTCCAGCGACGGCGAGGGCTATCATGTCACAAATCCTGACAATCCGCTTTGGACGGACATCGTATCCCGCCAGCTCGACCGGCTTGCCGTCTGTGACCTCCAGGCCTCGGCCTGTCTTTCTGATGACGGTCATACACTGGACTGCCAGGCCACCGTGTGCAGCGCCATCACCACCTCCGGCCAGCAGATGTCCCTGCTCTTCGTGGTTCTGGAGGATGGCCTGGAGAACTATCAGGCCAATGCCTTCGGTGCAATTGCCGAGCCCCTCCTTGGTCCCTGGGGCCAGGGTGGGCAGTATGCCGGGGGCGGCAGCGGGTACGCCTATCCCGTCATTCACAACGATGTGGCACGCAGTGTCATCGGCACCACCCTGGGCGGCACCCTCGGCCTCCTGCCTGCCACCCTTCAGTCCGGTACGGACTATACCGCCTCCGTCAGGGCCGCCTTCCCCACCACCGTCCTCAATCCCGCCCGTGCCCACCTTGCCTGCCTGCTCATTGATTCCCAGAGCGGCGAGGTACTCAATGCGGCCCGTTGTGATATCCTGGATGCCGGGACAGGCCTGACCGGTCCTGCCAGCGATGCATCCCGTCAGGATGTTTACAGCCTTTCCGGTCGGCTCCTCCTCCGCAATGCCACACCATCCCAATGGCGCAGCCTTCCCAGGGGGCTCTATGTCATAGGAGGAAGAAAAGTCAGTATATGAACCAATCAAGCATAGTTCAGGTAAGTGACGCGAATCATTAGGGTCGCTTGCTGAAACACACGATAAATTAAAAAGATTACATACTTATGAAAGCAATTATGCTTCTTGCAGCCCTGCTGTTCGGCACCGGTCTCCCTGCTGCTGCCGACGGACATGTCACGCGCGACGACCGCGGCATCACCCTTCATCTTCCTGCCGACAAGGCTGGCCAGCCACGGCTGGTACGTCTCCAGGTCATGGGTGACAAGATCATCCGTGTAAGCGCCACGCCCGAACAACGCTTTGCCGACGACAAGAGTCTGATCATCATCCCCCGTGAGGTACACTCCCGCTTTGACGTGATTGAACGGGAGGGCAGCGTGACCCTGTCCGTGCCTTACGGCGTACAGGCCACGGTCAGCACCACCACGGGAGAGATCCGGTTCACAGACAAGAACGGCAAGCTCTACCTGGAGGAACAGCATGGCGGAGGAAAGACCTTCGAGCCCTACCGTGCCATGCAGCAGGCTGTCGACGGCACGCCCCAGCATTACCTGGGCTGGTCCACCCACCTCGTTTTCGAGTCCCCTGCCGACGAGGCCTTCTATGGCCTGGGTCAGCATCAGGCCGACGAGTGGAACTACAAGGGTCGCAATGAGGAACTCTTCCAGTACAACACCAAGGTCAGCAATCCCTTCGTCGTGTCCAGCCGCAACTATGGCCTCCTGCTCGACAGCTACTCTCTCTGCCGCTTCGGCAATCCGAAGGATTACAGTCAGCTGCACCAGGTCTTCCGCCTCTATGACAAGGAGGGTAGGGAAGGGGCCCTCACCGGAACCTATTCCACCCGTGGCCGCGAACCCCTCGTCCGTCGCGAGGACTCCCTCTACTTCGAGAACCTGAAGTCCACCAAGAACCTCCCCCAGTATCCCTTGGCCAATGCCACTGTGGTCTACGAGGGCAGCCTGGAACCCATGGAGAGCGGCGAGTACCGCTTCTCCCACTACTACTCTGGCTATCAGCGCATCTACATCGATGGCAAGTCCGTCTATACCGAGGACGTGGCCGGTACCGGTCAGGATGCCCAGACCATCTGGCGAACGGCCTGGAATCCCAACGCCCGCAAGTTCAGCGTGAAGATGGAGAAGGGCAGGCGGTACAAGTTCCGTCTGGAGTGGACACCCAACGGCGGCGAGGCCTACTGCGGCCTGCGTGCATACGCTCCCGTTCCCGATGCCGAGCAGCAGAAGCTCTCGCTGTGGAGCGAGATGACCAAGCAGCTCGACTACTACTTCATTGCCGGTGACAACACCGACGAGGTCATCCATGGCTACCGTCAGCTGACCGGCAAGGCACAGATCATGCCCGAGTGGCTCTTGGGTTTCTGGCAGAGTCGTGAGCGCTACAAGACCCAGGATGAGATCGTGGATGCCCTTCGCGGATTCCGCGACCGCAAGCTGCCCATCGACAACATCGTCATGGACTGGAACTACTGGACGCCCGATTCCTGGGGCGCCTTCACCTTCGACCCCACCCGTTTCTCCTCGCCCAGGAAGATGATCGACGACATTCACGACATGAATGCCAAGATCATGATCTCCTGCTGGCCCAAGTACTACCTGACTGTGGATAACTTCAAGGAACTCAACGACAAGGGTATGATGTACCAGCAGTCCATCAAGGACTCCATCTACGACTGGCTCGGCTACAAGTACGGCTTCTATGACGCCTACGATCCCGCCGCCCGCAGCATCTTCTGGCGTCAGCTCTACGAGAAGCTCGGTACCATCGGCATGGATGCCTGGTGGATGGATGCCTCCGAGCCCAACGTGCGCGACTGTACCGACATGGAGTATCGCAAGCTCCTCTGCGGCCCCACCAAGCTTGGTTCGTCCGACGAGTACTTCAATGCCTACTCCATCGTCAATGCCGAGGCCATCTATGATGGTCAGCGTGGCTATGAGACGGCCCTGGAAAAGGAGGGGCAGAAGGATTCCAGGTGGCTGGAAGCCAATGCCAGGTGGAACACCGACGGTTACGGCAACGAGTTCTCGCCCGAGAACAAGCGCGTCTTCCTGCTGACCCGCAACGGCTTCGCCTCCGAGCAGCGATACAGCACCGCCACCTGGTCGGGCGACATCGGTACGCGCTGGGAGGACCTCAAGGCACAGATCACCGCCGGACTGAACTTCTCCATCTCCGGCATCCCCTACTGGAGCCAGGACATCGGCGGCTTCTCCGTGGAGAACCGTTATGAGAACGCACAGCGACTCTTCGAGCGTAACGGCACCGAAAACGAAGACCTGAAGGAGTGGCGCGAGCTGAATGCCCGCTGGCATGAGTTTGGCATGTGGACCCCCATGTACCGTGTACACGGACAGTTCCCCTTCCGCGAGCCCTGGAACATCGCCCCCGAGGGCACCCCCACCTACCAGGTCATCCAGTCCAACCTGGAGATGCGCTCCCGCCTCATGCCCTCCCTCTACAGCCTGGCCGCACGCGTGCATTTCGGCGACTACACCCTCATGCGCCCCCTCGTCATGGACTTCAACGGCGATCCCGGCATCCCCGACATCGGCTACCAGTACATGTTCGGCCCCGCCTTCATGGTCTGCCCCGTCTATGCCTACAAGGCCCGCCAGCGTGAAGTGTATTTCCCTGAGAACCAGATCTGGTACGACCTCTATACCGGTGCCGTTGCCTCCCGTGGCGGAGAGACGAAGACCGTGGATGCCCCCTACGACCATATCCCCGTCTACGTCCGCAGCGGCAGCATCGTGCCCTATGGCCCGCAGATCGAGTACACCCGCCAGAAGCCTGCCGAGCATATTACCTTATATATATATGAGGGGCAGAACGGTCAGTTCAACCTCTATGAGGACGAGGGCGTCAACTACGGCTACGAGGCCGGTCGCTATGCCAACATCCTCATCCGCTACGACGACCGCACCCACACCCTCACCATCGGTGAGCGCAAGGGCAGCTTCCCCGGCATGTTGAAGAACCGCACCTTCACCATCGTTCCCGTCACGCCAGGCAAGCCTGTTCCATACAATCCCGATCAAGCCGGCAAGACCGTCCGCTACTCGGGCAAGGCGCTCAAGGTAAAGATTTAGAGGATTTCGTGGGTTTTGGGTAAAAGAAAGAATCTGACCCCGAGCCTCACCCCATCTGGCTCCCACAGAAAAAGCAGGAGTCGTTACGTTTGACCAGCGTAGCGACTCCTGCTTCTGTATTCCTGTATGTGTCAGATACCTTACTCCCAACGGAACACCGCACCATTCCTTCTGGCCGGGTCGGCACCCTTGTAGTCCATGGAGTAGGGGCTGCCCGTCGTGGGACTCTTGCCGATGTAGGTATGGGTGCGGGTACTCATCAGCATGAACTCATGGTTCAGGTAATCCTGCCACATGAACTCCTCCGCCAGATTGATGTCCTTTGTCAGACGTACGTCGCCCGGCAGACCCATGCCGCTTACGAAGACGTAGCGTCCATCCTCGCATTGCAGCAGCACCTTGCCGTTACCCCGGTCAATCAGGTGGAACTTCGTCTCGCGCGACTGGTTCCTGGCATCGATGTCGTGCATCAGTCCGTGAGGCTGGGCATGCATCGGCAGACCCGTGGCCAGGTTGATGATGCGGAAGGTCTTGCCGTAGGGTATGTTGCCTGAGCGGTCGGCATCCAGTTCCTGGCACGTGAAGTTGTCAAACTCCGCCATGCCGCCGTTCTGTCCCTTCCTGTTGAAGGCGAAGAGCGTGACGCGCGAGCCCTGGAACGTGATCAGCTGGTATGACAGACGCATCTCCGGACCGACGGGCTTGAACTCCTTGCCGTCCAGCGAGTAGCAGTAGTGCGTCACGTTGCGGTCATAGTCGCCCACCAGCTGCAGCCAGATACGGCCGTCCTTCGGCAGGGTGACCTTCGTGTCTATGGTGTCATTGTTCAGTTGCTCGAAGCAGCGCAGGGTCAGGTCCTTGCCCTCCTTCACCACACCCACCCACGAACAGGGAATGTTGATGTTGCCCAGACCGGCCACGTCGCCGTCCTTCAGCTTGCCCGTGCAGAGCTCCACGGTGCAGATGCTGCGTGGACCTATCGCGCGCTGTGTCAGACTGTTACGTGCCCACATCAGCTGGTCGGCCGGCATTGTGCTCAGCTGCAGGCGACCGCCCTTCAGTCGCCACATACCCTCCTCCGGATTGTGGTTCCACTGCCATACCCTGCCCAGTTGCTTGCCGTTGAAATCCTCATCGCGCTCGTAGGCAGGGTGAGGCTTGATGTCCTCGGTACCAGGTATGTCGGGCTTCGTCCAGGTGCGCGGTGCGCGACCCAGGTTGCCCTCCAGACCCAGCATCGGCCAACCGTCCTTCCAGGTAATGGGGGCCAGCGTCACGGTGCGACCCACGGAGTGGAAGTCCTGCATCAGCAGGGCATACCAGTCACCCTTCTGCGTCTGCACGATGCCGCCCTGGTGTATGTTCGTGGCCGCCGTGGCGTTCACGTCCTCGAATCCTATGCCAAACTTGTACCCGTCCGGCTGGATGCGACCCTGGAACTGCGTCAGGCCCACGGGATGGTAGCCGAAGGTCTCATCCGCCGTGATGACGCAGGTCTCGTAGGGGCCCCAGATGCTCTTGGAGCGCGAGCACAGCGTGCGGCCGTTGGGTCGGTAGTCCGTGGAGATGAGGTAGTACATCCCGTTGATCTTATACATGTGGTGACCCTCGCCCACGGCCGAGCCGTTGGGTATGATCACCCGGTCCGTCTCGTCGATGGGACCGCTCATGTCCGGCTTCAGCTCCGTGCAGTGCACCTCGCCGTAGCCGTGTATCGCATAGATCTTGCCGTCGTCGTCAAACAGCACGCTCAGGTCATAGATCTTGCCCTGCATGTTGTGGTGCGTCCAGGGACCGGTGATCTCCTTCGATGTATAGCACTGCAGACCCTTGCCGTTCACGTTGCTGTAGACGTAGAACTGTCCGTTGGCATAGCGGATGCAGGGCGCCCAGATGCCCTCGCCGTAGGTTTCCCTGCCGTTCTTCAGTGAGAAGGCATCGTCCTGAAAGTCAAAGCGGTCGAAGCAGTAGGAGATGTTCTCCCAGTTGACCAGGTCGCGCGAGTGCAGGATGACCAGTCCCGGCACGGTGTGCATGGTCGTACCGGCCAGGTAGTAGTCGTCGCCCACGCGCAGGATGTCGGGGTCGGAGAACTCGTCATACAGCAGCGGATTGGTGTACGTGCCGTTTCCGTTGTCCGCCGTCCACCGCACCTGTTGCGCCATGGCCTGCTGCCCCAGGGTCATACCGGCCAGCGCAAGGATTGTCAGTAGTGTTTTCTTCATATCAGTATGTCTTGGTTTGTGTCAGGTTGCAAAGTCCTGTGGCAAAGATACGAAAATAATTCCTACAGGCCAAATGTTTCATGCAGAAGGTGATGCTCAGGACAAAGTACAGCCCGAAAAAAAGTTTGATGGTTCCGGTGGAAATCGTGTGAAAGTGTATCCACGTTCGGACGCTTCGCTCCGCTCAGCCGCTTGCGGGTGCTTCGCAGCGAAGCCTGCAGAAGAATGTCATTCTAAAATAAACCGAAAATAATATTTTAAAATAATGATTTTTGATA
>JAZRVZ010000025.1:0-8925 GCA_045599425.1 Bacteroidaceae bacterium | reverse complement strand
TGCTTGCAGAATGCGCAGAATCACCCCCTGAAATGGTGGAAGAGAAATAATAAGGGGCTTACTGAAAAGGAAAGGTCACTCAACTCCTGTATTTCAAGGGGTAGAGTGACTTCGTACGATGTTTAGCGGACAGTAATAATTCAATATAATGACTTTCATGATGTTTTGTTCTTTAACTAGCTATATTTTCTTCTGACTTTATTAATTTCCAGAAACATGTAGAACTTTGAGCTTGCGAAACATGAAGACAATGTAATCAACGACCTGCCAATACAGCAAGTGTGATGAAATTCAACGCAAAAATACTCAATTTGCGCTGAAAACGTGCAGAAATGGCACTTTATATGAACAAATCCGTTACATTTGCCTTGCAGATAACACATTTCCACGTAACTTTGTTAAAAATCTCACAGGTGAAAACAAGCACAGACTCAATGCAAAATATCCCGTCAGTAGACAACGTCTACAAAATCTTCCGTCAATTGAACCGTATCCCACGACCTTCACACCATGGTATGCAGCCCACAATTCTTTCATTATTTCATTAGCGTAGCGATTTCATTCTCTCATTTCTTTCATTTCTTCTTTGGGTTCTTGTTCCAGTGGTACACCAGGTGCAGCATGGCGTAGTGGGGTAGGGAACGGTACCAGGTAATGGTGCGGCCCTGGGCATTCACGGCATACTGGGTGTTGGAGAGCTGGTGCAAGAGGTCGAAGGCCTCGATGCGGGCAATGAGCTTGCCCTTCAGGAAGGGCTGTGAGAGGGAGGCATTGAGCACGAAGTCATCGGTGTTGTGATCGGATGGGCCATAGCCACGGCGACTGAACATGTTACCGTCCAGGGAGAGGGTAGTGTTGAGACGAGGCAAGGTGTAGCGGCCGGAGAGACCGTACTGATAGTCAAAGGCATTGAGCACGTCGAAGTCCAGCATCTGGCCCTCGCTGTGTCGCCAACGGACGTCGCCCGTAGCACGAAGGTTGAGCTTACCCTTGTTGTACTGGATGTAGGCATTTTCGTGCAAAGTGAGGGTGTTCACGACATTCTCATGACTTTCCGTCATATCTGCGAGCATAGCGTGATCGACGCTGTGATGCAAGCTGGCATCGGCATTGGTCTGTATGCTCCAGTAGTGTTTGTTGTCGAGGGTGCGGCTGAAATCGAAGTTACCATTGAGCGTGTATGCTCCGCTGACATTCATGGGTTTATAGGTATAGACGCCAGTAGTGGGTGCGTACTGTACGGATTGTGCCACGCTGCGATGCATGTAGTTGAATGAGGTCCCGAGGTGGAAGTTCTGCTGATGGCCGTGCATGAACTTGTTGTAGTAGTTGATGCTGGCGGTACTGGTGGCATTACCCTTCAGGTCGGGGTTACCCATGCGCACGATAAGGGGTTGGCTGTCATCATGCCACGCCAGTTGGTCGAGCATGCCTGCGGCACTGCGATAATGTCTCACGTTGAAGGTCGCATCGTGATTCCCTTCCTTGCGTAGCAATCGGTATTCTGCCTCTGTATTCAGGAATATGGTGGTCCGAGTGGTTGTCGTATCAATGACACCACGCTGATAGTCAAGCTTTTCTCTGCGAACAGGCATGGTGAATTTTATATTCCATATTCTGGACCTGACGAGTCCATTGGGCGCATATTTGTAGAGCGACAACTCCACATTATTCTCCACATGGCTGCTACGGCTGTCGTAAGAGTTGCGTGGATCGGTAATGGCCACGAGCATGTCCAGTTGCGAGGGTAGGAGCAGGGTGTCGGGATGGTAGAGATTGTCGCGTATATGGTTGTTGGCAAAGCCAATGTCTTCTCCAATACCGAAGTTCACCTTCTTCTGAAATACAGGCAGGGCAATGAAGCCACGTGCCGATCCTTGCGTGCCCTGAACGAATCTGTCGCTGGTGTTGTGGGAGCTTTGGCTGGACGGGGTGAGATAATTTTGCGTCTCAAATCGCTCAGCACTCCAGAGTTCTCTTCTTTCATTCATAAAATTTGCTAATATATTGCTGTACAAGTGGTTTTCCTTATCTACATTAAAGGCTGCACTGAGGTATGAATGCAGCAAAGTACTCTTTTTTACCCCACTTTTACCAGTGGTGTGCTGGGCGGCAGTGAGCAGACTGTCGTCCCATTGCTCAAGCGAAGATGCAGAAGAAGCATTGCGTGTAGTATAGTCGAATTCCGTATTCCATCGCAAATAGATGCCCTTGTTCAATCCGAATTCATTGCTTATCTTCATTTGCTTATAATTCGACTTGTTGCTGGAAGTGGTCAGCGTCAGTGGCGTCCTACCTTGCAGGAACTGCTCGTAGCGACGACTCATCTCCTGCGTCTCATCGTTGGAGCTGAAGTCGATGTTGGTGCTGTTCGTCGCCACATTCTCTTTGGCATGATAGTAGAACTCCGCAGCTATGCTTTTCTTTGTCATCATGGAGGTTGGCATAGATGCAGGTGTCCAGTGGTTTGTACCCTCGATGTGGCGGGATTCGTTCACATTGTTCGCATTGCCGAAAAGCGTCAGCCTCCAGCGGTCACCGAAGCCCAGCACGAAAGCGCGTCCCAGCCATCGTTTCTCCGTGCCACCAGCAGCCTCCGCATTGCCGATGAAGCCCAACTGGTATTCCTTCTTCAGGTTCACATCCATCACATAGCTTCGTGGATCCACGTCATAGCCCAATGCCCGACTCCTGTCCGACTGTTTCTCATAGACCTTGATGTCCTTCACTGTGAAGTAGGGCAGATTCTCCAGCAGCACCTTCCGGTTACCATGCATGAAGGTCTGCGAACCCAGCAGCAGCTCGTCCACCTTGCGACCATTGACGAAAATCTCGCCATATTCGTTCATCGTCACACCCGGCATCTCACGGATGAGGTCTTCGAGCATGCTGCCTTCGGGCAGGTCGAAGGCTTCGGCATTGTAGACGATGGTGTCGCCCTTGTGGTACATCTTGATCTTGGTAGCGGTCACGTTTACATCCTTCAGCATCTTCTCGCGAATCCTACGCAGCTCCAGCGGCTTGTCCAGCAGTTCGGCTGTCGTGATATTTCCATCTATGTGGATGTCCATCCAGGCATCCTCGTAGCCTTCCAGCGAAGCCCTGATCTTATAGTCGCAGGTCTTCTTCTCCATCTCCAATTCAAACTGTGCCTTCGTCACCGTACCGTAATCGTTGGTCATCTTGGTTGGAGTGACCGTCTTGATGAGGGTATAGCTGTACGTGGTTCCTCCGTTTTCTTGGACAACCCTGCTGAGGGCATACAATTCCACTTGAGCCTTGGGCAGCGGAGTCTTGAGGAAAGCATCCTGCACTTTGCCTATGACGAGGCTCTGTGAAAACGACTTGCCACATACCATGGCAAGGAGGGAGAGAATGATAATTGTTCTTTTCATGATGATCAATGATTAAGTGAATTTGCCGACAAAAGTACATGAAAAGGGGACAAAACACCGAATTTTCGTGCTTTCTCTTTGTTTTCAAATGATTGAAAGCAGAGTTTTCACACTGTTTTCGGGCAATTTCACTATCTTTGCGACACAAAAAAGACAAAAAACAATGAAACGACTACGGACGTTTGTCCTGATGCTGACCCTCGCATTGATGGTGCTCATCCCGCAAAGTTGCACCATGGGAGGTGACGATGCGCAGGCATATATAGATAAGGTGGAGGCCCAGCTCAAGGACTTCGACCATGCACCCAACGACTCCCTGGCCCTGCTGGCAGTAGCCTACGCGGAGATGAACGGCACGCCCGAGGAACGCCTGCAGGCATGGCGACTGGCAGGCAAGATGTACTGCCGAATGCGTGACAACAGCTTCTGGTCGGAGGCCTGTCGCATGGCCGTGGCCAGCATCGACACCACGCAGGCATTCGACACGCTGCTCCTTGCCAACGCCCTATCGGACTATGCCGAGGTACTGTTTGAGACGTACAGAATGGATCAGGCACGCCAGCAGGCAGCCCGAGCCATGCGCCTGACCGAGGAAATGGGGGATTCGGTGCATATCATGTGCTTCCGTGCCCTGAACTTTTATTGGTTTCAGGACTTCGAAATGGCTTGGGAGGCCCACGACTACCTCTGGGCGCACGGCCATCGCCAGCTGGCAGAGGATTGCATCTTCCCTGCGCTTCTCCATAGTGAGGGTGACGGAGTGTTTCTAAAGGAACTCAACCGCTTTGCCCAGTACACTTCGTACAACATCGAGCATCCGCAGTCAGAGGCGGCAAGACTGTTTTGGAGGAAGAAGGCCCAGACGTTCAAGAATATGGGCGAGAGGGATTCGTGCCTATACTATCTCCGAAAATCGGCAGATGCATACATGCACCGTTACGAGGGTGTAAGCAGTAGCGGCATGTACGAGTTGGCGTATGCTTTCAGAGACTTTGGTCAGCAGGATTCTGCCGATTATTACTTCCAGAGATGTCGTGAAATCGATTCCCACAGTCTTGGCGAGAGAACAGAGAAGCAGGGTATGGAACTCTCACACATCTATCAGTCCTTGCGCACCCAGATGGAGCAGGTGAAGCAGGCCGAACGCCATCGCAATGCCATCGCCCTTGTCGTTGTCATCGTTATCTCCATCGTCATCGTCTTGATTCTCCGCCAGTTCCGCTTGCGTCGACAGCATCGCGAACTCCTGCAGCAGAATGCAGAATATGCCGCACTGGTCAGTTCGCTGCGAACCACTCTTGACACGCAAAGGGCAGATACCATCCTGGATGCTCCCATCGTGAAGCGCTTCCACGAACTCTCCTCCCGTGATGCCCATCCCTCCCCGGAGGAATGGCAGCAGCTCCAGTCGCTGGCGGAGGAGCAATATCCCCAGCTCTTCCCATCCCTGCAGAAGGACTATACCCTCACGGAACCTGAGGCACGCATCATCTGCCTCATCGTGGCCAAGTGTGCCCCCTCGCAGATGTCCATCCTCATGGTCTATACCCGTGGCAGCATCAGCAACCTCCGTCGCCGCCTCTACCGCAAGCTGACCGGCAAGGATGGCAGTGGCGCGGACCTGGACGAACTGGTGAACAGCCTATGCCTATAGGCATCAAAAAAGCATCAGAACATGGTGTTTTGTAAGATTTGGCTGGAAATATGCCTTTAATTATAGCCAAATCTTTATAAAAACGTAACTTTTGGCTAAAATGGCTTGTTGCTTTCGTCTAAAAGAAGTAATTTTTTTATTTCTTCTTCGGGTTCTTGTTCCAGTGGTACACTAAGTGTAGCATGGCGTAGTGAGGCAGGGAGCGGTACCAGGTGATGGTGCGGCCCTGGGAATTGACGGCATACTGGGTGTTGGAGAGCTGGTGTAGAAGGTCGAAGGCCTCGATGCGGGCGATGAGTCTGCCCTTGAAGAGCGGTTGCGAGAGGGAGGCATTAAGCACGAAGTCATCGGTGTTAAGGTCGGATGAGCCATAGCCACGGCGACTGTACATGTTACCGTCGAGGGAGAGGGTAGTGTTGAGACGAGGCAAGGTGTAGCGACCGGAGATACCATACTGATAGTCAAAGGCATTGAGCACATCGAAGTCCTGCATCTGGCCCTCGCTGTGTCGCCAGCGAATGTCGCCCGTAGCACGAAGATTGAGTTTGTTGTGGTCGTACTGGATGTAGGCATTGTCATGCAGGATAAGCGTATTGACGATGTTCTCGTGACTCAGGGTTTCGCCGGCCAACATGGCATGGTCGACGCTGTGATGCAGGCTGGCATCGGCATTGGTCTGGATGCTCCAGTAGTGCTTGCTGTCAAGGGTGCGGCTGAAATCGAAGTTGCCATTGAGCAGGTAGGCTCCGCTGATATTCATGGGCTTGTAGGTGTAGATACCTGTTGTGGGTGCATACTGTACGGATTGTGCCACGTTGCGATGGTCGTAGGTGAAGTTTGTGCCGAGGTGGAAGGATTGCTGATGGCCATGGCCGTTGTGGTTGTAGTAATCGGCAGCGACCTTGGTTGCGGCGTAGTGCTTGAGGTCCGGATTGCCCTGTCGTACGATAAGCGGCTGGCTGTCGTCACGCCAATCGAGGCAGTCAAGCAAGCCGACACTTCGTTGGTCAAAGCTGGCACTGGCTCGCAGGTCGTGCGTTCCCTCGTTTCTCAACAAACGGTAACTTGCATTGGCATTCAGGAAGAGTGTGTTCTGTGTGGTTAGTGTGTCCAGCGCACCGCGCTGATAGTCAAGCTGTTCGTGATGGACAGGGAGATTCAGACTGAACTCCCATGGCGTATAGGTCATGGGGATGCCGTAAAACTTCATTTTGTGCGTAGCGGTCTTGCTGATAGAGAACCTGGTCGTACCTACAACGTGAGAATTGTGGCTGTCGTAGGAGTTGCGAGGGTCGCTGATGGCAGTGAGCATGTCCAACTGGGAAGGGAGCAGGAGGGTATCGGGATGATAGAGGTAGTCGTGACGATGCTGCATGTAATAGGTCACGGTTTCTCCTATTCCGACATGCATTCCCTTGCCGATTTTTCTGCCCGAACTCAGCAGGAGCAGTCCGTTCAAACTGCTGTTTGACAGGTCATCACTGTTGTGGGTGGCCATGGTCTGATTTGCCGCAAACTGCTGGGTTTCATAGCGATTGGCTTGTCGACTCTCGTCCAGGTCATACGCCAGTACCAGAAAGAAGTCCATGTGCTGTTGCTTCTCCTTGTTGAGGTTGAAGGCCCCTTGTGATTCGGCCTTGATACCCCATGCCTTGCCTTCGCTCATACCGATGCTGCGCTTCGAGGCAACGAGCGTGTCACTCCATTGGTCGAAGGCAGAATGGAACGAGCCATCGCGGGTAAGGTGATAGAAGTCCAGATTATGCAGACCCCAGAGGGGAGCTGCCAGGGAGAGGCTGTTATGCAGCTTTAACTGGTGTGTCCCGCTGCGATCCCATGAAGAGGAGGTGGACAGGGGCGTGCTTCCCTGCAGGAACTGCTCGCGACGCTGCTGCATGTCGGTGGTATTCGTGGTGGAGGTGAAGTCGGCGTTGAACGTCTCTTTCACCTTATCCTCGTTTGAGTGGTAGAAGAATTCTGCAGCCGCACTGCGTGTGGTGGTCATCGAGCTGGGCATGGATGCCGGTGACCAGCGGTCGGACTCGCCGATGTGGCGCGTCTCGTTCACATTATTTATATTACCGAAGAGCGTCAATCGGGTGCGGTCGGTGAAGCCCAGCAGGAAGGCACGTCCCAACCAACGCTCGTCGGTGCCGGCAGCAGCTTCCGCATTGGCGATGTAGCCGTTGCGGAACTCATCCTTCAGGTTGACGTCCATCACGAACTTCTTGGGTTCCACGTCATAGCCCAATGCCTCGCTCTTGTCCGTCCGCTTGTCATAGACCTTGATATTCTTCACCGTGGAGTAGGGCAGATTCTCCATCAGTACCTTCTTGTTGCCACGCATGAAGGACTGCGAACCCAGCAGCAGTTCGTCCACCTTTCGGCCGTTGACAAAGATCTCGCCCGCCTCGTTCAGCGTTACGCCAGGCATCTGACGGATAAGGTCGTCCAGCATACTGCCCTGCGGCAGGTTGAAGGCGTCGGCGTTGTAGACGATGGTATCGCCCCGATAGAACATCTTGACCCGTGTGGCCTTCACCAACACTTCGTCCAGCTGTGTCTCCCTGGACTTGCGCAGTCCTGTGGTGGGTACGTCCACGTTGTCTGCCTTTCCAAAGTTCACCCGTTGCCATACATCATTGTATCCCTTCATCTGCACGTGCCAAAGCAAGGCCTTGTCACTCGTCCGCACCATCGCCGTGAATTTTGTTGATTTGAGTTTCAGTTCGCCATTAACAAACTCGCCAAATGGCATTACCGTGGCTGAATCCACCAGTACGGTGCTGTCGGTCCTGCATACAGACACCTGGGCATGGAGGAGTGGAGTCTTCAGGAAACCATCCTCTACGTAGCCACTCAACGTGATTTCTCTCTGCTGCGCCCATGCCCATGATGCAAGGAGCATGATGGAAAAGGTAAATGCAAGTCTTCTCATGATAGTGTTTTTTGCGTGATTTGATTTTCCGGCAGCAAATGTACAACACTATCACGAAAAGAGCACAAAATTGCATTGCGCAAATATTGCGCAAATGCTTTACAGTAAGAAAAAGGGGTTTGCAAATTGTTTGCAAACCCCACTTAACTTGCTTATAATGAAAGAATAAACTCGTCCCACTCTTTTGGCCCGCCTTTTTCCCCGAAAACCTTTTTGTAAAGGCGGCTTCGGGTACTTGTCACTGCGCTTGGAGACTTGCAGGTGAGGGTGGCGATGCCTGCCGGTGAGATGTGCGCCTTGAGCAGCAGGCAGACGTGAAGCTCCTGCCAGGAGAGAGGAATGAGCGAAGTGAGCTTGCGTTTGAAGTCGGGATCCAGCAGGGCTATGTGTGCCTCCAGTTCGTCCCAGTCGCGCTGTGTCATCTGCTTGCCGGTCTCAATCCTCTGCTGCAGTTGCTGGTAGTAATCCGTTTGCAGGAAATGCGTCTCATTGGCCTCGCGCTGCCTCTTGTTCTCCTCGGTAGTCCACTCTTGTTCTGCCTTGAACTGAGCCAATAGACGTTCCACATTCCTGCGGCGACGTCTGGAGTACAGGGCATAGGCCACAGCTGCCAGTATGCCCACTGCCAGTACGGCCGCACCGGCATAGTAGTACTTCCGTTCTGCTTCGGCCCGGAGCTTGGCGAGCGATACGACATGCAACATCGGATGCCCCGTCCCGTCCTCGTACTTGTAGCCCTTCGTCTCCCCCTTCAGCAATTGTAGCGTGGAATCGTCAAAACCAGCGTAGCGCTTCCATAGGTTCAGTGGAAATTTAGTGGGGATAAGCGTAAATTTTGGATAGTCTATAAAGGAAGAACTTCTCATCAACGATCCCCCTTAGTGATGCTCTGAATGCTTTGACTTTTGCATTGAATGATTCCGCAGCTGCATTGGATG